>JANMNW010000537.1:0-25507 GCA_031368515.1 Chloroflexota bacterium
CGTGTTTGTGTACGAAAACTTCAACAGCCCGGCGGTTGTGGTCAACGGCTTTATGAACGCCGGCGCATTTGACGAACCGCGCGCGCTGGCTGGGCTGGCCGGGTTCACCACCGACTGCCTGATGCGCGGCACGCGTCGCTATCCGTATGAGCGCATGTTCGAGCTGACCGAATCCGTCGGCGCGAATATGAACGCCTCCAGCGGCGTCTTCACCACGGGCTTGTTCAGCAAAAGCCTGGCGGAAGACCTGCCCATGATGCTCGATCTGCTCAGCGACGCGATTCGCTATCCCACATTCCCGGCGCAGGAAATTGAAAAGGAGCGCGAGGAATGGCTGACGGGCTTGCAGGAACGAGCCAACAACACGCGCGCGATGACCAGCATGGCCTTCTATGAACTGGCCTACCCGTCGGCGCATCCGTTTCATTACTCAAGCGACGGCTATTCGGAAACCGCGCGCGCCATCAGCGTGGAGGACGTACGCAATTTTCATAATACCTACTTCGCTCCGGGCGGCATGACGATGGTCGTGGTGGGAGCGGTCAAAGCCGAAGAGGCGCGCGACCGCATCGAGGCTGCATTCGGCGACTGGTCGGCCACCCGGCCAGAGCGGCCGGCCGTGCCCGCGGCGCCGCCTGTTCGCGGCCAGCACCGCAAACACGTGACCATGTCCGGTAAAAGCCAGTCGAATCTGCTGCTTGGCTATCCCGCCGCCTCGCGGCTCGATCCAGATTGGCTGGCCTGCACGCTGATGAACAGCATCCTCGGTCAGTTTGGCATGTATGGCCGCCTGGGTGAAAGTGTGCGCAAGGAAGAAGGGCTGGTCTACTACATCGGCAGCCGCTTTGAAGGCGACATTGTGGCCGGGCCCTGGTCGATCTATGCCGGCACCAACCCCAGCACGATCGAACGCGTGCTTGAAATATCGCTGAGCGAAATGCGGCGCATGCGCTCGCGAAAGGTCAAGTCCAGCGAGCTTGAAGACAACAAGCGCTATTTCACCGGTGTGATGCCGTTGCAGATGGAGACTAACGAGGGCATCGCCGGTCAGATCATCAACATGATCCGCTACGACCGGGGGCTGGACTACCTGATCACGTATCACGAGCGGGTGAACGCGGTGACGGTGGCGGCGATCCAGGCTGTCGCTGAAAAGTGGCTCGACCCGGAGAATTTCGTGCTGGTCACTGCTGGCGCATAAACCACCCATGCTGGCCACCGGTGTCGATCTGCTCCACATCTCACGCGTGCGCACCGCGCTGGCGCGCCATGGAGACCGGTTTCTGATGCGCGTGTACACGCAAGGCGAAATCGCCTACTGCCGTGGGCGCTTGCCCGAGCTAGCCGCGCGTTTTGCCGCAAAGGAAGCGGCGTCCAAAGCGTTGGGCGTGGGCATGAAGGTGCTCAACCCCGCCGGTATTGGCTGGCACGAGGCCGAAGTGCTGAGCGGCGAACGCGGCAAACCGCAGCTGCTTTTGCATGGGCGCGCTTCGGCTTTGGCGCTTGAGCTGGGCTGGCGCGAATGGTCGCTGTCAATCGCTCACGAACGCGACACCGCCATCGCGTTCGTGGTGGCCGTTTAGCGGTGGGTCAGTGATCGGTCACAGCTTACTGCTTACTGACCCACCGCACACCGCCCCGCTAGTTCGGCGCGATTTGCACGCTTTGATCCAGCAGCGTAAACGTTGCCGGCAATTGCGCAGGCTTGGCAAAGGTCAATTTGAAGGTCAGCGTACCGTTGGGGTTGACTTCCCACGGCAAACCGGGCAGCGAGCTGCTGTTCAGCGGCGTCAGCAACCCATCCGCGCCTTTCAGCTGCGTATCTTTTAGCGACACGGTCAGCGGTTCGCCGGTCAAGTTGGTCAAATTGCCGATGACGTTGAGCTCGGTTCCGTCCGGCGAGATGTTGGCTGCGGCGATGTCCACGCGCACACGCGGCTGCGCTGTGGCGACCGGCGTCGGATCAACGAAAATTGGCTGATAGGCGATGGCCACTTTGGCCACATAGGGGTTGGCCGGATCGAGCGCGAAGCGCCATTCCAGATACGGTCCGGCCATGCTGCTGGGCACTTCGAACGCCGCCGTCGCAGTCAAGCTGGCGCCCGGCTGCAGCGCGCCCGCGGCCCAGCCGTAGGCGCCGGCCGCCGAAGCGCCGGCTGGCGCCAACTGATAGCGGTTGCCCTGGCCATCCGAAAGTTCCGTGTAAAACTGCGCGGCGTCCAAGATGCGCGTCACCACATTGGTCACGCGAATGTTGACCTGGTAATAGTTCTTGCCTTCGATTAAGCCGGCCGAACCGCCAGGCACAAGCCGCGCATTCAGCGCAACCACGCGCCCATCACCCAGGTTGACCGGCGCCCCCAGCGACACCGGCTGATTGGGCGTGCCTTCATCGGTGTACTGCGCGATGACCACATCGCGCTCTTCGCCACTTTGACCCAGCATGACCAGCGTCATGCGAGGCGCTGTCGGATCTGCGACCAGCGCTACGTCCGACGCCTGCACCTTCGTCTTTTGCACCACGCGATAGCGCTGCGTGCCGTTGCTGCTGTCCAGGCTGAGCAAATCGTTTAACTGTATCGATTCATACAGTTCTCGATTTTCAGTGCTCGAGTGCAGGCCGATGACATAGTTCACCAGCGTGCCCACCGCCCAATATGCCGCGCGCTTGTTGTTGACGTCATACGTCCACTTGCGGTCGTCGCTGATGCTCAGCGGAAGTATCTCGAAGCTGCGGCTGCCCACGTTAAGGCGCGAGGGAATGCTAGGCGGCACAGCCGTGCCGTTTACGGACACGATGTTGCGCAGCGTTTCCGAAATGGGCGCGGTCGGCTGCGGTGTCACTCGTGCTTCCGACGGCCTAAAAATCTCGCCAATGCGGTCGCCCGCGCCGCCCAGTAGCAAGAGCAGCACGGCAAAACAGCCGAGTGCGCACATCCCCACCACCGCCAATCCGCCAACCGCCAGCAGCGGCCGAACTGCTGGGTCGCTCAAAAACGAGGCGCGCTGGGCGCGTTTGGCCCGGCGCGGCGCACGACGAACCGGCCGTTGCTCATCTTCCCAGCCGCCTGGGGTTTCGGCAACGCGCCACTCGTCGTCGTCCTGCGGCGATGGTGTCGATGACATGCGCGCGATTATAGACCGCGCGTCATTCGTTCCACGTCACACATCGGCGGCGCGCGGCCGCGCTGGCGCCACCTGAGCCACGCGAAATGTCGCGAAAAGCGTGAGCGCACCCAGTCCCAGCACCGCCAACATGATCACCGGCAGCGACTGCGGTCCGTAGCGCTCAAATGCCGAGCCGATAATCAGCGGCATCACCATGGAGCCAACGCTGCCGCCGCCCAGAAAGAAGCTGGTCACGCTGCCCGAAATCTCCATGTGGCCCTCGGCATACGCAATGCCCGTGGCGAAGAGCGACGCAATGCCCAACCCCGCCGCGATGGCGCCCGCCCAGGTCGTCGGCATGGCCCCGCCACCCGTGACCAACAGCCCCATGCCCACAAGTGCAATGGCGACACCGCCAACCAGCATGCGCTCAGGGGTGGCGCGCATGGCGATGGGAATGGCAAGAACGCGGCCCAGCGTAAACGCGCCCCAAAACGCGGAGGTCACCAGGGCCGCCGTGACCTCCGATGCGCCAAAACGCATGGCGTAGGTACTCAGCCAGCCCGACACGCCCGACTCCGCGGCCACAATGGTGAAAAAGAACAGAACCAGCAACAAGACCAGCGGCGTATTGCGCGTCTGCCCCAGATCCCGGCGCGCTTCTGCGTCGCCATGTGCCGGGCTGGGTACGCGCGCGGCAAAGAGCGCGATTGGCACCGCAAGCGCTGCCAGCACCCAATAGGCCGCATGCACATCGCCTTGCGTCCTAAACGCCAGAGACACCAGCAGCGGCGAGAGCAGCCCGCCCACGCCAAACATCAGGTGCAACGCGTTCATGAACGGGCCCACTGAACGCCCATGCGTCCACACCAGCATCGTGTTGCCGCCCACATCGATGCTCGAACCCACCATGCCGAGCAGGAACAGAACCACCACCAGCAGCCACAACGACTTCAGCAGCGGCATCGCAACCATGATGGTGGTGATGCACAGCAAACTGACTGCCAGAATCGGGTGTCCGCGCATCCGGTCAAAAACGCGGCCGGTCAGCAACGAGCCGGCCAGATAGCCGGTGGCGTGCGCCGTAAACACGATGCTGATCTCGGCCAGGCCGACCTGCGCATGCGCAGCGAGGCTGCTCAGCGTCGGGCCAACAATGGCGAACGTTCCACCCAGCAAAACGAACGAAGCGAAGTAGAGTGCCGTTTGTATCAGTTTGGGACGCGCCATGTTAGCCGCCACCCGCCGGCCCGCCCAGCCCGCCTTCGGTCATCTTGTGCATGTCCGACAGCACCGCGTCGACTTCGGCCAGCGTGATGGGTGCGCCGTCTTTTTTGCTCAGCGTGCCGGCTGTGATGCGTTCGGCCGCAACTTCGCGAATCGTGGCGTTGCGTTTCATGGCTTCTTTGACCAGCTCGGCGCCCAGCGCGTAGCCGATCACCGGGTTCAACGCGGTCACCACGATCGCGTTCTTGGCCAGCCAGCCGGTCGCCTTTTCGCGTTGCGCGGTGATGCCAACCAGGCAGAAATTCACAAAGGCAGTGAGGGCGCCGATGGTCACATGCGTCATCTCGTTCAAGTTGTGCGCGATGATGGGCATCATCACATTCAGCTCAAGCTGGCCCGCTTGCGCGGCCAGCGCCACGGTGTGGTCGTTGCCCTGCACATGGAACATGGCCATGTTGAGCATCTCCGCCAGCACCGGATTGACTTTGCCCGGCATGATCGAGGAGCCCGGCTGCACCGCCGGCAAGCGAATCTCGTCAAAGCCCGTGGTTGGGCCGCTCGACAGCAGACGCAAATCGTTGCTGATGCGCGTCAGCGTCACGGCCAGCGTGCGCATGGAGGCGCTGAAGTGCGCGGCATCGGCCATGCTTTGCATGCCTTCAAAGAGATTGTCGCTGGTGTGCAGCGGCTGTCCCAAAATGCGCGACATCACTTGCACCATGTTCTGGTGATAGTCCGGATGCGCGTTCAAGCCGGTGCCGGTGGCGGTGCCGCCGATGGGCATGCGCCGCAGCGCGTCCGCCGCGGCCTCAATGCGCTCCAGATCGCGTTCCACCGCGCGGGCATAGCCGCCAAACTCCTGGCCCAGCCGCACGGGCACGGCATCCTGAAGATGGGTGCGCCCGGATTTGACCACGCCGTCGAATTCGACAGCCTTGGCGTTGAGCGCGGCAATGAGCGCCTGGATCGAGGCGCGCAGTTCAGGCAGCCGCCACAGCACGCCAAGGCGGATGGCCGTCGGCGTGGTGTCATTGGTGCTTTGCGCCATATTGACATGGTCGTTGGAGCCGACCGGCTTTTTGTCCGCGCTATTAAGCGGTACCCCCAAAATCTCGGAGGCGCGGTTGGCCAGCACCTCATTGGTGTTCATGTTGTGGCTGGTGCCGGCGCCGGCTTGGAATGGATCGACCACCCATTGATCGGCCAGCGCTCCGTTCAAGCATTCATCCGCCGCTTGAATAATGGCATTGGCCAGCCGCGCGTCGAGCAGCCCCAGATCGCGGTTGACTTCAGCCGCCGCGCGTTTGATGGCAATCATGCTCCACACAAAAGCCCGATACGGCCGTTGGCCGCTGATTTGAAAATTGATGACCGCGCGTTGCGTTTGGGCGCCGTAGTAGGCCGTCGCGGGCACGCGCACTTCGCCGAGTGAGTCTTTTTCGATGCGGTATTCCATGGCAAGATGTCCTTGAGGGTTCAGTCTACACGGGCACGGCCTTTCCCGGTTGACAAGGGTGCGTTTTTCTATAGGGAAGCGCGCTCCCCTGAAGAAAATGCACCCGGCTTACAGTCCCACTCTTTCGCCAGCTCCGACACCGTATCCGTCTTCTCGTCCGAGTGTGCGTCGCAAACGATGACGAACACGGAGGCGGACAACGGTACCAATGCGAAGTCAAACGCGAACCGCGATTGCGGAAGCAGTGACATTCACGCAAATCTGTCGGCAGCCGGGTCCAAAAGCCCCGCCCGGCTCCAACTTCCCTCCGTTCTGAAGCTACGTGATAGCCCGTATAGTCATTCACTGCGCGCAGGTGCGGGTATTTGCCGCCGGCGCGCACGATCGCGCATCATGACTTATCATCGTTCCGAAGTGGGACCGCTCGCCATCGTCATCTCCTCACGCCCCATCGGCGCCGCCGACGCCGAATGGATCGCTCGCCTTGTCAACGCGTACAACGTGCTTGTCTCGGACGGCGGCCCAGTGCTGCACAGCGTGGCGCCCTCGGCCATGCAGCGCGCCGCCGTGGAAGTGGCCGCCCTGGAGCGGCTGACCGGCGCCCGCCTGACTCACGAGGTGATCCTGACCTCAAAACGGAACAGCCAACGAGCACATCGCAAGCTTGCGGAAGTGGCGCTCAAAATCGCCCGCCGCCTGAACGGGGTGGTTGACCTGACGGATTTGATCGACGAGCTGACCGTGGCGCACACAGTTACCGGACGCACCAGCGATGGCAAGCCGTTTGAGTATCACGTGGCCACGCCTGAAACGCTCGAAAGCTGGATGGCCCATCCGCGCTTTCGCATGGCGTGCTGATCAGCGCTGAGTTGCGGCTTTGCTTTCGGCGCGATGGCGGCGTTCCTTCAGAAACTCGAACACCATCGGCAACACCGAAACTAGCACGATGCCGAGGGTGACAATTTCAAAGTTTTCCTTGACGAAGGGGATGTTGCCAAACAGATAGCCGGCCGTCAGGAAAAGCGTCACCCACACCACTCCGCCCACCACGTTGTAGGTGGCAAAGTTGCGATACTGCATTCTGCCCACGCCCGCCACAAAGGGCGCAAACGTGCGCACGATCGGCACAAAGCGCGCCAAAATGATCGTCTTGTTGCCGTGTTTTTCGTAGAACTTTTCCGTGCGCCTTAAGTAGTCGGTTTTCAGTATTTTCGCGTTGTCGCTAAACACGCGCGTGCCTACTTTGCGCCCGATCGAGTAATTGACTGCGTCGCCCGAAATCGCCGCCGCAACCAGCAGCACCCAAAGGATGAGAACATTGAGCTGGCCGGTCGACGCGGCCAGCGCGCCCGCTGCAAACAGCAGCGAGTCGCCGGGCAAAAATGGCGTCACCACCAGGCCCGTCTCGCAGAACACGATCACAAACAAAATGCCATAGATCCACGGCCCGTACGCGACAATGATGTCGGCCAGGTGTTTGTCGATGTGCAGAACAAAGTCGATGAGGGTCTTGATGATTTCCATGAATGTTTTACTACGCTCGTGAAGGCGCAAAATTCTCGGTGAGGCTCCGAAGCTATTTGCGGTAGCCTAAGTCGGCATCAACAGTCAGAAGCCCGGCCGCTCAGGCGGTGCCAAATTGTCGGTCACCGGCGTCGCCCAAGCCCGGGACGATATAACCGATGTCATTCAGCCTTTCGTCCAGCGCCGCCAGATAGATCGGCACATCCGGGTGGGCATCGTTGAGGCGTTTGACGCCTTCCGGCGCGCCGATCAGCCCGACAAACTTGATGCGCTGCGCCCCCCAGCGCTTCAGGATGTCAACGGTGGCCGCGGCGCTACCGCCCGTCGCCAGCATCGGGTCCAGAACCAGGCACAACTGCACGGTTGGATTCACCGGCAACTTGTTGTAATACTCGACCGGCCGTAGCGTGCGTTCATCGCGATACAAGCCAATATGCCAGACTTCGGCGCTCGGCAGCATTTCCAGCGCGCCTTCGACCATGCCCAGCCCCGCTCGAAGCACCGGGATCAACCCGATGTTTTCCGCAACATGCGTGCCCATCATGTCACCCATGGGCGTGGTGATGGGCTGTTCTGAAAGACGCAAGTCGGCGGTGGCGTCGAGCGTAAGCATGGTCGCAATTTCGCGCACCACTTCGCGGAATTTCTTGGGTTCCGTCTCTTTGCGGCGCAAAAGCGTCAATTTGTGCTGGGCAAGCGGGTGCGAACAGATGTGTAGCTGTGGAATCACGGGATTTCCTCGCCGCCGATTCTACTCGACGGAGCATTTCAACCGCTGGCATCCCAGATCACACACGCTTAACAAAAGCGCAAACAAAGCTTAAAGCACGCTTTCTATAGTCGCGCCAAATTGCATAGTCGAGAGGAGAAAAACATGAAAACCAAATTTCGGCAGGGCTTGGCCCTGGCGGCGTGCGCGACAATTGCTCTTACGCTTGGCGGTTATGCGCCTGAAGCCCGCGCTGGCGCGGGTGACGCCATCGTCGGCGGTGTCGGATTCCTGGACAAAAACGTCAACGGCAAACGCGATCCGGGCGAGCCCACTCAGTTCGGCTGGTACAAGGTGACCAACGGCGGCAGCTACTTTTCGTGCGGATACGTCGGCAAGGGCGACACATTTGGCGTCACCGCGCGGCCAGGCACGTACTATGTGATGCCCATTGCCGTCAAAGGCTTTCACACCACCACGCCCATTATCCGGATCGACGCCAATGACCCGGGCAAATCCTACAAGGTCGAAATGGGCTTCGCCCAGGACGCGTTCGCGCCCGGCGACAAGTGCGGCCAATACGAGCCGAAACGCGTCGCGCGGCCCAACGGCTTGGGCATTTTGGAAACCGCGTTGAGCGCTGGCGGGTTCTCCACGCTGTTGAGCGCCATCGACGCAGCCGGTCTCACCGGCGCGCTCTCGGGCTCCGGTCCTTTTACGGTTTTTGCGCCCAACGATCTGGCGTTCGCAAAGTTCACCGATGAAGAGCTGGCCGAATTGCTCAAAGACAAAACCAAACTGAGCGGCCTCCTGCAGGCGCATGTCGTGCCCGGACGCATCAGCGCCAACGACATCGTCAACGGCGCGGCGCTCAAGTCGTTGCAAGGCGCCACGCTCACCGTCACAAGCGACGCTGAGGGTGTCTATGTCAACGGCTCGCGCGTCGCGGCCAGCGACATCCAGACCGCCAACGGCATCATCCATGTCATCGACACCGTGATCGTGCCATAGGGCAAACAGATTCAAAAAACAAAGCGGCCGGCGCAATGCCGGCCGCTTTGCGTTTTCACGCGCTATTTTTGCTTTTGAGCCCGCTCAAACTCTTCGATGGTCTTGAGCATCTCGATGCCATCGCGTGTGATCTCGCGCCCTTTGCTGCTGATGCCGATCCAGCGGCGGTGAATCAGGTAGGGCTCCAGGATTTCAGTCAGCTCGCTCGGCGTATTCAGATGCAGTGAACCGACCAGCGCAGTCAGCGACATCGGTTTGCGCGCATCATGCAAAATGCGCAACAGCGCCACGTCGCGCTGCGTGATGCCGTTCAGATACGAGCCCCGGCTGCGAATGACCTCGCGCACCACGCTGTCTATCGACTGATCGGGCTCGGCCACGGCAATAGCATCGTTGACGTTGACGGCGATCTGCAAGGCTTCACGCGGCGTGTAGCGCGAGGCATCGGCGATCATCTGGCACAACTCGAAGTTGATGTGCGGATGCGCATTCTGCAAAATTTGCGCCACTTCATCGCGGCCATAGCGGCGCAATTCGATCTTGTCACAGCGCGTCAGCAGCGCGTTGGTGATCTTGCTCTCCATGGTGGTGGCGAGAATGAACGTTACCTCTTCGGCGTTGAGGCGATGGCGCTGGGGACGCTCCACGATCATGGTGCGGTTGTTGCTGTCGGTCACCGTCAGCAACGCCTCTTGCAGCGGCGTCGACACCAGGTGGAATTCGTCGATGAAGATCACCATGGCCGGCAGCTTGATGGTGGTCAACCCGCCGACCTTGCCGAGCGACTTGGGCTGCAGGTTGTGGCCTTCGATAGTATCGTTGATCATCGAAGCCAGCTGCTCGCGCGTCTTGACCGACGTGCCGTCGACGCTGAGAAACGGCAAGCCAAGAACGCGCGCCACGCGGCCGGCCAGCTCGGTCTTGCCCACGCTGGCCGGGCCGCTAAACATCAATACGCGGCTGAGCCGCCCATCGCCGCGCAGCTTGGCGGCTTTGAGCATCGTGCGCAGCCGGTTGACCGTGCCTTCATTCCCAACAAAGCCGTCAAAGGCGATGTCCAGCGCAGCGTCAATCTCGGCCTTGGCGCCGCCCAGCGAGACCGCCTGGTCCTCTGTGATATTCAGCAACGAAAGTTGAAGCTGTTGAACCGTCTTCGATGAAGTTGACTTGGCCATCCCTTCTCGCTTGCCTCACGCAACAACACCGCGCAGAGATCTGCGCGGCGTGAATTTTGCAGAGGTGCATTATGCCGCTGTTGCGCGCGCGATTCAAGGCGCGCAAGCAAACGCGAAAGGAAATGCGACCGCTCGTGTATGCCAACAACCGCTTGTGTCATGCGGCGAGCGTCGCCGTCATGGCTTTGGTGTTTTGGTTGGGCGCGGCGTCTTTGCGGGGCGCGGGGTCTTGGTCGGATGCGGCGTCTTGGTCGGGTTATGTGTGCGCGTTGGGCGAAGTGTGGCGTTTGGTTCAGCCGTGCTGGGTGTGGCTGTATCGGCGGGCGGCGATTCGGCCGTCGGCGTCGCGTCCTCCTGTTGCTCGAATGTGTTTGTAAAGCTGCACAACACTACGCCGCTGGCCGGCATCTCGATGCGCACCTCTTGCCCCGTCAACGGCTCCCAGCTTGCGCCTTCACAGGCAACAGAAGTTCTGTAGTTGGCCTTGGCAATCTGCGCAAGCCGCCACTGCCCCGCTGGATATGCCATAAACGTTTCTGTGCCGGCAGCCGGCAGAAACGTGCTCACACCCAAGGCTTCGTGGGCAAATTCCCAGTCCGTATCAGGCGCAGGGCCCTGCACAACCACACGAAGTTGCAGCAGAGTCGGCGGCTCCTGGGCCGTTGTCCTGGCCTGGCCGGAAGTGAAGATCAGGCCAATAACACAAATTGCGACGCAAACGACAGCCCGACGTTGAACAGAAATGCTCATCTGGCCCAACGCTAAGTCCATTTGCGCAGGTTGTAAGCGCCAAAAAGGCCGAACCCGCCACCACCTTGCGCAGGTGCAGTTCACTGCGCGAAATACGCATGCAGCACGTTCCGATTACGCACGCTGCACGCTGTAGCAACAGTCAGCCAAAGCGTCCGCTCACATAATCCTCGGTGCGTTTGTCTTTGGGCCGGGTAAACAAGTGCTGCGTTTGATCAAACTCAATCATTTCGCCGGCCCGGTCGGGCCGCATCATCATCATGGCTGTGTAGTCGCTCGCGCGCGACGCCTGCTGCATATTGTGCGTCACGATGACGATGGTGTATTCCTTCTTAAGCTCCTGGATCAGGTCCTCGATCTTGCCGGTGGCGATCGGGTCCAGGGCCGCGCACGGCTCATCCATCAACATCACATCAGGCTCCAGAGAAATGGTGCGCGCGATGCACAGGCGCTGCTGCTGCCCGCCCGAAAGCTCAAGCGCGCTCTTTTTGAGCTTGTCCTTGACCTCGTCCCAAATCGCCGCACGCCGCAAACATGACTCGACCACGCCGTCCATCTCGTTTTTGGAGGCCAGCTTGTGCTGGCGCACGCCAAATGCGATGTTTTCGTAGATTGAGCGAGGAAACGGGTTGGGTTTTTGAAACACCATGCCCACGCGCTGGCGCACCTTCACCGGGTCGACATCCGGCGCATACAAATCCTGCCCATCCAGCCAAAGCTTGCCCTTGACGCTGCCTCCGACCAACTCATTCATCCGGTTGATCGAGCGCAGAAGCGTGCTCTTGCCGCAGCCGGATGGCCCGATGATGGATGTAATCTGGCGATCGTACACCGGCAGCGTGACATCGTGCACGGCGCGAAAGTTGCCGTAGAAGCAGTGCACATTCTCAAGCTGAACTTTGGTCTCCATCACATTCTTTTCCTGAATTTGTTGCGCAAAAGTATTGCCGTGAGATTGAGCGACACGAGCACCACGAGCAGCACGACGATCGCCGCGGCCGCCACATTGCGAAACGTTTCATCGGGCAGCGACGTCCACTTGTAAATCTGGATCGGCAGAACCGTGAATTTCGAAAATGGGCCGTTCGGGTCGACGGCGATAAACGTCGAGGCGCCGATCACGATCAGCGGGGCGGTTTCACCAATTGCGCGCGACATGGCCAGAATCGTGCCCGTAAGAATGCCCGGCAGCGCCGATGGCAGCACATGATGCCAGATCGTCTGCAGCTTGGTCTGGCCGATGCCATACGACGCTTCGCGCAAGGTCGAGGGCACCGCGCGTATCGCTTCCTGCGTATTGACAATAATGAGCGGCAGGATCAGCAGCGACATGGTCAAAGCGGCGCTCAATATCGTCCGTCCGTTTGTGTCGGACACGCCGAATGCCGCGCCGCTGGTGATGCCCATCAAATCGCCCAGCGTGCGCACAAACAGCGTCAGCCCGAGCATGCCATAGATGATCGACGGGATGCCGGCGAGGTTGTAGATGTTGATCTGAATCAGCTGGCTCAAGCGGTTTTTGCCTGCCAGCTCTTCCAGATAAATGGCCGCCCCCACCCCAATCGGCAGTGCGATCACAATGGTGAGCATCAGCATCCACAACGAGCCGAGCAGAGCGGTGCGGATGCCCGACTCTTCAGGCCGGCTCGACATGACTTGAGTCAGAAAGTTGGGCGTCACCCACCCGCGAAACACCACGGGAACGCCGGGATACAACGCCGCGGCTTCGCGCTCGACGCCAGCTTTGTCAAAGATGGACTGGAACAACCCCCACGACTTCGCCACGCTAGGCACCAGCACGTCGGACTCGATACGCTGTATTAGCGCTTCCCGACCCAGCGGTTCAAGCGCCAGGGTCGCCAGCGCCAGTTGGCGGTCGTCGTCGAGATTGGCACGTGACGCGGCGGCGATTTCCCGGCCGCTCAGATCGCCAATGGATTTCCCGGGGCTGAACACGGCCGGGTCAATCGGCTGCAGCAGTTCAGCGCGAACCAGCGCCTCCAATTCCTGATGCGGCACGGTTTCGGCGACAAACACGCCCACTTCGGCGGCGTATGTTTCTTCGGCAAAACGTCCACGCAAAAACTCCGCAAGCTCTTCGGAGCTGGCTTCGGCCAGCGGCTTGCCAAGCAGCGCGCTTTCATCCGGCGTGCCGACCAGCTCCTTGCGAATCACCTCAATGATCTGCTCGGGCGACTCGTTGGCCAGTTCGGACACATCGTATTTTGCGAATTGCGCATCGTTGAAACGTTCGTTGATGATGGTCAGCAACGTCTCAAAGTCGACGTCTTCAAGCTTCGGGCCGCCGGTCAAATCTGCTTCGGAAACTGGAACCATAAACTCGGCACGCGCAAAGTCGGCCAGCTGTTCCTGGCTGGCGGTGTTCAGCTCCGCCTCGGCCATTTGGCGCACCCGTTCCGCGCCAAAGCGCTCTTCGATGATGTTCTGCACGATCTCCAGCCCGCCCAGTTCCGCGAGCGGCAGATCGCTGACCGATGTCTCCGGCGGAGCGGCCAGCACAGCCCGGACAAGCTTTTCGCGCGCGGCGCCATCCCGTTGCTCCAGCGTGCCGGCGATCAGGTTGTCATACGCCGCCCCGGTGATGTTGTTTCGCAGAACGCGTACCAGCTGCAAGGTGTTGAGTTCGGCGATGGGCTTCTCCGCCACAGTGCCGGGGTCTTTCGAAAACTGCGTCACAGTATAGCCGCCGGCCTGATCGATGATGGTGCCGAACAGCACCGCCAGCGAAAACATGGCAAACAGCATGGACAAAAAGAGCACCGACCGTCCGATGGCCGCAATCGTCTGCCGTTGCGGCAGGTTGTTGTCGCTGCGCATGAGTTAGTAGGCCTCCCTAAAGCGCGCGACAAAATAACGGCTGATCAGATTCAGCACCAGCGTAATGGCAAACAGCGTCAGGCCGACCGCAAACAGGCTGGTGTAGTCGATCGACTCGTAGCTCAGGTCGCCGCTGCTGATGCGCGCGATATGCCCGGTCATTGTTTCAGCGCCCTTGAGTGGGTTCAGCGTGAAGTTTGGCCCGGCGCCGGATGCCAGCGACACGATCATGGTCTCGCCCACCGCGCGCGAGATGCCGATGATGACGCCGGCGATAATTCCGGACAGTCCGGCCGGCACCACCACGCGAAAGGTGGTCTCCAGCCTGGTCGCGCCAAGCCCCAGCGAAGCTTCCCGCAAGGCGCGCGGCACAGCGCTAAGCGCGTCTTCGCTGATTGAACCGACGAGTGGCACGATCATGATGCCCATCACCAGGCCGGCCGACAGCATGTTGTAGACCTCGACCGTGTCCTGGCCCAGAAGAGATCGCAACAGCGGCGTAACAAAGGTCAGCGCAAAGTAGCCGTAGACCACGGTGGGGATTCCAGCCAACAGCTCCAGCACCGGCTTGAGCACGCGCGACGCGGCCGGCGAGGCGTACTCGCTGAGATAGATCGCGGCCGACAAGCCGATGGGAATGGCCACCAGCATCGCAATGGCGCTGGTGGTGAGCGTGGCGGTGACAAGCGGCGCGATGCCAAACTGCCCGCCCTCGGGCGCCCAGCGCTGAGAGGTAAAAAACTCCGCAAATGTCACTTCTGGCGACTGAAAGAATTTCAGCGCCTCAGTGCCCAACACAAGCACAATGCCAAGCGTAGTGAAGATAGAAATCACCCCGCATGCAACCAACACGGCGCGCACGAGATCTTCAATTGGCCGCCGCACTTTCTTGATATCTGTCGCCCGGCGAGCGCGTGTTTGAGAAGAAGCGATGGGCTGAGCGTCTACCATATAAGCAATTCCAACAGCGGTCGGCGGGGTTATTCAACCCGCGCGCAACTGGACCAGATGATTAACTTCGGAGTATTAAGAGTTCAATAAATTTGAGTTATCAACGGATCAGACTTAGCGCATGAATGCGGCTTGTCAAGACACACAAAAAGGGCGCGACCGGTTAGCCAGCCACGCCCTGTTCATCGTGAAGCGTGCCAAACTACTTGATGGCGTTTAGATATGCAGCTCGCATTTCGTTCAATTTCGCGGCGGGTTCCGGGAAGTAACCCACGCTCTTGATCACCTTTTCCACATTGGTGAAGTAATAGTTGACAAACGCGCCCACTTGCGGCTTGTCCTTCATGATCTTGCTGGTTGTGATGATGAACAACGGTCGGGCAAACTTGTAGGAACTATTCCCAACCGTGCGCTCGCTCGGGAGCACGCCTTCGTAACCCACAGCCTTCAGGCGCGCCTTTTCTTCGACGTAATAGGCGTATCCAAAGTATCCGATGGCATACTGGCTGCCTTCAACGCCTTTGACCAGCACGTTGTCATCTTCGCTGAGCTGAATGCCGGGCACAGCCGACACGATGGCGCGGCGCACTTTGGCGTCCTTCTCTTCTTTGTAAATTTCTTCGACGAAATAGTCGTAGGTGCCGCTGTCAGTGCCGGGGCTGAACAGTTTGATGGGCTCTGCCGGCCACTTGGCGTTGACATCCTTCCAGGTTATCGCTTTACCGCTATAGATCAGCGCGATCTGCTTGCGGTTGAGCGAGTTGACAAACTTGTTTTGGCGGCTCATCGCGATGGTGAGCGCATCGATGCCGACCTGAAACTGAATCGGATCACGGCCATTTTTCTTGCACGTTTCGATCTCAGCCGGCGTCATCGCGCGGCTTGAGTTGGCAATATCGATTTCGCCGCGGCAGAATCGAGTGATGCCGGCGCCTGAGCCGATGCTGTCGACCGTAATGTTGTCGGCGTAACCGTCTTTCTTGAAGTCTTCGGCGACTTTTTGCGTGAGCGGATACACCGTCGAGCTGCCTGCGATCACGATATTGCCCTTGACTTCGGCGGGCAAAACCGGTGGAAGCTTGGTCTGCGCAAATGCGCCGCTGCTGGTGGCGATCACCGCGGCGCTAACCGTTGCGGCAACCGAAAACTTGATCAATCGACTATTCATGGTCTATTTCTCTCTCCCTTGAAAATTCGTATATCCAAAGGTCAGCGTAAGCACCGGCTTTTAACGCATCAATAAGCGAAAGTTAAGAGCCATTAACATTCAAAGACGCAGCAACTTAACGCTCACGCGTCAAACTACACGCAGGGGCATGGCAAGCATTCAGGATCGCCTATCTCGATGCGCGCTGCGGCGGGCCAGAACGCTTCCTGAACACAATCCGTGTGGGTGCAGAACAACATGCGCATCTGCGCGCAAATCGTGTGCCGGGCGTCAACGACCGCTGAGCGCGCGATCAGTCGATGCGGTAGCCCACACCGCGCACCGTTTGCAGATGGCGCGGGGCGGAGGGGTCGGGTTCCAGCTTCTCGCGCAGCCAGCGAACGTGCACATCGATGGTGCGCACATCGCCGTTGAAGTCGTAGCCCCACACCTGGGTGATTAGAAACTCGCGCGACAGCACCGCGCCCTTGTTTCGCATCAGCGTGGCCAGCAGCTCGAATTCCTTGTGGCTCAGCCGCACTTCATCGCCCTGCCGGTAGACGCGGCGGCCGATCAGATCGACATCGATGTCGCCCGTGGTCAGGCGGCTGCCCATGCGCTTGGGCGCGCGCCGCAACGCCGCTCGCACGCGCGCGGTCAGCTCCGGCATGCCGAAGGGCTTGGTGACATAGTCGTCGGCCCCGTTGTCCAGCCCGATCACCCGGTCCATTTCCGATGCGCGCGCGGTCAACAAGATTATGGCGACGTCAGACTCACGCCGAAGGATGCGGCAAATCGACAGACCGTCCAGCCCGGGCAGCATCACATCAACGACGCACAGATCCGGCTTCTCGCGGCGCGCCAGCTCGATGGCTTCGTCGCCGCGCGTGGTGGTGACGACTTGATAGCCCTCGTCTTCCAGATGGCGCGCCAGCAGATCCAGCAACAGCAGTTCGTCTTCAACGATGAGTATCTTTGGCATGGGTCCTCGGCTATGCGCGAATGGGTTGGCTCGGCACGTAGTCGCCCAATTCGCCAGTGACAAGAAAGAGAACGCGCTCGCACACATTGGTCACACGGTCGCCAATGCGCTCAAGATTGTGCGCCGCCCAAACGCAATAGGTCGCCAGTTCCAGCCAGCCATTGTGGGTACGCGCCTCATCCAGCGCCTGGCGAACGGCCAGAAGATAAAGCTCGTCAATGCCAACATCCTGGTCGGCGGCCACACGGGCAAGCGCCTCATCTTGGCGAACATACGCGTCCATGGACAGATGCAGCATCCTGCACGCCGCAACCTGCATGCGCATCAGCGTCGTCATTGAAACCGATTCAGGCAGCTCATGGCTGCGCAAGCTGATGCCGGCCACGCCTTTGGCGTGATCGGCCATGCGCTCAAGCTCGCCGGCCATGTGCATGGCGGCCAGCAGGCTGCGCAGATCGCGCGCAGTGGGCTGTTGCGTCGCCAGACAGTCCAGGCACTCAGTTTCGATTTTGAAGCGCAGGCTGCCAATGCGCGCATCGCCATCGACCACGCGCCGGGCCAGGCGCAGATCGTGCCCGCGCAAGGCTTGCACCGACCATTCGATGTGGCTTTCCACCTGGCTGCCCAGCCGCAGTACGTCGTCACGAATCACGGCGAGTTCGCGGTCCAGCTGGCTGCGCGTGGTTGACAGTGTAGGCATGGTGATCCGTGAGCGGCGTCTATCCAAAGCGCCCGCTGACATAGTCCTCGGTGCGTTTGTCCTTGGGCCGCGTAAACACGGCGGCCGTTTCGTCGAATTCGATCAGTTCGCCGGCCCGGTCCGGCCGCATCATCATCATGGCGCAGTAATCGCTGGCGCGCGCAGCCTGCTGCATGTTGTGCGTGACGATGACGATCGCAAATTCGCGCTTGAGGTTCTGCATAAGCTCTTCAATCTTGACGGTGGCGACGGGGTCCAGCGCCGAGCAGGGCTCATCCATCAGGATCACCTCAGGCTCGACGGCGATGGCGCGCGCGATGCACAAGCGCTGCTGCTGGCCGCCTGAGAGCGCGGTGCCCGGCTTTTGCAGTTTGTCTTTTACCTCGTCCCAGAGCGCCGCGCCGCGCAGGCTCCGTTCGACCAGCTCATCCATGCTTTGGCGCGAGAGGCTTTGCGACAAGCGGGCGCCATAGGCCACATTCTCATAAATCGACTTGGGAAAAGGGTTGGGCCGTTGAAAGACCATGCCCACCCGCCGGCGCACGGCCACTGGATCGATGGCGCGCGCATAGATATCGCCGTCGTCCAGCAATAACTGCCCCTCGACGCGCGCGCCTGGCACCAGGTCGTTCATACGGTTGAGCGAACGCAGCAGCGTGCTCTTGCCGCAGCCGGATGGGCCGATGATGGCGGTGATGCGGCGATCGCGCACCGGCATGCTGACCTGGTGCACCGCGCAAAAGGCGCCGTAAAACACCGACACCCGGTTGAGGGTCATCTTGACTGAATCAGCAGAGCCGCCGCGTGTGGCACGTTCCACGACTCGCTCGCTTGTCGCCGCCGAAGTGTAGGGCGCTGCCATCGCATCATTCATTGGACATCTCACCTGTGTCAGCCGCTTCCGAGCGGGGGAACCGGTGGCCTGGGAGATGAGCGTAATGTGCGCGCGTTAATGCGGTGTTGCGTTCAGGTTAAACGAACTTTAAACATCCGGCGCGAGGCGCGTTGAGCGCGTTTCGAAAAACAAAGGCGGGGGCTGGATGGCAATAGCCAGCCCCCGCTGACATAGCGGCTCGCCACAAGCTGGTCTACGCGTAGCCGCGGCCAACACCGCGATAAGTGAAGCCTTTGTCGGTCATGGCCGAAGCATCGTACAGGTTGCGGCCATCGACGACCACCGGCGTGCGCATCAGGCGCTTGAGCCGGTCAAGATCGATGTTCTTGAACTCGTTCCATTCAGTCGCGAGAATGACCGCGTCCGCGCCGGTGACGCACTCATAGGTGTCCTCGCACAGCTTGACATTCAGCAGCATCTGCGCGGCGTTTTTCATCGCAACCGGATCGTATGCCTGCACCTTGGCGCCATCGGCCTGCAGCATGCGAATGATGTCGATCGGCTGCGACTCGCGGATGTCGTCGGTGTTCGCCTTGAATGCGAGGCCAAGCACGCTGACCACCTTGCCTTCGAGCCGGTTGAGGTGCGCGCCGTTGTTGCCGATCAAGTTGCGCACTTTGGCCACAATCGAGCGGCGCGCGTCGGTGTTGATGGTCATCACCGCTTCGAGCAGCTGCGGATGCTTGCCTTGCACGTTGGCCATGTGCGCCAGCGCCTTCACGTCTTTCGGGAAGCATGATCCGCCATAGCCCAGGCCGGCGTCCAGAAATGCGCGGCCTATGCGCTTGTCGTAGCCCATGCCAGCTGCCACTTCCTTGACATCGGCGCCCAGCGCCTCGCAAATGTTGGCGATTTCGTTAATGAACGAAATCTTGGTGGCCAGAAAGGCGTTGCTGGCGTATTTGATCATCTCGGCGGTGCGCAGGTCGGTGATCATGATCGGGCCGCGCAACGGAAGATACAGCTGCGCCACGCGCTGCGCCGCGTCTTCGTGCAGCGATCCCAGCACCACGCGGTCGGGATTCATGAAATCAGTGATGGCCGCGCCTTCGCGCAGGAACTCCGGATTGCTGACAACGCTGAACTGAATCGGCGCGGGCTGGGTGTTGCGCACGATGTCGGACACCCAGTCGCCGGTGCCCACGGGCACGGTGCTCTTGTTGATGATGATGAGCGGGTGATCCATGGTCTTGGCGATGGATTCTGCGGCAGAGCGCACATAGCGCAGCTCGGCTTCGCCATCGACACCCATGGGTGTGTTCACCGCGATAAAGACCAGTTCGGCAGGCTGCTCCGGATTGTTGAGCGCCTCGTCGTAGGATGTCGTGAACGTAATTCGGCCGGCGGCGATGTTACGGCGCACCATCTCTTCCAAACCCGGCTCGTAGATCGGCATGACGCCGTTCTGCAAATTGCGGATGCGTTCTTCGTTCACATCCACGCAGATGACTGAATTGCCCAGGTCGGCAAAGCAAGTGCCGGTTACGAGACCGACATAGCCACTTCCGATAACGGCGATGTTCTTCATAATGTTTTCTCCCTCGCAAACAATGCAGACTTACGCGCGCGACGAGCGGAGGCGCGCGACACTCCCGGTAGTTAGTCGCAGCCGGCGGATTAGTCCGCCAGCCCCATGCGCCAAAACATCTCGGCGTTCAGCATGCTGCCGCCCGCCGCGCCGCGCAGCGTATTGTGCGACAGCGTCATTAACTTTATGCCGTTATGGCCGAAGAGCGGCTCCGGCCGCACGCGGCCGGCGACCACGCTCATCCCCCCTCCGGTCATGCGATCGCGGCGCGTTTGCGGGCGATTGGCTTCGTCGCGCACCACGATCGGCTGCGCGGGCGCGCTATGCAGGCCAAGCACGGCCTCGGAGCGAAATGCGCGCATGGCCTCAATGGCCGCTTCAGGCGTCACCGGCCGGTCGGTTTCGATCGACATGCTGACCATGTGGCCATCGATCACCGGAACGCGGTTGCAATGGGCGCTCAAGCCGAATGCCGGCTCGGCGATAACGCCGTCGTTAAGCGCGCCCAGCAGCTTGCGCGCTTCTGCTTCCAGCTTTTCTTCCTCACCCTTGATGAATGGAATCACGTTGTCGATGATGTCGAGCGAGGGCACGCCTGGATAGCCAGCGCCCGACGCCGCCTGCATCGACACGCAAAACACGCGCTTGACGCCAAAGCGATCGTAGATCGGGCGCAACACCATGGCCGGGCCGGCCACGGTGCAATTGGTGTTGCACACGATGGAGCCGCTCCACCCGCGCCGTTCGCGCTGGTGTTTCACCAATGAAAGATGGGCGGCGTTGATCTCGGGTATTACCAAAGGCACGTCAGCGTGCATGCGGTGGAAACTGGCGTTGGAGAAGACATGTGCGCCAGCTTGCGCAAAAGCCGGTTCGGCGCTCTGCGCGGATTCATTGGGCAGCGCGCTGAACACCGCGCGCGGCTGAATACCGGCCGCAGCCAACGCAGCGGGATCGGTGGCAAGCAGGCGCATATCGCGCACGGCGGGCGGCGCATCGCCTTCGATGACCCAGTTCACCGCATCGGCATAGCGCTTGCCTTCAGAGCGATCGGAAGCGGTCAGCGCGACAAGCTCAAATTGCGGATGGTCTTGCAGCAACTGGATAAAACGCTGGCCGACAGCGCCGGTTGCACCAAGCACCGCGACTGGCACCTTGTTGGACATAAGGGCAAAGATGATACCGCATGAGCGATGGAGCGGTGGTCCGGTACGTCGGTGAGCGGTGGAGCGGTGAGTGCTTACCGCATACTGCTTACCGCCCCACCGCTCACTGCTCCACCGACCACCGCTCCACCGAACCAGCGCCGTTTCAGTTGGCTGTGGCACGCAATGCATTCAGTTCGTAGCTGGCCCATTCGCGCATGTCGCGATCTTTGGCAAGCTTCAGGCAGGCGTCAAAGTCTTTGATCGCCGCGGCGGTGCGGTTGCCTTCGGCGCTGATCGACGCGCGAACACAATACGGCTCGGCCAGCTTGCGATCCAGCTTGATGGCTCGGCGCACATCAGCACTGGCGCGTTTGAAATCGCGGTTGTCCAGATGGATGCGGCTGCGCAGGCTATAGGCCTCCGCGCGGCGCGAATCGAGCACGATCGCGGCGTCGACGCTTTCGACGGCTTCGGCGTACTCTTCACGCACCAGATAGATGTTTGCGCGCAACAGAATCGCGTCAAAGTAATCCGGGCGCAACTCGATCGCCTGTTGTGCGCTCTTGAGCGCTTCGGCAAAGCGTGCGCCATCGTTGCCCGGCGTCTCAATGGCGAAGCGCAGGGTGGACAACGCCAGTAGATAGTGCACTTCGGGATCGCGCGGATTGATCTTCAGCGCGCTCTGAAAATCCGCCATCGCCAGGGCAAGCTGGCTCTGCTTGGTGCGCGCGGCGCCCCGCCCCTTGCGGGCGGCGGCGTTGTTCGGCGCAAGCTGCACGGCGCGGTTGAAGCTTTCCTCGGCGGAAACGAACTCGTCAAACTCAAAATACAGCTGGCCGCGCATCACATGCAATTCTGTTGACGCAGGCGACAGCTTGAGCGCCTGGTCCAGATCGCCCACCGCGCCGTCCAGATTCTTCATCATGGCGTGCACGTTGCTGCGTTCAACTAGTGTCAGCACATCCGGCGAAAGCACGATGGCTTTGTCCAGATCTGCCAGCGACCGCTTGAAATCCTTGCGCACGAAATAGGCCCGCGAGCGCTCGACGTACATGGCCTTGTCGTCCGGCCGCAACTTGATGGCGCGCGACAAATCGGCCAGCGCGCCGCGGTAATTGCGGCGATTGAGATGCGCCCGGGCGCGGCAGACATAGGCGGTGGCGTCGTTGCGGTTGCGCTTGATCGCACTGTTGGCGCGCGCAACCGTGTCCAGATCGACGCAGGAAATCTCCTGGTTGCCGGTGACGGCAATGGCCGATGACAGGTTGGGCCCAAAGGTCGCACCCAGCACTAGTGCGATTGCAACGACCGGCTTAGAAAGTGATTGTGTGAGTTCCATGTGGCACCGCGATTTCTAGGATTTGATAAGAGTTTAGCGCCGAGAACTCTGTATCGCATGCAGGAAAAGCAAAGAAAACTCCATGAAACAGTTTGAGATCGTGGACCGGCGTCTAAGAGTTTGCGCAGAATACGGAGTCGCGCCTAAGGTATTTGCGGAGCCGCGCCGGGCAATGGGCTTATCAGACTCCCACCCTAACCCGAGCGCGCCGGAATGAGAGCGTTTGTTTGATCCATCACACAGTCGCGGCAGGAAACGTTGAAACGACGCCGCAGAAATCTGCATGCGCCGCGGCAAGAATCGCATGCTGCTACACTCGCCGCCGTGTGGCGGCTTTTGCGTAAACTCGGGAGATTGCGCCGCGCGCGGGGGCTGGCTGTGCTGCTCTGCGCGGCGCTGGCGCTCTTTCTGCGCCTCATGGCAAGCAACGCACTTCCGCTGGATTACGACGAACCGGTGTATCTCTCGACAGCCCAAGATTATGCGCGCGGCGTGCGAGCGGGCGACCTGAGTGTGCTGCGAACGGATCCGGCCCCCGAGAATCCACAACTGATGAAGCTGCTGTTTGGGGCGGCGCTGTTGTCAGTGGCCGATGCGCCAACAATGCCAGTGCTGCCAAACATCGAGGCGCCGGCTGCGGTTCTGCGAGCAGCGCGCCTGGCATCCGGGGTCAGTGGCGCGCTGCACGCCGCAGCCCTGGCTCTGGTCAACCCGCTGGCGGGCGCGCTGCTCGGGCTGCACAGCGGCCACGTCAAATACACGTCCCTGGTCATGCTGGAAGCGCTGCCCGGGCTGACCGCGCTGCTGTGCGTGCTGGCCTATCGACGCTCGCGCGGGCGCTGGGGCGGCTGGCTGGCGCTCTCGGCGGCAATGCTCGGGCTTACGGCTGCGGGCAAATATCTGTATTGCATCGCAGCTGTGGCGATTGTGCTCGACGCACTGCTAAGCGCGGCGCGCTCGCCCAGATCGATGCGCGCATTCGCTTCGCGCCTCGCGCCGCTTGCGCCATGGGGGCTCATCGCATTCGCCGTGTTTGTGGCAGTGTCGCCCCACCTGTGGAGCAACCCGATCCAGCGCGTGACGAACACGCTTGCCTTTCACGCAAGCCTTTCAGCGGTCGGGATCAACACCACCAAGTATGTGTGGTGGCAAGCATTGGCGTGGATAGGCGCCTCGGCGCCTTGGAGCGACCGCGCTTTGCCCGTGCGCATGGATGGCGCAATCGCGGTGCTTGCGGCGGTCGGGCTGCCGGCGCTGTGGCGCAGACAGCGCGTGTTCGCGTTGTGGCTGACGCTGGGCATCGCCTTCTTGTTGATCTACCCCAACCGCATGCCGCAATATGCGTTGACTGTGCTCACGCCGCTGTGTCTTGCCGCCGCCGCCGGCGCGCGCTGGCTGCTGCTGGCTGCTTTGCCGGGCCTTTTCAGGCGCGCATCCCCGCTGCGCCTGCTGCACCTCGTTGCGGCGCCATTCGCGCTGGGCGCCGCCAGCCTGGCCGGCGTGCTGGCGCTCAACAACAACACCTACAACGCCGACCCTTCGTTTCTCGAGGCCACGCAGTGGGTGCAGCAGCATATGGCGCCGGATGAGACGGCCATCGCTTTGCTGGCGGACCCGGCGGTGCGCGGCGCGGTGCTTGAACCCGGCTGGCGCAGCTGGAATCCATTGCCCGACGAAACTCTGGCTGCGCGCAACGGCATGCTGGCGTTTGACAACGCCGCGGCGGCGCTCAATCGGCTTGCTGCCGGCCGGCACGGGGTCTGGCTGATCACCTATCAACGCGTTTTTGGCGATCCATCCGATGGCGTGCAAACGCTGCTGCAACGCCAAACCGCCATCAACGGCCCGGCGTTTTCGCGCGAGTTTGCGCGCGACTATGCTCTGGTTCACTATCGGTTCGACGCCGGTTATGAACCTGTGCCGGAACAGCCGGCGCTCAATGCGGCCACGGTCGATGTCCGAGCCGGGCAGGACAAATCGCTGCGGGCCGAAGGCTGCACGCAACTGCGGCCGGCGCGGGTGGGCGAAGCCGGCGGTGTGCTTGAGGTGACGTGCTTCTGGCGCAGCCAGCCGTATCTGAAGCTGCCCTGGGACACGCGCCTGGCGCTGACTTTGATGAATTCGCAGGGCCAGGCGTTGTTGCGCGCCGAGCCGCTGATCGCGCGCAGCGGATTCCCCTGGTTCCGATTTGAGCAGACATTCAGCGGCGTGTATCTGCTGACGCTGCCGCCGAGTTTTCAAGCCGGCGACTACGATTTGCACGTGCAGCCGGTGGCGGCGGGCGAGCGCATCGCTCCGGCGTTGAACATCAAGATCGCAGTGGGCCAGTGACCGCCCGCTCAGGCTCTCAGGGTTTTGGACGCGCGATCAGCACGGTCCAGGCGCACTTCTTCGATGGCGGCGAGCTCGTCCTGCAGCGCGCGCACGCGTTCGTCCACATCCACAGCCAGATGCTGATAGTCGGCGACTTGATTGGTCGAATTGTTGGCCAGCGCCTGCGAGTAAATCGTGCCTAGCGAGGCCACCGTGTTTTCGAGCTGCACCTCGGCGTGGCGCGTGGTCGCCTGCAGCTTCTCCAGCGACTGCATCTGGCCCTGCCGCGCGATCAATGTTTGTTCAAGCGACTGCCGCACGCGGGGATCGGTTTCGCTGGCGAGCTGGCCGGCCAGCTTGCGAATCGACTCCGGCACCGCCTTGATGTCCTGGATCACAAGCGGATTGGCCCGCAGCATCTGCACGCGCTGGGCCATGGCTTCCACATCCTTAACCCAGGCGTCAAACTGTTTGGAGAGCTGCGTCAATCGTTCGGCGCGAACGGCATTTGGCGCGCTCTTGGCCAGGCGCGACACTTCGCGCTGATATTCACGCACGCGCGCCACCTGAGCCGCCAGGCCGGCGTCAAGACCGGCTGTGGAATAAGCCGTAACGGCCGGCTGCCCAATTTCGGCCGCATTCATTGGCACTTGCATGCGCACTTCGTTTTTTGGCTTCCCGCCTTCGCCACCCAAGATGACCGAGC
>JANMNW010000562.1:0-10924 GCA_031368515.1 Chloroflexota bacterium
TAAGGGCGTGCATGTGGCGATCGAGGCGTTGCGCCTGATCAAAGCCGCAAACGTGCGCCTTGACATCTATGGCACCCCGCATAGTGAGCCGCAATACGCAAGCCGGTTGGCGCGGATGTGCGCCAATGACGCGCGCGTCACCCTGCACCCGCCCTACCGCGCGGACCAAGCCAGCGACGTGATCCAGCAGATGGATGCGGTGATCGTCCCGTCGATTTGGTATGAAAACAGCCCGAATGTCATTCTCGAGGCCTTCGCCCACCGCGCGCCGGTGATCGCATCGGCGCTGGGCGGCATGTCGGAGCTTGTGCATCACAATGTCAACGGCTTTACCTTTGCCGCGGGCGATGCCGCTGACTTGGCGCGCCAAATCCAACGCCTGCTCGACGACGCGTCGTTGCTCACGCGCCTGAGCGAGGCCATTGGACCGGTCAAGACAGTGGCGGCCGAGATGGATGAGCTGGAAGCGATTTATCGCGACGCCGTGGGTCAATTATGATCGCGGCGATGCGCATTGCCTCCTTTTCTCCACTCGCCACTGAAATTATTTGCGCGCTCGGTTTGAGCGAAAGCCTGGCCGCGCGCGGGAACGATTGCGTGTATCCGCCAGAAGCGCGCATGGCGCCGCAATTGGCCGAAGGCGATGATCCCGCGCTGGCCGCGCTCCACCCGGATTGCGTGATCGCCTCGCAATCGATCCCGGCGGAATCACTGGCCGGGCTTTACAGCGCCATTGACACGCTCGGCGTGCTGACCGGCGCGCGCGATGCCGCCGCGCGCCTCGCCGCTGCGTATCGCGAGCGCCTGGAGGCGGTGCGCCGTAGCGTGAGCGCGCCCACCCACCGTCCAACGGTGGCTGTGCTCACCGGCCTGTCACCGTTGTTTGGCGGCGAGCCCTGGATCATGGAGCAGATCGAATGGGCAGGCGGGCGGCCAATGATCGGCGATGAAGGCCAGCCGGCGCGCGCGCACAGCTGGGACGATGTGGTTTGGGTGCAGCCTGAGATGGTCATTCTGGCCGCGCGCGGGTGCGACGTTCCGGAGGGCATTCGCCAGTTCAACACACTGTCCGATCTTGCGGTTTGGCGCGATCTGCCCGCCACCTATCTCAACCAGATTTATGTGGCCGATGGCGGTTTGTTTGCCCAACCCGGTCCGGGCGCAATCAGCGGCGTCGAGGTGCTGGCCGGGCTGCTGCATCCAGATGTGTGGCCCTTTCCGCGCGCAGCACAAGCAGCGCGGGTCAGCCAGATGCTGCGCATCAATTTGCGCGACGGTTAGCGGCGATAATGCGCGCATGAAGACGATCACCTTGTATTCGTGGAACGTCAATGGCATACGCGCGGCCGAGAAGAAAGGCTTCGTCGACTGGCTGCAACAGTCGAATGGCGATGTTGTGGCCGTGCAGGAGATCAAGGCCTTCGAAGAGCAATTGTCGGAGAGCCTGCGCAAACCGATGGGCTATCGCACCGATTGGGCCAGCGCGGAAAAGGCCGGCTACAGCGGCGTTGGCACATTTTCAAAGCTCCCCGTGGACGAGACGCGGCGCGGCCTGGGCGAAGCCCGCTTTGACGCAGACGGCCGCACGCTGATCTGCGAATACGAGCCTTTTGTTCTCTTCAACATCTACTTTCCAAACGGCGGGCGCGGCCCAGAGTATGTCAAACACAAGCTTGAGTTCTATGCGAAGTTTCTCAATGTGGTGGAAGGCTATCGCAAGCGCGGGCGGCCGGTGATCGTGACCGGCGATGTCAACACCGCCTATGCCGAAATCGATCTGGCCCGCCCCAAAGAAAACGCCAAAACCAGCGGCTTCATGCCTGAAGAGCGGTCGGCATTCGGCGAATTTTTCAAAGCAGGATTGATCGACACATTTCGCATGCTTAATCCGGACGCGCAACGTTACTCGTGGTGGGATATGCGCACCGGCGCGCGCGCCAAAAACATCGGCTGGCGGCTGGATTACTTTCTGGTCACGCCTGATTTGCGCGACCGCGTCGTCGGCGCGGAGATCCATGAGCAAACGCTAGGGTCGGATCATTGTCCGATCAGTCTGACGCTGCGTGCGTAGTTCGCGCTGGCGCATTGGCTCTTTTTTAAAGCTGATCTCGCGGTGATTGCCGTCAGAGCGCTACCAGAAAAAAACAACAGGAGCCTCCCGGCCAAAATAACCGGGAGGCCCTTCCTGCAATCGCCGAACCGCCAACCAACCGCCACCGCCTCTCAACGCTCAGCCGAGCGGAGAAGGTTGTTGGAGTTGGCCGACACTCAAGCTGACGACCAAGCCATACGCCACGAACACGGGCGCCAGAAAAAGCATCGCCCGCATGCCTGAGAATGCGCCCATCGGCTCGATTGTCAGCAGATATACCATCATAGCCGCAATGCCACAAACACCTGCGCCAAAAACCACACCGCGCAGCCATTGATTGGCGGGCAATACGCCTTGCAACACCAGATACAGCGCGCCGCCCAGCGCGCCGATGCTCAGCCCGGCCAAAAACAATGGCGCGAAGTCCTGAAGCGAGGGCGGCGGCGAGCTGGCGATGTTGTTCGCAAGGCGCCAGCCGGCAGCCGCGCCGAGGGACCAAACCAAGCCGCCCGCCGCGCCGATGAACAGGCTCAACACGATCAACAAGCCGTGCCTGCCTGCTGGCCGCGCAGCCGGCGTTGAAGCCGGCAGCGTTTTGATCAGCGCCATGGCGATGGTGCATGACAGCGCCAGCGCAACGCCCATGAATTGCGCGATCAAGCTGCGCCCGCCAAAGATCAAATACAGCGCCGACGACCAGGCCACGCTCTGAGCAAAGATCTTGATGCGCACCGGCACCGCCCGGGTTCTTCGATACGACATCGCCACACCCAAAGGCTTCTGCAGCCACGTGCGCGTCATCAACCAGCGGTACAACCGTTCCGAACTGCGGGCGTAGCAACCTATGGTGATCAAAAAGAACACGGTCGCGGGCATGCCTGGCAATATTGCGCCGAGAATGCCCAGTCCGAGCGATCCAGTGCCAACAATGACAAACAGCACGCGCATCAACGGCGACAAAGGTTTCAGCGCGGGGAAAGGCGCTTCGGGCGCGGTCTTCATGCGCCCACCTCGTAGATCTCAGCGATGGCCAGCTGCACCGTGTTTAGCAGCATGTTGATGCGCCGGTCCAGCCGGTTGTCCTGCCCGCCTTGGCCGCGCGTCGCAGCAGGCAGCTCCCAGGTCGCTTCAAGCAGGCGATCACGAAAGAAGAGCGCGGCAGCCAAGGCATCGCGCAAAGTCACGCCCGCATCCCGGCTCAACCTGCCATACTCGCGGCCCACTTCGCCAGCCTCGGCCAGCAGCTCAGCGCGCTCGTCGTCAGACGAGACGAACTGCAACGTCAGCCCCATCAGCTTGCGTCCAACCGCGCGGTGCGCGTCGCGCGCAGAGGCGTCCAGCGCCTGAAGCCAATGCGCATCCCCAGCGGCGTTTTCATGCGCCACTTCAGAGCGCGCGTGGGTCAAGGCGCGCGCGGCCCAGTCCTGTGAAACGGCATGGCGCTCGGAATGGCGCTCGGTCAACGCGGCAATGTCGCGCTCACTAAAACGCCGATGACCGCCTGCCGTGATTACATAACGCACATGCCCACTATCGGCCCACCGACGCAATGTGCTGGCATGCACGCCGACCCGTTCGGCCGCCTTGCTGAGCGGCAACCAGTGCTCATGATTGAATTCAGTCATATGCTGCGCGAAAAATCTATGTAAATCTATGCAAAGTTTAGCGCAGTTGTGCGAATCTGACAGGGGTATATGGCGGGTTTCAGACCTGACGTTCGACCATCATGCACGACAAAAAAGTCGGGTGGCACTCAACCGCAACTCAGTCGCATCGCTATAATCTCTTTGAAGGTCAACATGACTATATCCTCGGGCGCACACTTTCCAGCCGTCAGCCCACCCGTGAGCGGTCTTCCCGCCGATTGGCGCGTGGACCGCATGACGCCGCCCGAGCTCATCCCTATCACTGATCTAGCGGCCGCCACGCGCCTGGCCATCGAGCATCCGTTGGCATCGATGCCCCTGTCCGATCTCTGCGGCCCGGGCACGCGCGTGTGCATCGCCGTGGATGCGTTGCACGAGCCGCAGCTCAGCGTGCTGCGCCACCTGCTGGAAACCTTGTTTGCGCAGGGCGTCGATGCGAGCGATATGGTCGTGCTCGCGCCGGCGGGCGAAAGCGCCGAAGCCGATTTGCCCGTGCTGGTGATCGTGCATGACCCGACCGATCTTCGCGATGTCAACGACCTCGGGGTGTTTGAGGGGGTGCCCATTCGCGTCAACCACTATGCAGCCGAGGCCGATGTGCTGCTGGGGCTCAGCGCGCGGCGCCTTGAAGAGGCGGTGCTGCACACCGGCAGCGACACCACCATCACCCACTGGCTCAGCGCCACGACTACGCAATCGCAGCTGCGCAACCCGCTCTATCTTGACGACCGGCTGCGCCCGCAATCGGCCGGCGACGGCCTCTACGACCGAGTCATGCGAGAGGGCGCGCGGCGCGCCGGGTTGATTTTCGCCATCGATGTGCTGCTGGACGAAAACGATCATGTGATTGCCGTCCGCGCCGGCACGCCCCAAGCGGTCAACCGCGAATTGGGCATGATCAGCCACAGCTCGCGCGACACCGCCACTGAGGGCGCCTATGACATCGTCATCGCCGAACCGGGGACGAACAGCCTGTATCGCGCCAGCCAGACGGCCATCCAAATCGGCCTGGCGCCCGACAGCGCGCTGCAGCGCGGCGGCGTGCTGGTCTTGCCAATGGCGCAGGCCGAGACGCATGAACCCGCCGACAACGACGCGCCCGAAGCATATGACTTCTATGAGGCGCTCGCCCGCGGATCAAACACCGAAGAAGTGATCCAACTGCTCTCGCGGCGCGCTCTGGCGCCCGGCGAAGATCGCGCCTATCTGCTGGCGCATGTGCTGCAGCGCAACCCGATCATTGCCGTCGGCTTGCGCGAGAGCGACCAGGCGCGCCATGTGATCTCTGTGCGCAACATCAGCGAAGCGGCCGAGCTGGCCGAAACCTTCATCGGTCACCGCCCGCGCACGTTGTTTCTGCCCCGCGCGCTGAGTGCGGTCCCGGTCAATACCCGCACAGCCGCGTCTGCCGCCGATGACGCGCTGGTCGACGAGATGCTGCGCGATCTGGATATTTGAGAATTTAGAATGGATTCAGATACGAATACGCCGCCGGGGCATAAATCCGGTTACATCGCCGTGGTCGGAAAGCCCAATGTCGGCAAGTCGACGCTGGTCAACGCCATGATTGGCCACAAGGTGGCCATCACCTCCCCCAAACCTCAAACCACGCGCAAGCGCATTCTGGGCATCTTGTCGAACGACGATGCTCAAGTGTTGTTTCTCGACACGCCGGGCATCCATCAGCCGCGCCGCGCGCTGAGCCACTTCATGATGCGCGAAGTCGACGCCGCGCTGAGCGATTGCGACGCCCTGCTGTTTGTCGTTGACATCACCGCGCCGCCGACCGACGACGACCGCAACGTCGCCGCGCGCATCGCCGAACTGAGCATCCCGAAAATGATGGCCTTCAACAAGAGCGATGCGATCGATCCGACCAAGCTGATCGAGCATGTGGCTCTGTTTGAAGCGCTGGTTCCCGGCATCCGGCTGGACGCCAACGCGGCGCTGACCAGCGCCACCCGCGGCGACAACCTGGAGCGCATGCTCAAGATGCTGACCGACGCGCTAAGCGAGGGCCCGGAGTTTTATCCGCCGGAGCAAGTGACCGACCAGACCGAGCGCGTGCTGGCCGCCGAGTTCATCCGCGAGCAGGCGCTGCGCTTTTTGGAGCAGGAAGTGCCGCATGGCATCGTCGTAAGCATTGAAGAGTGGCGCGAGCGCCGCAACGGCATGACCTATGTGGCGGCCACAATCTATGTCGAACGCGATTCGCAGAAGGGCATTTTGATCGGCAAAAGCGGCGAGATGCTCAAGTCCATTGGCGCCAACTCCCGCCGCGAGATCGAGCGCGAGCTCGAGATCAAAGTCTATCTTGAGCTGTGGGTTAAGGTGCGCGAGAAATGGCGCGAGAGCGACCGCGACGTGGAGCGTTTCCTGGGCGAATCGGCAACTTGACGCCATGTCCGCCATCGAACAGATCGGCCGCGCCAAATTTCGCATGTTGCGCCGTGCCGGCGCAGCGGCAGGCGGCGTCGTTGGCATGGATGCGTTGCCAGCCGCAAGCACGCCCGCGCCTGTGAACGCGGCACGCAGCGATCCGGCGCTGCGCCGTCGCGCGGCAAAAGCGCTGTGGTTCGGCGCGCGAATGATCGGCGGCTTCATTTGGTGGGAGCTGCTGTTGGCGCGCGTGATCGGGGACGAGCGCGTCTCGCGCGGCCGCATGGGGCGCATCGTGCTGCTGGCGCGCCGCTTTCGCCACCTGGCGATCGACCTCGGCGGCGTCTGGATCAAGCTCGGCCAATTTCTGAGCAGCCGCGTGGATATCGTCCCGCCCGAAGTGATCGTCGAGCTGCAGGGCTTGCAGGATGCGGTGCCGCCGGAACCCGCCGTGACAATGATGCGCACGATCGAGCGCGAACTTGGCGCGCCAGCGGCGGAGATCTTCGCCGAATTCGACGCCACGCCCATCGCAGCCGCGTCATTCGGGCAGGTGTATCTGGCCACGCTAAAGGCGGACATCGGCGAGCCACCGACAAGCCCGGTTGGACGCCGCGTCATCGTCAAAGTGCAGCGCAGCGGTCTGGATGGCATCGTCAGCACCGATTTGCGCACGCTCAAAACCATCACCGGCTGGCTGCGGCGCTACAAGCCGATCCGGCGGCGCGCCAACCTGAATGCGCTGGTGGATGAGTTCGCCGCGGGCATCAACGCCGAGCTGGACTACGAGCAGGAAGCGCGCAACGCCGAGGCGTTCAACCACAATTTCCGGGAAGACACCGGCGTCCGCGTGCCCAAGGTGTATGACGAATTCACCACGCGGCGCGTGATCGTGCTCAAAAATGTCGAAGACATCAAGATCACCGATTACGAAGGGCTGGAGGCGGCGGGCGTTTCGCGCAAGCAGGTGTCGCGGCGGTTGTTCGAGACCTATCTGCGGCAAGTGTTCACCGACGGCTTTTATCACGCCGACCCGCACCCGGGCAATTTGTTCGTGCAGCCGCTCGACGTGCAGACCGCGCGCGCATGGCGCGTGCCGGTCAACGAAGGCACGCCATTCCGGCTGACCTATGTCGACTTCGGCATGATGGGCCGCGTGCAACCGGCCATGATCAAGGAGCTCAAGGAGTTCATCATCGCGGTGGGCCTCAAAGATGCCCGCCGCTGGACGCTGGCGGCTCAGCGTTTGGGCTTCTTTTTGCCGGACGGCGACCTAACGCGCATCGAGCAGGCGGTGGGCGCGCTCTTTGACAAATTCTGGGGCATGGGCCTGAACGACATCACCAATGTCGATTTTGGCGACATGTTCCAATTCAGCCAGCAGTTCAAAGACCTGTTGTCCAGCCTGCCTTTTCAAGTGCCGCAAAACGTGCTGTATCTGGGCCGGGCGGCGAACATTTTGAGCGGCATGATGGTGGCGCTCGATCCCGCATTTAATCCGTGGCAGGCGTTGCAGCCCTTTGCCAACGATCTGGCGGGCGTGACAGCCCAGAGCAGCGCGCCAAATCTTAAGGATCTCGGCGCCGAGCTGCTAAAAGTTGCGCGACAGACGGTGCAGTTGCCCAATCAGGCCGACGCCTTTTTTTCACGCGCGCTCAACGGGCAAATCGAGTTTCGCGCGCAGCTAAACTCGCAATCGACGCAGGATTTGCGCCGCATCGAAACCAGCATAGCGAGGCTGACCTGGGCGATCGTGTTTGTCGCGCTGTTGGCGTGTGGCACGCTTTTGACGCTCAATGCGTTTGCCGTTCTTGGTGTGGGCGCGCTGGTTCTGGCTGCGCTGGCGTTCGTGCGCATGCTGACGCTGGGCACGTGACCGTGGGCCCCACCTTGAGGTGGGCCCCACCTTAAGGTATAGGCCACCTTAACGTGGGCACTTTTTCGAAACTGAGAGGAAGTGTCAGCTTGCGCGCGATCAATGGCTTGTCAGGTAGCGAATTTCAGGCGCATGGCTACACTAGCATTCATGACTCGCGATTGGATCGACGCCTCCGAAACAGACGACTACCTTACGGATTATCTTTTCGATCTGCACGGATACATCATCCTGAAAAACGCCATTGCACAGCGCGATCTGGCTGAGATGAACCAGTGGGTGGATGCGCATTGGGACTATGTCGAAGGCAAGCGGCGCCACCACATTGAGGGCTCGGGCGATTGGATCGGCAATGTCGAGACGCACACCTACAGCGGCGCCGACGGCTGCAACTTCCAAAACATCGTCGAGGCCGCGCCGGTGTTTCAGCGGCTGATCGACTATCCAGCCTGGGCCGACCGCTGCCGGCGCTGGATCAACCCGATCAACGGCATGATGATCTACGAGAACTTCCTCAACGTGCGCGGCTCGGGCGGCTACATCGGCATACACAGCGGCGGTGCGATGCCCATCAACTACATGACCTTTCGCCAGGCCAACACCGGCGAGTGGATGGTGGGCCAGATCAACGTCATCATGGCGTTGCACGACATCGGCCCGGGCGACGGCGCGACAACGCTGATCCCCGGCAGCCACAAATCCGCCATGCGCCATCCAAAGCTCACCGAGATGGTCTATCGCAGCGACGCCGCGGCCGGCGAGCAAATCGGCATGGTCGAAAAGTATCTGGAAGCGGGCGACGCGCTGTTGTTCACCGACACCATCACGCATGGCTCGGCCGCACGCACCAACCCGGGCCACCGCCGCATCGTGCTGTATCGCTACTCGCCCGGCCATATGGCCTCGCGCTTTAACTACGTGCCCACGCCAGAATTCCTTGCGGAGCTGACGAAAGAGCAGCGAAAAATCATGCAGCCGATACCGCCACGCATGGCGCCGCAGCTGGCCGATCGCTAACGATCTTTCACGCGGTACATCAGCTTGAGACCGCTCCAGACCTCGTCGATCGCGGCCACTTTCACATCGACCAGCCCGGCCGCCAGCGCCGCGTCGCGCACCACGTTCTCGTTCATGTCGGTGCCGGATTTTGGGCCGCCTTTGCGCCAACTGATCCACAACATACCGTCTTTGGCCAGGCAGGCTTTGAGCTTGGGCAGGCGTTGCTCATAGGCCACGCGCGTCTCGAAGAAGGCGTGGATGAAATCGAGTTCGCCGCGCAGCGCGCGCCTGACTTCAACGTCATCCGGCAGCGGTCCCAGCACTGTGTCATAGCCATCCGGTGCGTCGAGGATCAGCACTGTTTTTCCGGGCTTGATCCCGAGTTTTTCCACCAACGATCGTTTGGAATAACCAGCCATTTGTTTACCCCCGCGCCAGTTGAGCCAGTCGCGCCAGGCGCGGTGCCTCGTTGGCGGCCAGCCATGAGTCGGTTGAAAGCAGCTCGTGCGCTCGTGCAAAGTGGGGCGCGGCTTCGGCCGACCGCTTGAGCGCCAGCAGGCACTCGCCCAGTTCCTCGTATAAATAGCCATCCGGCTCGCCAGCCCTGACGCACTCGGCTTCGAGCGCGCGCTGAAGCGCGAGCGCCTGATCAAACTCGCCCAACGAGCGCAGCGCGCGCGCCACGCTCCAGCGCGCGATGCGAATGGCGCGGTCATCTTGAGGCCCGCGCCGATTGTCCTCGCGCCAGCGCAAGCCGCGCTGAAAAACGCTTAAGGCTTGCGCAAACTGGCCCTGGTCATGATACGTCCAGCCGATATTGTTGTAGAGCGATCCCAGCCAACGCCGCGCGCGCGGATCGGCCGCGTTTTCAGCCATGTCCAGGGCGAGCAGGTTGTATTCCATGCGCAGATCTTCTTCTGCCGCGATGCCCAGCATGTGCGCCGCATCCACGCCGAGAAACTCGGCGTCGGCCGCGCCATCAATTGCCGACTCTTTGGCCAACGCGAGTGCTTCTGTGAATAGTGGGCAGGCGCGTTCGGGCTGACCTGAGCTGTTTAGCACGCGCCCTCGTTCGAGCAACAGCCTGATGCGCGCCTGCGACATGTTCGGCTTGAGCCAGGCGGCAGCCTGATTGAGCGTAGCCTGTGCAGCCTCAAACTGGCGTTGCAAGCCTTGCGCGCGCGCCACCTGGGTCAACAACTCGACATGTTGCGGGTCGCCCGCCGGCATGCTGGCCAGTGACGCGCGAAAGCGCGCTTCGGACTCGGCTGGCTTGTCGTAGTCCCACAAACTTTCGATGTCAATCGCCATGTCAATCCCCCTGCAAAATCAACAGCCGCTGTCTCTAGCGCACGCCCCATTCCCACATGCCAAAGGCTGTTTTGCGATCCAACGGGTGGCCAGACTGCTGCAATGCCACACCAATTTCACCCAAATGATAACCTTCATGCGCGATCAGATAACCGACAAAAGCCGCGGCATGCGGCTTAAAGCCTTTGACTTTGCCGAGAGGCAGCGCCTGAGCCAACATCAGCCCAATCGCGTCTGCGGACTGCCACAATGCCTGATGAAGCGCAGGCTTGTCGCCAGCAGCGGCCTTCTCCAGCTTGGCCAGGCCTTTCATGAGCGCCGGCGCGGCGGATTGCAGCCACATCAGGCGCACATTGTGAATGTGCGCAAACATCTCGCCCGCACCGCGGCCGCGTGTGGCGCCGGAGCCGGTTAACCCGGCATCGCTCGCCGCATCCAGCACATACAGCACCACTCGGCCATTGATCGCCCAGGTTTCGAGGGGTGCATCCGGAATTAGGGGTGAAAGTGAAGGCGGTGCCAGTAGGGGGTAAAGGTGTCGCTGATCTCGGCGGCGAGAAAGGGCAAGAGGTTGGTGGCGCCGGAGCGTGACCAGCGCATGCCGGCGGCGGACATTCTGTG
>JANMNW010000602.1:0-15340 GCA_031368515.1 Chloroflexota bacterium
GTTTGCGGCACGCGCGCCGTTGCCGTCGTGTTGGGCGGCACAATCATGGTCCCTTCAAAGCGCCCTGCGCCAGTTTCATCCCAAAAGTTCACTTTCCAGTGCACACGCTGGCGCGAGGCCAGCTTCTGACTGGTATACACCACATACATCGACTGGTCCGATTCCGCCTGCCGGTGTCCCGCAAATCAGGCGTGGCGTTGAGCTTGGCGGCGTCGATGGCGGCCACGATTCGATAGGCCGTGTGCCGCGCACCGGTGCGGTCGCTTGCATACGCCAGCTTAGGCGTCTCGCGCGGGGTGGCATGCGGCGCAGTCTGAAGGCCACACGGTCTTGCGTGGAGCCAAAACAACTCGCAGTCTGCCGGCTGAATTCTTGCGGACGCGCAACGGTACGCGCAATTTAAGATTTGCAATTGTTCGCACGGCGCGTAGCTACAGAACCAATGCCTGGACGCGCATCCAGGACATGAACACCGGACGCTGGTACAACGGCACGGTCGCGCTGCCAAACTGCAAAGTGTTCACAATGCTGGGCGAGACCGGCAGCGCCTATCCCGAGCTCTGGACTGAGGGGCAGGGCTGGTCGCTCATGACCGGCGCCACAGCGATGGCTCGTTGACTGCTGATGGCGTGGCCGGTCGCGCGGTATTCCGGGCCAAGAATTGCGCGCAATGCCACGGCGGCGCGGCATTCACCGACGGTGGCGCGGGCAACCTGCGCAACATCTTGCACGCTCAAACCCAGCAGTGGCACCCACCTGGGCCAGCCGCTCACCGGCATCGACACGCCCACGCTGCGCGATGTTTGGAGCGCGGCGCCGTATCTGCACGATTGCTCGGCTGCGACGCTGTCCGAGGCTGTGCAAGCGCACAACGGCATCACGGTTATTGGCAGTGAGCTAAGCCAGCTTGTTGCGTATTTGCTGCAGATAGACGCCAGCGAACCCAGCGCGCCTCTACCGCTTCCAACACCAACACCAACGTCCACGCGCACGCCGACGCGGACACCGACTTCCACCGCGACACCCGTCGCCACGCTGACTCCGTCACCGACGTCGACGCCCACGCGCGCCGACGCCGACACATGTGTCCACCGCAACACCCGTCGCCACTCTGACCCCATCACCCACGCCGACACCCACGCCGATCCCTGGCGGCGCCGGTGTGGTTGTAAATGCCTATAACACAAGCTGGGCGCCCCAGTCGAATTGGACGGTGCAAGTGTTTGCGCAAGGCACGGACACGTCGCTGCAGACGGCGCTCACCGACGGGTCAGGCCGTGCCGCCTTGAGTGTGCCGCCGGGTGGGTATCGCGTTTGTGTGGTGGCGCCAGCCGGCTGGTCGGTGACTTATCCGAGCGGCGGCTGCTACTACACCACGCTCAGTCCAGGCGTCACCACGCTCGACTTCCTGGGCGTGTTCACTAATGCGCCCACAGCGACACTTGCACCGCCGACGGCAACGCCTGCGCCAACTATCACGCCGCTGCCGGGCAGCGCAGTGGTGACGTTCTACACGCTGGAGGCCGGCACTTGGGCCGCCTTGCCCAATCAGCAGGTTACGGTCTATCTCCAGGGCGAAAGCACGGTGCATCAAACGGCGCAGTCCGATGCGACCGGGCTTGCGCAAGTGTCGCTGGTTCCCGGCGGCTATCGCATTTGCCAGAGTGCGGCTGTGGGTTGGGCAGTGACTTATCCGGCCGGCGGGTGCTACTACACCAACGTGCTGGCGGGCAGCTCATCGTACATGTTTTTGAACACCCGATAGATGGGCTGGCAGCGAACCAGGGGCTGCATCGAGTCTGCCGTGCGCAGGGTGAGGCCCGCTGTTTGAGCGCAGAGGGTGGCGCTACAGGTCGCGCCGCGCAAAGCCGCGCAAGCCGATGGCGATCACGACCCCGACGTATCCCAGCGTCCAGAAGATCATAGCGGAACTGGGCACCGAGGCCGATGTAAACGGCGTAAAGCTCAGTTCACGCAGCAACGGCGATTGCATGTTGTAGGCCGCCAGCCGCCACATTGCCTCGCTCGGCACCAGCAAGCTTGTGACCACGCCCACGTTTTCCGCGGTGGCGTTGCCGACCAGCGTGCCGATCTGCTCGATCCACCCGCCGATAAACGCCATTCCAAACATGCCAAAGCCCATCACGCCGTTGGCCAGCGTGCTCAGCCGCGTGCCGCCGGCGATGCTGAGCGAGAGCATGGCCGTGGCTTCCAACAGCATCAGAGCGATTCCTAGTGGCACGTTTGCCACATTCAACCCGCCAATCAGCTTCACGGCCAGCAGCACGCCACCGGCCATCATCAGCAAATACGCGGCTATCAAGCTCCAGAAGCCCAGCCATTTGCCAAGCACGATGGCGTGCCGGCGCGCGGGCTTGGTCACCAGCGATTGGATCGCGCCGCTCTGGATCTCGCCGGAGAGCGTGTCGATCGGCGTAAGCACGGCCATCATCACGGTCAAAAAATTCACCGCATACAACCCGGCCATCGCCACAAACTCCAGAAAGATGGCCTGGGTTTGGGCCGATGTGGCCGGGTTGCGCCCCACGCCCGGAGGAATGAACGAGCGCGCCGCCGGCGCCAGTTGCAGGTCGCGATAAATCAAGCCAAAGCCGATTACAAACACCGTCAGGAACCCGATTCCGAAAATCAAGCCGGCCAGCACCACGCGCCGGCGGCGCGCTTCCTGCAAGGTGAGCAGCGCGATCGTTAACACGCTGTTCATCCGGTGCGCTCCTCGCCCAGCACGTCCAGAAACAGCGCTTCAAGCGAGCGCCGGTGGATCTCGATGCCATACACATCCGCGCCCTGACCGACCAACCAGCGGGCCAGCTCCGGCACGCGCGATTCGTCGGATACATGCAAGTCGATCCTGGCAGTACCCGGCGCGGGCAATGCGGGGTTGCTCTGCGCAGCGCCAAATTGCGCCAGGCCCGCGCGCAGAGCGTCTGCGCCGTCGGCGCCAATCGTCAGCGTCACATCTGCGCCTTGCACGCTCTCGTGCAGCGACATTTCGCGCACCACCACGCCCTGTTTTACAAAGGCCACGCGGTCGCATGTTACTTCCACTTCGCTGAGCAGGTGCGAGTTCAAAAACACCGACGCGCCGTTGGCCCGCAATTCGGCGATCAGATCGCGCACCAGCAGCCGGCCCAGCGGGTCGAGGCCGGACGTCGGCTCGTCCAGAAATACCAGGCGCGGCTGGTTGAGCAACGCCTGCGCCATGCCGATGCGCTGGGTCATGCCTTTTGAATAGGTGCGCACCATGCGGTTGCCGGAATCGGCCAGATCAACGCGCTCGAGCAGCGCATCGATACGGTGTTCAAGCGCAGCGCCGCGCAGGCCATACAAGCGGCCGTGAATGAGCAAAAACTCGCGCCCGGTGAGCCAGTCGTGAAACCGGAAATGCTCGGGCAAGAAGCCGACCTTGGCCCGCGCGTTCACATCGCCGAGCGGGCGGCCCAGCAACTCGCCTGAACCGGCGCTGGGCGCAACCAAGCCCAGCAGCATTTTGACCGACGTCGTCTTGCCGGCGCCGTTGGGCCCGAGAAAGCCAAAAACCTCACCCTGACCGACGGTCAGGGTGAGGTCGCTCACGGCGAGCTTTTCACCGTATTGTTTGCGCAATCCGCGCACTGCGATCGCGTGAGTCACGTTAGCGCAGCGATTCGGCAAGCGCGACGAGTTCGATCGCGTCGGTCTGGCCTTGCACAGAGTAGACGATGTCGCCTTCAGTCCACATCACCACCGTGCCGCGCGCTCCGCGCGGGCCATCGGACTGACCGCTGTTCTGCCCCGGTTGGCGCGCGCTGGTGATCAGCAGGCCGCTCACGCCATTGATGGTGACTTCACGAAACGAGGCCGCGTTGCTGGGGATGGGCACGACCAGGGTCGAGTTCCAGTCGATGCGCCCGGCCATGTCGCGTGCTTCATCCGCAGTCATGCCCATGACGCGCAGACCGATCTCGCCCAGCTGCGCCAGATTGACGCCATCGGGCAGGGTGATGTCCGGGCTTTTGGCCTGAATGACGGTAATCTCGCCGCGACCGCTGCCGATGCGCGCGCTGACCACGTTGGGTGTTTTGATATCGATCACTGCGCCGTCAAGCGCGGCAGGCACTGCGATATCGGTGATGCCCATCAGTTGCAGCGCAGCAGCCAGCTTGTTGCTGTCGCCGGTGATGCGAGCGCTGCCGCCCTGCGCCACGAGCAGCTCGGTCACTCCCGTTGCCGGGAGCTTGACCGGGATTCCAGCCAGAGCGCTGGCGGCGGCGGCATCGGCCACCACTTGCGGCTCTTGCCGCGGTTTGTCGACGACCACGCTGTCGCCCATCAACGCTTTCAAATCGGCGCCTTGAGCGCCGTCGCGCATGGCTTGCATGCGGCTTGGATCGATGGAGATCGCGGTGATGCGCTTAATGCGAAAGAGGTTCAGAAAATTCTGTGCGGCGGCGCTGACTGACGGGATGCTCAGCGCGCCAGCGGCGGCGACAACGGTCGCCAGCCCTGCGAGCGGCAGTTTCCAACGGGATCGGTTGCTCATGACAGAGTGCTCCTTGTTGATCTTTTTGTAGAGATCGTGGGCAAACGCAGGATCGGGCGATTTGCGATTGCGATTCATCAGCTCTTCCATTGCTTCAAGCTCCTTGCTGCTGCCAGATCGCGCGCAGGTGCGCCAGACCGCGCTGGGCCAGCGTGCTGACGTTCGATTCGCTCAACCCCGTAATGGCAGCGATGGCGCGGTTGTTCAGGCCGGCGCCGTGCTTCAGCGCAAGCACATCGCGCTCATTGGTGCTGAGCTTTATCATGGCGCGCATCAAGCGCGCGGCTTCGTCGCGCCTTTCTGCCACACGTTCAGGCGACTCATCGGCAGACATGCCCAGCGCTTCGTTAAGCGGCGTTTCTGGCGGACGACCGCGAAAATGATCGGCGGTGGCGTTGCGCGCGATGCTAAACAGCCATGTCGAGAATGCAGCCAGATCGGCCCGGTAGCGCTCGCGATTGCGCCAAGCCTTTTCGAACACCGTCGATGTCAGATCCTGAGCCAATGCGTCGTCGCCCACGCGATAGCGCAGGTAGTTAAAAACGCGCGGCAGATTTTCCGAGTAAACGGCTTCCCAGTCGACCGAAGGCGCCTCTGCCCGGCCAAGCCAAGCGCCCAACTTGTTCACGCGAACGGCCATATCTGTAACACTATACGGATCGCCTGAGAAAAGTGTCACAACGAGCAGCCGCGCCGCGCCGGGCCGCGCCGACCTGACAGGTAAGGGAATTCTCAGATTCGCGCGCCTGCATTGCGGCATGCGTTGGAACAATACTTCACGCTTTCCCAGTTATGTCGCCACTTTTTGCGCCAAACAAAGCTTCGCCCGCAGCTTGGGCAGATTTTGGCTGGCAATCCGTACGGATTGCGCACTGGCTTGCTCTCCGGTTTCTTGGGCATGATGATGTCAGACTCGTCCGATCAAGGGACTTCGCGAATTATCGCGGTGCCGCTCGCATAGTGCGACCTTTACAATCGAGCATCCATGCGCGCTTTCCGACTTGCGTTCTATGCGCTGATTTTTGCTGCCGGGCTGGCGCTTTACACAGCCACGATGCACACCGATGTGCAGGCGGCCGACAGCGGCGAGCTGCAGCTGGTCGCGCTGCGCCTCGGCGTGGCGCATCCGCCAGGTTATCCCTTGTTCAGCGTGCTGGGCTGGCTGTTCTCTTGGCTGCCGTTTGGAACCTCGTATGCGCGGGTTTCGTTTGTGTCCGCAGTGGCATCCGCTGGAACCTTGGCGATGTTGGCGTTGACGATTGAGACGGCCTTGTCATCGCGTGCCGTTGGACGTGCCCTCATGGCTCTCGCGTGTGGAGCCGGCGCGCTTGCGTTGGCCACCAGCACGACGTTCTGGGCCCAGGCGACCACGACAAACATTCGCAGTGTCACGGCCTTTTTCATGGCCGGGCTGCTACTGGCCGCCGCCCGAGCATCGGTCGGGCGAACTTCGCTGCGTCTGTTTGCAGTGATCGCAGGCCTGGGCGTGGCGCATCATGTGTCGCTGATTTTTTCTGCCGCTGTGATCGGCCTCTACATTCTTGCCAAACAGCCGGGGCTTTTGCGTGAGCCAGGGTGGCTGCGGCGCGAATTGTTGGTGGCCGCGGCAATACTCCTGGCCACCCAACTTGTCTGGCTGTATCTGCCTGCGCGCGGCGCCGCTGGCGCGCCGCTTGCACCCGACAACCTGACCACGCTTAACGGCTTTCTCGATCACGTGCTGGCGCGCGGGTTTGGCGGTGACATGCTCTATTTCACACGCGTCGAGCCGGAACGATTCTGGGATCGCATGGCGTTGCTGCCCAACTTGCTGAATTTTCAATTCAGCGTGCCGCTTCTGGCGCTGATGGCTGTCACGACGCTGTTGGCAGTGTGGCGCGCACGCGAAGTTTCGTTCGTCTTGCTTGCGGCATTTGTGCTGCACATGTTCATCACGCTCACCTATCGCGCGCCGCAAACCGTCGAATACGCAATGCCGTGCTGGGTGATGGCCAGCGCGTTGCTGGGTGTGGGCGTGGGGTTGTTGGGGGCGGGCGAGCAGATGCAGAAGGACCGTGGGCGACGGGTGGTGAGCCAGCTTCTGTCCCTCGCGCTCTCGCTCGTCAGCGTTGCCGTTGCGCTGGCTGATGGCGTCGCGCGTGCGCCAGATTTTGTCACAGCCAGCCGCGATCGCAGTGTGCGCGCCGATGCCGAAGCGGTGCTGCGCGCCGCTATGCCGGAAAGCACCATTCTTGCCCAATGGCACCAGGCAACGCCCATGTGGGTGCTGCAACAGATCGAAGGCCGGCGCGCCGATGTGACTGTCGACTATGTAAGCCCCAACGGCGCGCAAGCGTATGGCGAGACGTTTGCCGAACGGGCGCTGGCACTGTCACGCACAGTTAATGGCGGCTACATCACCAGCTTGTTTGCGGAAGAGTTTTTGGCGCGCGGGTTGCAAGCTAATCCGGTAGACACTGCGCCGGCCTGGCGCGTGTCGCAGTCGCTTAAGCCTGTATTGTCCGACGTTGCCGGCTTATTTGACGGCCGGCTGAATATCGGCTGGCCCGTGGGTCTGGATGGTGGCACATTCGAAGTTGGCCAATCGATTCCGGTTGACATCCGCTGGATCAGCGGCGTCGGGCATCGCGACGGCGACGCAATCACTGTGCGCATCTTGCGCCATGACGGGCGCCTGGCCGCCACCGCAGATACGCGCATCACCGTGGACGACGGCCAATTTGGCGTCGGCGCCCGGCGCCAGTTGCTGACTCTTCCACTCGATTTGGAGCCAGGCGCCTACCCGGTGCTCGTCGGAGCCTATCGCGTGGATGCATCCGGCTTTGCCCAATTCAAGGATGCGCAGGCCGCAGAGTTTGTCGCCGCAGGCACGATTACGGTCACGCCCGCCGCACAGCCGCCAGCCACCCAGCGGCCGATGAACACACCATGTGTTCTCAACTGCGCCGGACCCTTGCTGATCGGAGCCGACTACGACCTGGGCGTACCCAGCCGCGTTCGCCTGTGGACGCACTTTGCCCTGGACGACGGGACTCTGCCTGTAATCGTCACGCTGGCCGACGGCACGCCTATTGCCGCTGCCCGGTCGCTGCCCGCAGGGCCTGGCCGGTACGCCTCGCTGGCGTTTGACATCCCGCCCGAGCGCAACTTGCGCCTGCGCGTCGGCGAACGCGTGTTGATGCTGCCCGATTACGCAGATGGCGAGCGCTATGTGCCGTTTGGCAACCAGATGGCGCTGATCGGCCTGCGTCCGCAGATTTCGCTGGGCAGCGCAACGGTTATCCTGACCTGGCTCGGTGCACGGCCAATCACCAGCGACTACATCGTGTCCGTGCGGCTCTCGGGCGAGCGCTTTCGCGGCGCACATGATGGCGTGCCGGCGCTGGGCGCCATTCCGACGCTCAAATGGCTTCGCCATTCGCGTGTGATCGACAACCACCCGTTCGACACCGACGACTCGGCGCCCGGCCCGTTTGCCGGCAGCGTGGTCGTTTACGATAGCGCCACTCGGCTGCTCCTGCCGGTTCTGGATGAACGGTATGAGCGCGGTTTTGAATTCGACATTCCATGAATCGCGGCTTTCAATCCACCCTGTTCTCGCAAAACGACGACGCGCTGAGCGTGAGCGATGTCACGTCGCTGGTCAAGGCGTTGATCGAGAGCAAGGAGCAGCTGCAGGATGTGCGCATTCAGGGCGAGGTCAGCAATTTGTCGCGCCCGGCATCGGGCCACCTCTATTTCACCTTGAAGGACGCCAAGTCGCAGATCAAATGCGCGATGTGGAAGTCCAGCGCCATGCGCATGCGCAGCGTGCCGCGCGACGGCGAAGCGGTGATCGCGCGCGGCCGCGTCGGCGTCTACGAAGCCAGCGGAGCGTATCAGCTATACGTTGAGTCGATGATGCCGGTCGGGGCGGGCGATCTGAATGCCGAGTTTGAGCGGCTCAAGCAAAAGTTGCAGGCCGAAGGGCTGTTCGATCAGGATCGCAAGCGCGAGTTGCCCGTCGCACCGCGCGTGCTGGGTGTGGTCACATCGGCAAGCGCTGCGGCGTTTCAGGATATTTTGAATGTGCTGCGCCGCCGCTATCCGGTCGTCGAAGTGCTTCTTTCGCCCACGCAAGTGCAGGGCGGCAATGCGCCCCCGCAGATCGTGCGCGCCATTCAACGCCTGCAAGGCATGTGCGATGTGATTTTGATCGCCCGAGGCGGTGGCAGCATGGAGGACCTGTGGGCGTTCAACGACGAGCGCGTGGTGCGCGCAGTTGTCGCGTCCGGCGTGCCGGTCGTCAGCGGGGTCGGGCATGAAATCGACTTCACCCTCACCGATTTTGCCGCCGATGTGCGCGCGCCCACGCCATCGGCCGCCGCCGAGATGATCACGCCCGATATCGTCGATCTGCGGCAGCGCGCCGATGCGTATGGCGCCGTGATAGATCAACTTGTGCTGGCGCGCTTTAGTGACTCGCGCTCTGGCCTGGCCGAACTGCAGCGCGCTCTGCGCTTGCTCAGCCCGTCCCAGCAAGTGGCGCAATTGCGCCAGAATACGCAGCAGCTGCGCCAGCGCACGGATTCCGCCCTGGCGCAGCGTTTCGCCATTGAGCGCGCGCGGCTTACTGGGTTGAGCGGCCGGCTGGCGGTGCTTGGTCCGGAAGCCACGCTGGCGCGCGGCTACGCCATTGTTCGCCGAGCCGATGGCCGCGTGCTGCGCAGCACTGCCGACAGCGCGCCTGGCGACGCGCTGCGCGTGCGCGTCAACGATGGCGAGTTTGGCGTGATCCGCGACGCGTCGTCTTGATGCTGCCGTACGAGGCGTCAACGTGTGGTCTACAAAGCCTCGTTTTGACGTCCGCCGCCCAGCGCCGCCCAGGCAACGACAGCCAGGACGGGCGCGGCCAACACCAGCGGAATTGCCGGCAATGCGCTGGAAATGGCGAGGTCATTGGCCGCCGCCTGCGTCAGCGCGGCCAGAATCCCGGCGAGCTCGCCAGGGTTGGGCGGCGTGACGGCAAACGCATCGCCCCAACGCCAGAAAAACAACAGGGCCTGTGCGGCGCAACCCAGCATGACCAAGCCTACGGTGCTGATCACGGCCGTGATCGCTTCCATCGAATCTTCACACAACCGTGCGGCCAAGAGCGCAGTCGCGACACAGGCGACGCCAATCAAGATCTGATGGTCGCGCGCCAGCCAGGTGTAATACATGCCGGGATCGACGCCGTCAAACAGCGAAAGCGACGGTGCGCTGGCGCGCAACACGTTGATATCGAACAACCAACCGGCTGTGTATAGAGCCGCGCCAATCAGCGGCGGCGCCAGGCTGTTGTTGAGCATGACCAGCGCGCAGGCGAGCATTAACACCAGCCCGATGGCAGCGACTGGCGCGCGCTGGCCGCGCCCTGCTGCGGCGTAGGCCTGTTCCGCCTGGCCCGCCGCGGCGTTTAGCGCAATGTTCCAAGTGTCATAGCGCGCGCGCTGGCCGGCCGCAATATCCGCTTCATAGGCACGCAACAACTCGGCCGCAAAGCGCGGCTGCGCCGTTGCCTCGCTCCAGCCTTCATAAAAACCCGTCAACTGCCGCGCGCTGGCCAGGTAGTCCTGCGCGTCGATCGCATCCCACAGAGGCGCGCCCTGCGCGTGCACCGGGATCGGCACACCCAGCAACTGCGCCAGGCTGGGCGTCAGATCTTCGCCGCGCGCAATAGCTTGGGCGCCGCGCCGTATGCCCGCGCCGGCCATGGCCATGGGCACGCGCGCGACAGCGGCCTCGGATCCTCCCGCTCCGCCCGAGGTAGTAAGCCCGCGGTCGCCGGTGACGATCAACGTTGTGTTGGCCAAATCCAACGCACTGCCGACCTGTTGCAGGCGGATGTCGGTGGCGGCCAGCGCCGCGGCATAGTTTTCAGGCGCGCGGCGCGCCGCCTCTTCGGGCAACCCAAACTCTGCCACGATCAGCTGCTCGGGCGCGGCTGGGTCTTTGAGCGTCTGCAGCAGCGCATCCATCGTCAGGCTGTCGCGCTGTGCGGCTGAGTCTGCTTCGATGACCTCGATGCGTTGCACCTGTGGACCATACATTTCGTTCCAATCGGAGGTGCCGATGATGACGCACGAGCGGCCGGCGGCGGCAAGCCGGGCAAAAATGGTGTCGGTGTCGCCGTTGCGTGTCGAAAGATCGGTGAGGGTGCCGTGCACCGCCGGCCGCGCGCCGCTAAACATCGTCAGCCATACCGGGATGCGGTACGTGGGCGCTCCGAGTTCGAGCGTGATTTCGGCTCCGCGCGCGCGCAAAGCGTTGAGCGCGGGCATCAGTTGCGACTCAACGGTGCGCAAACCGCGCACGATCAGCACAACGACCCGGCGGGTGCGCTGAGGCGGCGCTTCTCCCGCGGGCAACTGAAGCGCGACAGTGCTGCCATAGGCGATATACGCCGCCCAGAGGCCGTCACGCATATCGCGCGCCAGAGTGGCGCCAATGACAATCAGCGCTGCCAGCGCCGGACCAATCAGCTTCTGCATCGATGCAGCTCCCCAGCGCGATCGTCTCCACCTTCGTGTCCGTGTCCGTCTCCGTCTCCATGTCCTATTTCGAAAACAAAATTGGAGATGGAGACGGCAACGGCAGCGAAAATCATCGTGACCTGATTACCGTGTGACTTACAATCGCATTGCATGGCTTCGAAGAAGGACTTTCTCTCAATAGCGGAACTGACGCCTCAGGAATTATCGGACATCCTTGATCTCGCGGTGCGGCTCAAGAAGGAATGGAAGTCCGGCGGCAATTTGCCGGCCTTGAAAAACAAGGCCATGGCCATGGTCTTCACCAAGCCATCGTTGCGCACGCGCATGTCGTTCGAGATGGCCATGTTCGATCTTGGCGGCAAGGCAATGTACATTGGCCCGGATGAAGTTCAGCTGGGCAAGCGCGAAAGCGTGCCGGATGTCGCGCGCGTTCTATCGCGCTATGTCGACCTGATCATGGCTCGCGTGTTTGCGCATGCCGATGTGGTGACGCTGGCGCAATACGCCTCGGTTCCGGTGATCAACGGCTTGTCCGACCACGAGCATCCTTGCCAGGGTTTGGCCGATCTCCTCACCATTCATGAGCGCAAAGGCGGGCTGCGCGGCGTGCATTTGACCTATCTCGGCGACGCCAACAACGTCGCCAATTCGCTGGTGCTGGGCGCGACGCTGCTGGGAGCGCATGTGTGCGTGGCCGCGCCGCGCGGCTACGGGTTGTGGCCCGATGTCGCCGCCCGCGCCCAGGTGTATGCCGCATCCAGCGGCGGCAGCCTGACCCAGGTCGAGGACCCGCGTGCCGGCGCCGAAGCCGCCGATGTGCTCTATACCGACGCCTGGTATAGCATGGGTCAGGAATCCGAGGCGGCCAAGCGCGCCGCGATCTTTCCGCCGTATCAGCTGAACGGCGATCTAATGTCGTTGGCGCGCGGCGACGCCACGGTCATGCACTGCCTCCCTGCCCATCGCGGGCAGGAAATTACCGATGAAGCGGCAGACAGTCCCAACTCGGCGCTGTGGGACCAGGCTGAGAATCGCTTGCATGCACAGAAAGCAGTTTTGATGAAGTTGATGAGTAGGTAATCCGAACGTTGACAAAGTAAGCCGACCCGAGCAAACTGGCCTAGCCCGTGACAGACGCAATTTGGATCCTGCAACGATTGGACTGGCGAGCCTTGGTGGACATCCTGCTCGTCGCGATCGTGTTTTTTCTGGTGCTGCTGCTGGTGAAAGCCACGCAGGCGGTGTCGCTGCTGCGCGGGCTGCTGCTGTTGGCGGCGGTCGGACTGCTGCTCGGCGGCTCGTCGCAGCTGCCGCTGTTTGGATTGGTCACGCGAACGGCCATCCCGGCCTTGTTGGTCGCCATTCCGGTCATATTTCAGCCGGAGCTTCGTCGCGCGCTGGAGCGGCTGGGGCGATTCAACGAAGTGCTCGTCGCACCGCGTCGAACGGATTTCGAGGTGATGGTCAAGAAGATCAGCGACGGCGCCCAGCGGCTGGCAGCCAAGAAGCATGGCGCTCTGATCGTGATTGAGCGCGAAACCGGGCTGCAGGATCTGATCGATACCGGAGTCAAAATGGATGCCGAGCTGACCCCGGAGCTGCTGGCGTCGATCTTCTATCCCAACTCGCCATTGCACGACGGCGGTGTGATCGTGCGCGGGCTGCGAATCGCGGCCGCTGGAGCGGTGCTTCCGCTCACATCCACTCAGTTTGAGGATGGCCGATTTGGCTTGCGTCATCGAGCCGGAATCGGTGTCACAGAAGGGACTGACGCCATCGCGGTGATCGTGTCTGAAGAGCGCGGGTCCATCAGCATTGCGCACAATGGCCGCATGATCCGGCGCGTCGATCCTAACCAGCTGGCCAGCGCGCTCTTCGCGCTCGCGCAGCCCGGGCTGCAAAAAGCCACCTCGAACTTGCCGCTGCTTAGCTGGTTGCGGTTGCGGGAGAAATAGCCTGTAATTCGTCCCGCACTTGCCCGACTACTTCGCCAAACTCCGGCGTGCGCTCGATATTCCAATTGCGCGGGCGGGGCAGGTTGACTGGAATGATCGCGGCCACCCGGCCGGGGCGAGGCGTCAGCACCACGATGCGGTCGGCCAGAAACACCGCCTCGCTGATGCTGTGCGTGACAAATAGCGCAGTGGTGCCGGCGCTGCGGCAAATCTCTGCCAGCGCCAGTGTGAGCGTTTCGCGCGTCATGGCGTCGAGCGCGCCGAAGGGCTCGTCCAACAACAGGATGGGCGGCTGCGTCACCAGCGCGCGCGCCAGTGCCACGCGTTGGGCCATGCCTCCGCTCAGTTCGCGCGGCGGCGCATCGGCAAAACCTTGCAGTCCGACTGTTTCGATCAAATCGGCCACGCGCTTCGATTCGGTCAATCCGCGCAGTTCCAGTGGCAGCGCGATGTTGCGCCGCACGCTGCGCCAAGGCAACAGCGCCGCATCCTGAAACATCAGGCTCACGCGATCGCTTGGGCCGGTGATGCGTTGGCCGTCCAAAAGAATGTGCCCGCTGCTGCAGGTGTGCAGGCCGGCGGCGATGCGCAACAGCGTGCTTTTGCCGCATCCGCTCGGCCCGACGATGGCCACCAATTCGCCCGATTGCACGCGCAGCGACACATCGCGAAGCGCTTCAACCCCGTTTGGATAGATATGGGTGACACGGTCGATGGTTAGCATGATCGGCAGCCCGGAGTCCTGAATCCCGAGTCTTTTAGTCCCGAGTCCCGAGTCCCGAAAGTGATGCGAAGTCCTTGACACAGCTGTCAAGCCCCGCCACAACTTTTCTAAGGACTCGGGACTCGGGACTCGGGACTCGCTACGGCACAAACTCATTCGTAAAGAACGTGTTGACGTCGGCTTTTTCTTTGACCTGGCCCATGGTCAGAAGAATGTCCTGAGTGTTGCTCCAGGCGGCCGCGTCAGAAATGCCGAGTTTGGGGCCTTTCATTGTCTCGATGGTAGCGGCAAGAACGGCCCTTTGAATTGCGTCATCGGTTTTGAATCCTTCGACAAATTTGGCGGTCACCTTCATGGCCTCGTCTGGATTCTTGATGGTGTCATCAATGCCCCGCAACATAGCCTTGACCATGCCTTTGACCAGCGCGGGGTTGTCCTTGATCGTCTTTTCGTTGGTCATCAACCCGTTGGCCACCATGTTCACCTGCTCGCCGATGTTGATAGTATTTACTTTCAAGCCGTTCTGCGTCAGCACAACCGGTTCGTTGACCACATAGCCCACGGCTGCGTCGACCTTGCCCTGTTGCACCGCCGCGGCTTGGGTAAAGCCAATTTCCTGCGCATTGACATCGCTCTCCTGCAGGCCGTTGGCTTGCAGATAGGCGCGCCAGCCGACATACGTCGCGCCAAAAAAGCCGGGCAGGCCGACGGTCTTGCCCTTCAAGTCGGCGGGAGAGTTGATGCCTTTTTCAGCCAGGCTAAAGACCGCTATCGGGTATTTGCGATACCACTGCGCCACATATTTGACAGGCAGCCCCTGCGCGCGCGCCAGCACCACTTGTTCGCCGCTCACCACGGCAAATGGCAGCTCGCCCGCTCCGACCAGCTTGACGCCGTCGGTCTCAAACTTGTAGTCGAATTCAATCTCGATCCCTTCCGCCGCAAAATACCCTTTGTCAACCGCCATATAGAACGGCGCATATTGCACATTGGCGATAAAGCCCATTGGCAGACGCACTTTGGTCTTGATTGCAGGTGTGCTGGCGCCGGCGCATGCGGCGAGCATCATGGATAGAACGGTTGACAACATGACTTGCTTGTTCACTGCTTTGTCTCCTTCGGTTCGATTTATCTTCAGCGCACGCGCTGTGCCAGTCGTTCCAGCACGCGCACAGATGCATAGACTGACAATGCGGATAGCACCGTCGCGACGATGGCGGCCATGACCAACGCGGTGTCATACAGGCCGCTGGCTTGGTTCATCAGAAAACCAAGTCCGCGGTTGGCGCTGATGAATTCGCCGGTCAGCGCGCCGATCATGGCGAGCGTGCCGCCTGTGCGCAGTCCGGCAAACACATAGGGCAGGGCGGCTGGCAGCTCGAGCTTTGTGAATGTATTCCAACGCGATGCGTTCAGCATGCGAAACAGATCGATCAGCCGCGGCGAGAGTGCGCGCAGCCCGGCGATTACGTTAATGGTGATGGGAAAGAACACGATTAAGGTGCACACCAGCAGCTTGGCCACGAAGCCGCTGCCGAACCAGATGAATAACAGCGGCGCGATAGCGATGACCGGGATACCTTGCGACGCCACCATGAATGGC
>JANMNW010000604.1:0-1521 GCA_031368515.1 Chloroflexota bacterium
CTTCCAGCTCTTTGGCGGCGAGTTGCCTGGCGCTGGCAATCGTACGCTCGGCGCCGACCTGCAAGGCCGAGCCGCCGGTAAACAGCGAGCGCGAACCGGCGCTGCCAAAACCGTCCCCGCGGTCGGTGTCGCCCATCACCACGCGAATTTTTTCCATCGGCACGCCAAACGCATCGACCATCAATTGCGCCAGCGAAGTCTGAATGCCCTGACCCATCCCGTTGACGGCTGTGAAAATTTCGATGATGCCGTCGTCGCTGTCCGATTTCCTGACTTCAAGCGTGACGCGTTCTTCCAGCGCATTGCCGCCAGTCCATTCCAGAAAGGTCGAGATGCCCTGCCCACGCAGCAATCCGCGCTGTTTCGATTCAGCCGCGCGCGCCGCGAAACCATTCCAGTCGGCCAGCGCCAGCGCCTTGTCGAGTACAGCTTCAAACTCGCCACTGTCATAGGTTTGCCCATTGACCGCTGCGTAGGGCATTGCCGACGCGGGGATCAGATTTTTGCGGCGCAGTTCGGCGCGATCAATTCCGAATGTTTCACTCGCGCGGTCGAGCAAACGCTCGATCAAATAAATCGCTTCAGGCCGCCCCGCGCCGCGATAGGCGCCAAGCGCGCTGTGATTGGTGAACACCATGCGCGAGCGAAGGCGGATCGACGGTACCCGGTAGACGCTCGACAAACAATTCTTGGTGTTGTTGGTGGCGACGATGGCGATGTAGGTCGAGGTGTAGGCACCGATGCCGACCTTCACATCGGCGCGGATGCCGAGGATGCGGCCCTCTGCATCAAATGCCATGTCAGCCTGGATCTTTGAATCACGCCCGCGGGTGTCGGTGAGAAAACTCTCCAGCCGCGATGCGCTCCACTTCACTGGCTTGCCGGTGAGCTTTGCAGCGAACAACAGCGCCGCATATTCCGGATACGCCTGCACCTTCGTGCCGAAGCCGCCGCCGACATCACGCGTCACCACGCGCAGATTTTCCGGTGCGATTTTGAGCACATGCTCGGCGAGTTGCTTGCGCACCACCATCACGCCTTGGGTGCTGGCGATCAGGGTGTAGTGGCCTGGCCCGCCACTGGTACTGTCAGCAGCGCCCCCGGCGTCCGGCGTCCACTGCGCAATCGCCGCGCGCGGCTCCATCGCCGCGGGCGCCAGCGGCGGATCATCCAATTCCACCGATGCAATGTGGAACGCTCGCGCAAATGCGGCGTCCGATGCCTGCTTGTCGCCATCCTCCCAATCGAGCGCGGCGTTGCCCGCCAGATGTGGCCACACGCGCGGCGCACCGGCTTCCAACGCAGCATCGATACTGGCCACCACTGGCAGCGCTTCGAGGTCTGCCTCGATCAGGTCGGCGGCATCCTGCGCAATCGCCGCACTATCGGCCACCACCATTGCCATCGCTTCGCCGACATGGCGCACCACGCCGTAAGCCAGCGGCGGCAGGCCGGCGGTAGCCATTGGTTTGCCATCACTGCCATTGAATACGGCCAGCGGGGCGATCACGCCAAGGCCGG
>JANMNW010000614.1:0-2469 GCA_031368515.1 Chloroflexota bacterium
CGTCGGCGTGCGGGCCGTACTTTTCGACCACCGGCTGTCCGAGAAAGGAGACCGTGCCGCTCCCGGCGACGCTCGTGGCCAGTCGTTCACGGGCGTTGACCAGAACCTCGCCCACGCCAGCGATGCGCACGTCCGCGTCGATGGCCTCCAGCGCGGTGGCGTCGACGCGCCCGCTGCCGTTGATCTCGACGATCAGGCGTTCGGCCGATCCGCTAAGTGTGCCGTCGCCCGAGCCGTTGAAGACATATTCAAAGACCGGCGTGCGGATATCGCGTGCGTGAATGGCGCCGTGGCCATGCAGCGTCAACTTGCGCAGCTCAGGCAGGGTGATGCGGATAGCGCAGCGCAAGTAGCTGCTGACCAGCATGCGCCGGCCGCTTTGCAGCACGCTCACCATGGAGACCGGCGAACCGTCATCCGGGATATTGTGCATGTGCTGGCGGGGCTTTGGCTCGAACAGGGTGACGTGCAGCACGCCGTCCTCGACGCCGAGCACAACCTGGTCCAGCAGGTTGTCGTCAAATTCGATATCGGCGGTATGCACCGCGCCTTGCTGGATGCTGAGATCGGCGACGATATGCGATTCGATTGCGGCGAACGGCTGGAGCCTTCGCAAATCGTGTCCCACAACGCCCGAGCCCGTGAGGGCCAAATCGGTGCTCATCGCGAGCGTCAGTATGCCGCATGCGCGACAAAAGTAAATCAGCAAAGACGTCGCGCCGGAGCGCGACACGGTTGATCTTGGAATCAACCGACTGGTTGATTGACAATGATATACAGGCGATTACACTAATGGCCGTCGAGACAAGCGCCGCAAATTGCGGCGTTTGTTATTTTTCCTGGAAAATCGTTGCCAAAAGTGACCCGTCCTGTATTAGAAGACAGGTCGCTTTTGGCAATATGGCCCGGGCCTGCACCTCATACACATCGCGCCGATAGCGTTTTTGTTGCTTGAGCTGAGCCACCCAGTCGCGCGCCGAGGCTTCGTTCAGCCCGCCGGCGCGCATCGCCATGTCGGGCAGCGCGGCATCCACATCCTTGGCCATCTTGGCCACGTCGCCGCACACATGGAAGTGCGCGCCATCGGCAAACCAGCGCCACAGCTTGTCCGCCTTCTCGCGCATCAGATGCTGCACATAGACCTTTTGGGCTTGATCGCGCGAAAACGCCCCAAACAAAGAAACGGATTTCGGAAATTGTTTTCACCAGTTATCTGTTGTTTGCCGGAGCGATTGCGCACGCGGCGCTGAGCGGCACCGACAGCGGCACAGCCTGGGCGAGCGCGCTGTACTGGTTCGCCGGCGGCACCTGTTTGCTGCTCACGGTCTATCGCGGCTTGATGGCGATGTTTGAAAATCAAACCAGCCCCGCGTGATGATGCGCGGGGCTGGTTAACGGGTGCGATACTTACTGACTTACTTGCTATTCGCGGCGTACCATTCATGCACGCCGGGCGCGGTTTGAACAAACCCGGCGCCGTTGCAGATGCCCTTGTCCGTCGCCTTGGCGAGGACTTCGAAGCAGCTGTCGTCCATGTAATAGTCGTTATGCTCGACGAACTCGGACGAGCGCGTCCATAAATACGCGTTGACAGTGTCTGATTTGGCCACGGCATCGACTGAGAGCTGATGCCACACGTCGTATTTCTTCGACCACTCAGAGCACACCAGATTGGGATCGCTGTGATCGCGCGGTCCGCCATCCGTGTCGATGCACACGCGCCCTTCCAGATTGCCCGGCTCAATAGACTTGGGCGGGATCAGGTTGGGCACGTTGCTCGTCCAGAGCAACAGCCACGTCGTAAAGCGGACGGGTGCGCCGGGCTTCAGGTTTTTCACATATTGCATGAAGCCGGCTGTCGGGTTGGCGGCAAAATAGTTGAAGCCGTGATTTGACAGGCGGCCGCTATGCGCGCGATCCTTGAATACTTCGATGCTGCTGTCGGCCATGCGGAATTCGGGCGTGCGCCAGCGCTGATCGCGCAAATCGTAACCCGCGGGCGGTTCGGCCCAGAACGGCGTCCAGTTCCAGGATACGAACAGCTCACCGCGCCCAGCAAAAAAGACGCCCGGGCCCTCATGGCTTGGGTTGGTGATGAGATTGCCGCCCGGCTTAAACGTCGTGTCCGGCGGCGGTGGCGTGGGTTTCTTGCCCGCAGCGTGAGCCGATTGCGCCATGAGCAGCGTGCCCAAAGCCATGGCAGCAATGAGGCCGTGGCGCAGCTTGTTCAATGAAAGTGAAGTCATGTCTGTTTTTTCCCTGGTCCTTTTGTGGTTTTGCTTGTCGTTACCTACTCAGAAAGCGGCAGGATTTTAACGCAAAAAAAAAAACGGCAATGCAAGCGGGTGCACCTCAGGATTTTGTAGAGATGGCGTTGTCCCAGCGCCAGCCGGCGACGGGCTTGTAGAGGAAAGAGTCGGGCAATAGCTTGGCTGGGGGATCAATGGGGGTAGAAGGGCGTTGTCGGCT
>JANMNW010000634.1:0-3494 GCA_031368515.1 Chloroflexota bacterium
CGGCTGCACGTCCCGGCGCGGCTGCAAGGGGCGCTGCTGTTGGGGCGGGCGCTGTTGTTGCTGCTGGGGCGGACGCTGTTGCTGCTGTTGCTGGGGAGGGCGCGGTTGAGGCTGTTGCTGCTGCTGGCGCGATGTTTGGTCGGGCTGGCTCTGTTCCTGCGCCGGTTGCCGATGCTGCTGCGGACCGCGTTCGCGTTGTTGATGCTGCTGCGCGCCGCGGTCGCGGCTGTCGCGATGATCGCGGTGGTCGCGGTGGTCGCGTCCGCTGCGTTCGCCGCTTTCCCGGCCGCCGTCCCGAGCGGGCGCGGCCAGCTCAACGCTGCGCCGGGCCAGCGCGACGATGTCATCGCGCAGGGCTTCGGTGGTCTCCGCGCTCTTGCGCACAAAAAACTCGCGGGCATTGAGCGCGTAGGGCGCGTTTTTGCCGGCTGGCAGGCTGATGCGCACGCAGTCCTTGCCTTCGATGTCGATCACCATCACTGTGGCGCTGACCGGCGGCACAATGTTTTGCAGCGCCCTGGATACTTCGGCTGCGACCTTGCTGGCATCGCTAAAGCCGGCTACTTTTTTGACACTCTTGTCGCCGCATCCGAGAAACACCACGCCGCCATTGCCGTTGGCCATAGCCACAACATCGCGCACGGCTTCGGCGACGCGGTCGCCTTTCTTGGGCAGGGCTGGATGGAAGGCCACACTGGCGCTGGCGCCGGCTTCGCGCGCGCTCGTCACGTCGCTCATGTCGGGCGGCAAATCGAGCCGGTCAAACGCCGGGCGGGCACGGTGATATTCGTTGCTCACGAAAAGCTCGCGCAGTCCCTGATGACTTACGGAGTCCAGCTGCATTTCGGTGGTGCGGTCGCCCACGCCGAGCCGCTTGGGATTGGACGGGTCGCCGATCACGCGGTGGGCATCGCTGCCCTGGATGGCGAACATGCGGCGCGGATACTCGGGCTTGACGCCGCTGAAGAGAAACGCGCTGGAGCGCCGGGCGCCCTTGTCGAGGTCGGTGAATTCAATCGCGAGCAAATTCGGATCTTGCGTGAACGCGATGCGCGTCTGGCCGCCCAGATTCATATTGCGCATGGAAACGCCGCTCGATGAATTGGCGTGCGCGGCGATTGCGATGCCGCCTGCCGCGTTGATGAGATGGTAGGCGGTGAGCACATCGCTGGTCGCGCCAGCTTCGGTCAGGCCATGTTCGATCACTTCATTGGGCACGCGCAATTGCATGAGCACATGCTCGATTTCGCGCACCGACTTTTCGGGCGGAAACAGGCCGAGGATGTGGAAGCCGAAGGTCGCGGTGAATTCGAAGCCGGGCAGCACCACGATTTTTTTGAGCAGGCGCCGGTACTCGGTCAGGCGTGCCATTTCGTCGGGACGGATGCGCTCGCTGCGTTCCAGCAGTTCGAGCGTTTCGATATCGCGGTGCATGAACCGGTAGCCGTTGACCGTGTTGTGATCGGTGAAGGCGATCATGCCGAGGCCGCGGCGTTCAGCCTGGCGCAGGATGTCGATGTAGGTTTTTTCCGGCTGTTCGTAGTCGTGCGAGCCGGGCGTGTGCATGTGCAGGTCGACGCGCGTCCACGGCTTGCCTTCGCCGGCTTGTTCAGCGGCGGGCAATGCGTTTTCGGGCGTTTGTGCGCTGGCTTTGCTGCGTGTGCGGCGGGTGCCGCCGCGGGCAGAGCTGCGCTGAGCCAAAGCACCGCTGGCGGGGGATGCCGCGGTTTTCTTGCTCGTTGTAGATTTTTTTGTTGTCTTGGTTGGCATTGTGGAAATTGAATAACGGCGTGTAAGACCGTAACGAGGAGCGTGCCCAATGCGAAATCAAAATAAAAATGAAATCTAAATCTTGATTCAGCGATGCAGCAACGGTCCAAATAGTTGTCGAGGGCGCCAATATCGCGCCCGTGGGGTGAATATACCACGCGCCGCATTAGAGCAACGTGAGCGCCCGCGGCGGTTCCAGATGCCGAATCTGGTAGGTCGCCGGCCTGCCCGATCCGGCATCTGGAACCGACTGCGTAGTTTTTCAGTCGCTGTCAGCCTCATCGGTCTAGAATCCGTTACCATGGACCCGAGCAAACCGCACCGTCGCTTCAACCCGCTCACCGGCGAATGGATTCTGGTCTCGCCACAGCGCGCTACACGGCCCTGGCTGGGCGCAATTGAAAAAACGCAGCGCGAAAACCGCCCGCAACATGACCCGGCTTGCTACCTTTGCCCGGGCAACAAACGTGTGAATGGTGTTGTCAATCCGCAATACACTGGCGTGCATGTTTTTGACAACGATTTTCCCGCATTGCTCACGGCCGATGACGGTGCGGCTGACAGCGCAACTTCCGCGACGATCGACGTCCAAGCGTCTCCCTTGTTGCAGGCGCATCAAGAGACCGGTGTGTGCCGGGTGATCTGTTTTTCGCCGCGCCACGATCTGACACTCGCAGACTTGCCCGTGGCCGGCATCCGCGCCGTGGTCGACACCTGGGTGGCGCAATGCGTCGAGCTTGGCGCGCGGCAGGACATCAACACTGTGCAGCTGTTCGAAAACAAAGGCGACATCATGGGCTGCAGCAACCCGCACCCGCACGGACAGTTGTGGGCGACCGAGCACGTGCCGACCGAAATCGCCAAAGAGAGCGCCGGTCAGCTCAAGCATCTGAGCAGCCCCGGCGCGCAACGCACATTGCTGCAAGACTATCTCGCGCACGAGCTGAACGACGGCGCCCGCATGCTGTTCGAAAATGAGCACTTTGCGGCGCTGGTGCCGTACTGGGCGGTTTGGCCGTTTGAGACGATGGTGCTGCCCAAGCGTCACGTTCGCCGGATTACCGCGCTGAGCGAAGCCGAACGCGATGGCCTCGCCGATGCGCTGAAACGCATGACGGTCTGCTACGACCGCGTTTTTGAAACGAGCTTCCCCTACACGATGGGTGTGCATCAAGCGCCCTTTGACGACGAAGCGCATGACGAATGGCAGATGCATCTGCATTTTTATCCGCCATTGTTGCGCAGCGCCAGCGTGAAGAAATTCATGGTGGGCTATGAAATGTTGGCGCAACCCCAGCGCGACCTGACTGCCGAACAAGCTGCAGACCGTTTGCGCAAACTCTTATAGCGCGTCTACCAGACCGTCCAGCCGCCATCGACGGTAAGGATCTGCCCGGTGGTGAACTTTGCGCCGGGCGAAGCGAGAAACACCACGGCGGCTTTCAGGTCGTCGGATTCGCCGAGGCGGCCCATGGGCGTGCCATCGATGAGTCGTTCGCGCACTTCGGGCGTCAGCCGTTTGGCATTGTGTTCGGAGGGAAACATGCCTGGGCTGAGCGAATTAACGCATACGCCGAAAGGCACGACGCGCGGGGCGAGATAGTGCGTGACACCATTGAGGCCGTGTTTGGCCGCGAAGTACGAGGCCAGATCCCAATTCAAGCCGGGATAGCGGGAGTCATCGCCGCCGACACTGCCATACACCGAAGAAACATTGATCACAC
>JANMNW010000014.1:0-11301 GCA_031368515.1 Chloroflexota bacterium
CACCCCGACAGCAAGATTTTTGCCGACTACCACCAGCGCTTTGGCCACCCCGAAGTCGTCAACGACCTGCCGAAAGCCATAGACTTTTTGAGCGAGTAGAAAGACTGCGGCAACTACAAGAACGCGCGACAGCGCCTCGGCGCCACACCCATCGTCTCAATGGAAATTCGCACTAGCGATGAAAGCAGTGAAACCGCGCTGGCCAATGGCAAACGCACCTTCGGCCGCGCCTGGGCCGCGACTCAGCAATAAATCATGAGCACCATCAATATCGTCGTTTGGGACGCTGTCGGCAATGTGATGTGGGGGGTGCCCGAGTGGGACTCGCGCCCGGAAGCCACGCGCGCACAGCTCATCGAAGAAGATCCAGACGCGCGTGCGCATGCGCCCAGTTGGTCCGAATTGTTCGCCGGCATCGACGCAAAACTCATTCACGTCAAATCGGCCGAGGAGCTTTCCGCCGCGATCGAAAGTGCCGACTTTTTGATCACGCACAAGGTGATGGTGCCTGCGGAGATCCTGGCGCGCGGCAAGCGTCTGCGGCTGGTGCAGCATTTGGGCTTCGACTTCCGCGGCGTGCCGATGGATGCCGTCCGCGCGCTGAACGTGCCCTGCGCCGCCACGCCGCTGATCAACTACTTCGCCGTGGCCGAGCATTGCTGGGCGCTGATCCTGAATCATCTGAAACAGATGCCGGCGCAACGCCAGACCATGTACGACCGCGCCTACCTTAACCGCTGGGGCACCTTCCCCAACCTGAAACTGGCCTGCGACCAAACCCTGGGCCTGCTGGGCTTCGGCGAAATCGCCCGGCCGATGGCGCGCATCGCGCGCGCGTTCAACATGCGCGTGCGCTATTGGGACATCGTGCGCTTTGAAGCGCTCGAAAAAGAATACGGCGTGGACTATGCGTCGTGGGATCGCCTCTTCGCCGAATCGGATATTCTGAGCGTGCACCTGGCGCTCAACGACAAAACCGCTGGGATCATCCGCGCCCAGGAAATCGATTCGATGAAACGCGGCGCGCTGTTTATGAACACCGCGCGCGGCAAGCTGGTCGATCAGGCCGCAATGACGCGCGCCATTGCCGAGAAACGCCTCAGCGCCGCGCTGGATGTGTTCGACCCCGAGCCCGTTGGCGCCGATGACCCGCTGCACGCGCTGCACCCGCAGCTCAGCTACAACCTGACCATGACCCCGCACACCGCCTGGCAGAGCCCCTGGACGCACGTGCGCGATTCGCTCGTGATCTGGCACAACGTGTTGCGCGTGCTGCGCAACGAACCCGTTCAGTATCTCGTCAGCGCCTAATTGCCATGTATCCAACCCAATTTGGTTTTTGCCTGCCCATCTTCGCCTGGCCGGGCGCGCGCATGTTTCGCACGCCCGGCTTCAAATCGCTCGATCCGCAGCGCTGCATGGCGCTTGGCGCGCTGGCTGAAGAACTGGGTTATCGCTCGGTCTGGGCGGCCGATCACCTGATGCTCGGCGCCGATGAAGCAATCCTCGAAGGCTGGACCACGCTCGCGGCCCTGGCCGGAATGACCCAGCGCGTCAAGCTGGGCATCATTCACTACAACAATGTCTTTCGCCACCCGGCATTCACCGCCAAGATGGTCGCCACGCTGGATCAGATCAGCAACGGCCGCATGATCCATTTTGTCGACTTTGGCAACAACGCGCGCGAGTATCTGGCCTATGGCATGCACGAGGACAATTCGCGCGAGCGGCGCATCGAGCAAATGCGCGAAGGCTTGGAGCTGACGCTTCAGCTGTGGCACGCGAAGGAGCCGGTCACGTTCAACGGCGTGCACTATCGCACCGCCAACGCTGTGTGCACCCCGCCGCCGCTGCAACAGCCGCATCCGCCGGTGTGGCTGGGCGAGGCTTGGCCGGGCATCATGGACATCACCGCCAAATACGCCGACGGCTGGAACAGCGTGCCTGTGCCAATGGACGAACTCGCGCGACGCCTGGGCGAACTGAGCGCCGCCTGCGCGCGGATCGGACGCGATCCCAACAGCATCGAAAAGACGCTGGAAATCCAGATTCTGATCGCGCCCACACTGGATGCGTTGCGCGACAAATTTCGCAGGATCCTGGCAAACGCGCCGGCTGGCGAGGCACCCGCCGCCGCTCTGCAGGCGTTTGTCTCCGGCGCAACGGATACGCTGCCGGCCGACATCGAGTCGACCTGGTTGGCCGGCACGCCGGACATGATTCGCGCAAAGCTGCGCCAGTACGGCGCGCTCGGATTCACGCACTACATGCTGTGGTTTGTCGACGCGCCGGATGACAGCGGCATGCGCCTGTTCGCGCAGTCGCTCTTGCCGGAGTTTCAAAGCGCATGAGCCTTTCACATTTCTACCAGCGCATCCAGGATAAGACGCTGCAACCGTACGCCGCGCCGGTGCTGATCGTGGCGTTTGGCGACAGCGTGACGCAAGGCATGACCGCGCTCGGCGTTCAGGAGTCGGACGCGGTGTATCACGCCCGGCTCAAACGCGCGCTGGAAGCCGCGCATCCATTGGCCACCTTTAGCGTGATAAATGCCGGACAGAGCGGGCAAAGCGCGCCGGGGGCGCTCGCCTCGCTTGAGCGCGATGTGCTGCGTCACCAGCCCGATCTCACGCTGATCAGCTTTGGCTTGAACGACGCCTGGAACCGCGGGGACGGTTTGTCGCCGTTTTGCGATGCGCTTTCGGTCATATACAAACGCATCCGTGCCGAGACAACCAGCGACATCGTCGCGCTCACGCCCACCTTCATGAACAAGGCCGACAACGAGCGCGTGGCGGCCGAACATCGCAGCCTGGTGCAAGGTATGGCCGACATCATGAACGGCGGCGCGCTGGCGGCGTATGCCGATGCCGTGCGCGCCACTGCCCGCGCGCATAACGTCCCTGTGGCCGATGTCTACGCCGCCTGGGAGCAACGCGCCGCAAGCGGCGTGAACACCGACATGCTGCTGGCCAATGGCTTGAATCACCCCACTGGCGAGGCGCATGCCATCGCCGCCGATGTGCTGATGCAGCTTATCCGCGCGCTCAAACCATGAACCACCCAGCCGCGCCACCCACGATCGAGGCCATTGACGTCTTTCGCGTTGTTGTGCCGTTGCCCGAACCGTTGCGGGTGTGGGGCCGCGCCATCGACAAACGCGAGTTTGTCTTCGTGCGCGCGCGCGCCGGCGGGCGCGCCGGCACTGGCTTTGCGCTCAGCCGCGGTCTTGCGCTGGACGCCGTTGTTTCCCGTCAGATCGCGCCGGGCGTCGTCGGCAAACCGGTCGGCAGCATGCGCGCGATCTGGAATGCCACGCGTGCGGCGGCGCGCATGACCGGCGGCGAAGGCATCTATGCCCGAGCGTTGTCGCTCGTCGATATTGCGCTATGGGATCTGTATGGTCAGCTGATCGACACGCCACTTTGGCGTTCGTGGGGCGGCGCGCAATCTAGCGTGCCCTGTCTCGCGATCTGCGGCTACTACCGCACGGGCAGCGCCAGCGGCGATTGGCGTGCCGACAGTTTGGCGGCCGTCAAGGCCGAAGCTGAACGGCTATGCGCCGCCGGATACACGCGCTTCAAAATTCCAGTCGGCGAAGACGCCGCGCTGGACGCCGATCGCGTGCGGCTGCTGCGCGCCATCGCCGGGCCAGCCGCGCTGATCGGGGTGGACGCCTCCGGCGTGTTCAACTCGCTCAAAGACGCCGCGGCCGCCATCCAGACTTTGACACAGGCGGGCATCGATTTCTTCGAAGACCCCTTCCCGGCCAGCGAGTGGCAACGCGCAACCGTGCTGGCCGCAAAATCGGGCATGCGCGTGGCCTACGGCGAGTCGATCACATCGACGGCGATCATGCAGCAGTTGTGCGGGCGAGACGGTGTCGACATGCCGCGGCCAGATGGGACAGTGCTCGGCGGACCGACGGGTTTCATGCAGTCTGTCGCGCCGGCACTTGAGCACAACACGCCGATATTTCCACATTACTATCCCGATCTGCACGCGCCGCTGGCAGGCGCATTGGGCCTGACGATGATCGAAGAATCGCCCGACGAAGCCGACACCGTCGGTTTTGGCGTACTGCGCGCGTCGCAACCGGTGATCGCCCGCGGCGCCTGGCAACTCACCGAACGCTCGGGCTTGGGTTTAGATTGGGATGAAGACGCAATCGCGCGCTTTCGTGTGCTTAGTCCCGAGTCCTAAGTCACGAGTGCCGGCCAGGCACGATGTTGTTAAGCCTCGGGATTCAGCACTCAGCCCTTCAGCGCTTTCTTGCGCTTTTGCGCCAGCTCAAGCAGCAGCGTGTCGCGCGCGCGCAGCACATCCGCGGCGCTCTTTTTGCTCCAGTCGTAAAAGCCCTTGCCGGTCTTCGCGCCCAGTTCGCCGCGTTCGATCTTTTCGCGCAAAACACGGTTGGGGCCGGTCTGTGCATCGAGATCGGCCAGCAAATACGAGTGAATGGCAAAGGTCGTCTGCGCGCCGACCAAATCAAGGTGCTCAAAAATGCCCAGCACCGGCGTGCGCGCGCCAAAACTTGTCTTCATCGCTTCGTCGACTTCGGCCGGGGTGGCGATGCCGCGCTCAACAATAGCCATGGCCTCACGCCAAAGCGCATGCTGCAGCCTGTTGGCCACAAAGCCCAGGGCTTCCACGCGGCAAAGCACGGGCGCATGGCCGGTGGTGGGCAGAAAGCGCATGACGGCGTCGGTGACGGACGGATCGGTGTGTTGACCCGGCGCCACTTCGACCAACTGCAACAAGTGCGGCGGGTTCCAGTAGTGGCCCACGATCACGCGGCCGGGCAAGCGCGATTTGGCGGCGATGTCCGTCGCGCGCATGCCGCTGGTGGTGCTCATCAGGATCGCGTCGTCGTGGCAAACGTCCTCCAGCTCGCCAAACACCTGCTGCTTGATCGCCAAATCTTCGGTGATGCCCTCGACGACCAGATCGGCCTCAGCGGCGCCAGACAAGCCAACTTTCAACTCGATGCGCGTCCACAGGTCTGCGATCTCGGCGTCGGTGACAAGATCGAACGGCTTCATGGCCGCAAGGTTATCGGTGATGCGCTTGCGCGCGCGTTCCAAACCTTCTTCCGAGCGCCCAACGATAATTGCGCGATAGCCGGCGGCGGCACAGGTCTGCGCAATTCCGGGCCCCATTTGTCCAGTGCCGATGCAAGCGACGGTTTTGATGTCCATTGCCGGGGATTGTAGTAGCGGCGGCAGGTGCGCGCTATTTCCCGGCGCAGCGCCCCTCAATTTCGCGCGCGCTGGCAGCCAGATACTCGTTATCGGGGGAGATCTGCAGCGCATCGCTCATCGTCTGCCGGGCGTCGTCACAGCGGCCCGCCAGCTGCTGCGCATAGCCCAGAAAGGTGTAGTCGGTCGGCGAAATAGTCTTGCTGATCGCGTTCGTGAGCGAAATCGCCCGCTTGTAGTCGTCGATCGCCCCAAGAAACGCATACCGTTGAAAGCGCAGCACCCCTCGGCGGGTGTATGCGGAAATGCGCCCGGCATCAAGCTTCAGCGCCTTGTCAAATGCCTGTCCCGATTTCTCAAACTCGCCGCGAATACGGTAGGCCTCCCCGAGGCGTTCATAGGCCTCGGCGTTTTGATCATCAAGCGCGATGGCTTGTTCGAGCAGCTGCGCCGCGGTGTCAGCATTGCCGTTGATTACCGCCGTCTGGGTGCCCGCCGCCGCCCAGGTGATGTGAATCTTGGCCATGCCGACCAGCACCACAGGCAGATTGGGGTTGACATCCAGCGCCCTGCGAAAGTACTCGAGCGCGGTGTCGTAACGGCCAAACACGAAGTAAAGGTAACCCATATTGCGCAGGGCATCGGTGTTGTTCGCATTCAGGTCAAGCGCCATTTGAGCGCTTGAAAGCGCGCCGTTGAAGTCTTCCTTGTCGGCCAGCGCTTCGGCCAGATAGGCGTGCGCCTCGACCAACTTGGGATCAAGTTCCAATGCGGCGCGGCAGTCTCCGACGGCTTCGTCGATGCGCTTTTGCCACTCCACCGCCATGCAAAGCACCGCGCGCGATGGCGCATGATCGGCTTTGAGTTCAAGCGCCTTGCGCGCGCGCGCTTCAGCTTTTTCCGGCTGATTGAGAAAGACCAGCAAACGCGCCACACGCCGATGCAAATCGGGATCATTGGGGCGCCGGCGGCTGGCCTGGTCAAACAGCTCAATGGCCGTGCGATAGGCGCCTCTCGCTTCGGCGGCTTCGGCCTGCTTCACAAAATCGTCAAAGCTGCGCGTGGGTGTCGGCGCAATACCCTGCGTGGGCGTGCCGTCACGGCGTCCCAGGCTGATGCCACCGCCCAAGCGCGTTTGAAGGAGCAGATACCCGCCGGCCACAATCGAGCCGAGCAAAACCAGCATGGCAAAAACGCCATTGCCTCCGCGTTTCCTGCGGCGCGCATAGCCGATTCGGCTGCGATCGATCTTTCGATTGATCTTCACAGCCACGATGTTAATCGGTGCTGCGAAGCTGTGCCATACGCCGGCACAATAAAACAGGGGCGCTTGCGCGCCCCGGATTTGTTACTGTGCTGGTTGTGGCTTGACGAGCATGCCTTCCAGCAATTGCTCAACAGCCATGGTGTGGCTGTCAAAGCCATGTTTGGCAAAATATTCGGAGTTGCAGCTCCACTGGCCGTGGTCGTATGTAACAAGGTATTCGCCATTGTCGCCGCGCACCATCACGGTAAACGTCAGGAACTCAAAGCGCTCGGGTTCCTTGGCATATCGATGCGCCTTCTCAACCTTGCCAATCATGCTTGAATCCATCATGTGACTGCCTCCTAACGAGCAAACATAAACTTGATAAAAAAAAGGCACACAGCGGTTTTCGCTGCGTGCCCTATTTTAGATTCGGCCGCTTCAGCCCGATAAATGCTGATGCCTGCATGACCACATTGTAGTGCGGCAGATTCGATTGTCAACCACCGCATGGACTACTTTTTTTGGCGGGCGGTGATGCGCGGCAAAGCAGCTGCGCAGATCGTTGAGTTCAGCTTGCGCTTATGCAAGCGTGGTGTCATGAAGGGCCTGCAAGTTGTAATATTTTGTATTGAAACAAGGTTGAATTAGATCATGCGAAAAAATGCAGTTGTCATCGGCTCTGGCGTCGGCGGTCTTGCGCTTGGCATTCGCCTGCAAAGCCTTGGGTTTAACGCCACAATTGTCGAGAAAATGGACGGACCGGGCGGTCGCGCTTATGCGCATCGGGCACAAGGCTTTACGTTCGACATGGGCCCGACCGTGATCACGGTTCCGCACTTTATCGAAGAGCTGTTCGCGCTGCAACGGGATCGCGCCGCGCTGGGCCTGCCGGATTTTCCCCAGGCGGTGCTCACGAATCCACGCGTCACCAGCGGCATCAGCGGCGGTCCTGCCACCAGCCGCTATGTGGACATCATTCCGATTCTGCCCTTTTACCGAATCTACTTTGATGACGGCACATACTTTGATTATGACGGTGACCCGGTCAATACGCGCGCGCAGATCAAGGTTTTGGCGCCGGACGATCTGGATGGCTATGAGCGTTTCCACAAGGCGGCCGAGGCCATTTTCAACCGTGGCTTTGTGGAAATCGGCTATACCCACTTTGGCGATATTGGCTCGATGCTCAAAGTCGTGCCCGATCTCCTCAAGCTCGATGCTGTGCGCTCGCTGTTTTCATTCACAAGCAAATATTTCAAAAGCGACAAGCTGCGTCAGGTTTTTAGTTTTGAACCCTTGCTGGTCGGCGGCAACCCGCTCAATGTGCCGGCCATTTACGCCATGATTCACTTCGTCGAAAAGACATGGGGCATACATTTTGCGCGGGGCGGTACCGGCGCGCTGATCCAGGCTTTTGTGCGAAAGTTTGAGGAGCTGGGCGGCGTCATGCGCTACAACGCCGCCGTCTCACGCATTGATGTCGACGCCCAACGGCGCGCCACCGGCGTCACGCTTGAGACTGGCGAACAGTTGCAGGCCGATCTGGTGGCGTCAAACGCCGACTACGCCAATACGTACATGAAGCTGATCGATGCGCGCCACCGCCGCTTTCAGCCGGACTGGCGCATCAAGCGCAGCCGCCAGTCGATGTCGCTGATGGTGATCTACTTTGGCTTCCGCGCTGATGCCGAAGGCCCACCGCTGCCGTTGCGCCACCACAACATCATTCTCGGGCCGCGCTACGAAGAGCTGCTGACCGACATTTTCGAGCGCAAGATCCTCAGCCCGGACTTTTCGCAATACCTGCACATCCCCACCCTGACCGACGCCTCGCTTGCGCCGCCCGGACACCACGCGGCCTACACATTGATTCCCGTGCCAAACAACGCCAGCCAAATCAACTGGGCAGTTGAGGGGCCAAAGCTGTGCGATCGCGTACTCGCCATGCTTGACGAGCGCGGCTACATCCCCGGGTTGCGCCAGCGGCTGGTGTATTCGCACTTCGTCACGCCGGACTATTTTGAACGCACTTTGAGCAGCTATATTGGCAATGGTTTTGGCCTGGAGCCGGTGCTGGTGCAGTCGGCGTTTTTTCGGCCGCACAACCGCAGTGAAGACATCAATAGGCTGTATCTTGTTGGCGCAAATGTGCAGCCAGGGGGCGGAACGCCTTCAGTGATGATGTCGGCAAAAATGACCGCCCGTTTGATCGCTCAGGACTTCGGGATTCCGCATGAGGTAGCGCAGCAAGCATGACCGCATCGACCAAGGGCTTCGCGCCGCATGCGCGCATTCATGCTGCGGTGGCGTCGGCCAGCCGCGTGCTATTTGTATTGTTTGCACTGTCCATGCCTGCATATGCGCTGGCACGCATGGCGTGGGGCGAGGCCGGCGCCGCAACCGCCACCGCCGCGACCGCCCTGGCTTGGTTCCTGTGCTCATTGGCGCTGTGCATCCACGAGGAAGGCGCCAGCCGCGCAGCGCTGTTTCTAGGCAGTGGCTTTGCCATTGCGTTTGGCATGGAGTATCTGGGCAGCCGCACAGGGTTTCTATTCGGCGCCTACACCTACACGGAGTTGCTTGGCCCAAAAATGTGGGGCTATGTTCCGCTGCTCATTCCACTGGCCTGGTTCATGATGCTCTATCCATCATGGTGTATTGCCGGATGGCTCGCGCGGGACAAGCCCGCCCGCGTCGCGGTCGCGGCGTTGGCCATGACCGCGTGGGATCTCAGCCTTGATCCGCGCATGGTCGCCGACGGCGCGTGGGTTTGGCACGATGGCGGCGCCTATTTCGGCATCCCGCTCACCAATTTCGTGGGCTGGCTGGTGACGGCGGCCATGATTTTTGGCGTATGGTCGGTGCCCGCGCGCGACACCGGGCAAGCGCAAGCGCGCTCGCGCTTGCCAGAGTGGGTGTTCGTCATCGCCTGGCTGGGTGAAAGCGCGGCCAATGTGTTTTTTTGGGAACGGCCGCTGGTCGGCCTGGCCACGTTTTTGGGAATGGGTGTTTTTGCCGTGCCGGCGCTGCTGCGCATCCACAGAAACGCTGCCTATAATTCCGGGCCGCGCCATGGCTGACACTCCCATTCACGAACGAATCGCCGCAAAGAATCGCATGCGCGCGCGAAAAGGGCGCTTTGTGCCCGCGCTAACGTTTGTGGTGTTTGCCTGCGCGATGGGCGGATTGATTGCAGGCTCCGGCTATTTGGGGTATCAATCGGGCGAAAAAGAAGTTCAGGCCCGCCAAACCACCGCTGCCAGCGCGCGGATCGTGGAAAGCTTCAAGCGCGGGCAAGAGTTCATGGCCGCGGGCAACTATGTGCTGGCGCAGGCGCATCTTGAAGAGGTGCTGCGGCTTCAGCCGGGCAACAGCGGCGCGCGCAATCTGCTGGCCACGGTCACAGTCGCGCAACGGCCCACACCGACGATCGCGCCGACGGTGGTCATCGTAGACGTCGGCGCGACTTTGCGCGAAGCCCAGGCGGCCTTCGATAACAACGACTGGGACACCGCAATCGCTCTGGCCGAACAGCTCGCCAAAACCCAGCCCGACTATGAGCGCGCGCGTGTGACGCAACTGCGCTTTGACGCGCTGGTCGCCCGCGGCGCTGAACGATTGCGCGGCGAAGAAGACCAGATCGAAAGCGGCTTGTTCGATCTCGATCTTGCGGCGGAGATTCAAGCTCTGCCGGACCGGCTGGAAGGCGAACGACGCACAGCCGGCGCCTATGTCGAAGCCGTGCGCTACTTCGGCGTCGATTGGAATGAGGCCATCGCCAGGCTGTCGCGGCTTCCAGCCGGATACCGCGATGTGGGCCGGCGACTAATCGACGCATATGTTCTGGCCGGCGACGCGTATGCCAATCTCGAAGACTGGTGCCCCGCCGAAAGCAAGTATGCCGACGGGCTAAAAGTGGTGTCAAGCCCGCGTTTGGAAGCGAAGCGCAGCGCAGCGGCGCAGAAATGCGCCAGCGCCACGCCAATCAGCGGAGGCGCGCTTGGCGCAGGGGTTCCGGTCACCGGCGTAACGGTCTACCCCGTCACTGGCGTCACCGGGCGCATCGCCTTCGGCCTGTATGACGCAGCCAGCGGCGTCTACCGCCCCTATGCCTACGATGCCGCAGCCGGCAGCGTATCCAGCCTGGGCAGCGAGTTTGGCGTGCCGGGCGCATATGCGCCGGACGGCGCGCGCACGGTCCAAAGCATCTTTCAGGATGGCGCCTGGCAGGTGCTGGTAAAAACCGCAACAGACACGATTGTGGTGACGCAGGGCCGCGTGCCGGTGTGGGGACCTTCCGGGTATATCGCCTACCAAGGGTGCAGCGATGCTTGCGGCATTCACATCATCAACCCCGATCAACCGGGCACCGCGCGACGCCTGACCGGCTCGGCCAACGACACGGCGTTGGCCTGGTCGCCTCAGGGCGATCGGATCAGCTATATGTCCAATGCGGGCGGACCGTGGGAGGTGTACTCGGTTGGAACCGGGGGCGATGTGCGCCAGTTGACCACCTTTGGCGCGAGCAGCGGGGCACCGGCATGGTCACCCGATGGCGCGCAAATCGCCTTTCTGTCCAACCGCGAAGGACCGTTTGCGCTGTTTGTAATGAACGCCGATGGCGCCAATCTGCGCAAAGTGGTTGATTTTGGCGCAGCTATTCCGGCCTGGCAGAGCGATCGAATCCTGTGGTCGCGCTAGCCCTTCGCGCAGCTCTCTTACCGAAACCAAGACACTGGTAGACAAGGTCGGCGTCCTCCGTCGCCGTGTCCGTATGTGCTGACGAAGCCAAATGCGACAGGAGAGAGCGAGACGGAGACGAAATCTGGGGGCTCGGAACCAAAGCGGCCGTGC
>JANMNW010000240.1:0-1869 GCA_031368515.1 Chloroflexota bacterium
CCAGCCCAAGAACGTGCAGCCGGCAGAGATGATTCGCGTCAACGTTGCGCCGCCCTTCCGGCCCAACACAGCGGGCAGTCTGTGCGCACCGAAGCCGAACTACGAACTCGGATTGCTCGGCGGCGATGCGTGCGGCTTCCCAAATGGCCGCCGCTTGCAGGACGATGTGACCGACATCGAATTGCTGGCCGTGGCCGGCGCCGCCTACCCGGTGCTGACCAACCAAGACTTTGCCTTTGACAGCAAGCTGATCAAGGTGCTCAGCGACGGCGTGGACAAGAACGACCTGTCATATCAGAGCAGCTTCCCGTATCTCGCCTTCCCGCACAGCGGCCAGGCCTTCCGCAGCAACGGCGGATGGGGATATGAGTAGGATGAGAAGGGCGAACTAGACTCTAGAACCATCCAAAAATGCGACCCCGCCTTTTTCGAAAGCCTCGAGCGCTGACGAAAAAGGCGGGGTCGCATTTTTTCAGCCTACCGTTCGCCCACCGGGTGCATGCGCGTCCAAAAGGCGACTAATAAGGCAGCCGCCAACAACACAATTTGGGGCAGTGTGGTCTCCCAAGTGGGATACAGCCCAAAGAACACACTCTCCGGCAATGCCAGCGAGCTGCTGGCCGGAAGCACATCCGCCAGCTGCAAGGCGTGAAGGCCTGTCCCCACAAATTTAAAGCAGAGATAGAACACCAGAATGCTGGCTGCTGTAAAGAACAGTGACATCGGTATGCGCAAGCCCAGTTTGAAAAGCGCAACACCAATCACCAGCAAAGCCAGCAGGCCGCCACCCAGGCCTAACAGCAGATCACCCATGCTGATCGATGGGGCCATACCAATGAAGAAGATCGCCGTCTCCGCACCCTCGCGAAAGATGGAAAGAAACGATAGGGTTGCCAGACCCGTGAGACTGCCGGATGCCAACGCGGCGCTGCTCCGCTCTTTAAGATAGCGTTGCCAGGATTCCGTGCTCGAATTGCTGTGCAGCCAGTAGCTCACGTAAATCAGCATGGCGGCGGCGAACAAACCGGCCACGCCCTCAACCAATTCACGGTTGGCGGGCGTAATCACGCTTTGAAAGGCAATCTGCACCACGACGCCGACGACAATGCTTGCCAGCACCCCAACGCCCACGCCGGCCCAGATGTATCCGGTCTTGTCGCCATTGCCAGATTTGCGCAGAAAAGCCAGCAAAGCCACGATCACCAACAGCGCTTCCAATCCCTCTCGCAGAATGATCAACCCGGCGTCCATGGCGCCGTAGCGATTGGCGCTGGCGGCGTACGGCTCCAGCCGCTCGATCATGCGCGCGAGCACGGCCGGTGCCTCGGACGAGCGAGCAGTGATCAGGCTGGTCGCCCTGTCCATATCGCTCTCGGTGTCGCGATACGCTTCGGCTGAGCGAGTTTTGACTTCGCCTTCAACATACAGCCAACCCTTCTTAAAGGCGGTCATCTCGGCCGCCGCCTGCTCCGGGTTGCCCGCCGCCAGATATGACTGCGCTTCGCGCAAGGTTGCGACGGTTTGCGCCAGCGTCACAGCGGGCCGATCACCACTTGAGGCGGCGCCAGATCCGGCGATGGACTCTTCGAGCACGTGTTCGAGCTTTTCAAGCGCCGTCACTGCGGCCGCCAGATTGCCAGCCGTGAGTGCCTCCGCAGCTTCGTGCTCTTCTTCTTCGATCTCGGCATAAAGCGCCGGCGACTTCTCACGCACGGCGTCTTCCACCGGCGCCCAAGCTGCTTCCCAGCCCGCAAATGCCTCGCGCGACTTTGCCAGATCGCCCTCTTTGGCCTCCTGCAAGGTTAGCTCCACCAGTTCCAGCGCGGGGTGCAGATCATCCCCGGCCGCCCAAACTGGGCGCGCGCCAGC
>JANMNW010000045.1:0-1503 GCA_031368515.1 Chloroflexota bacterium
CAACCACCCCGGCTTCGCTGCTCTGATCCGCGTTTACCAGCGCGTCGGACAGTTCCGCGCCGATGCTCTCGCGCAGCGCGCGCGTGAGCTGCTGCGCGTGTTTCTGCTGGGTGTCAATGGCCAGCCGCATGCCCAAACCGAATTCCGCGTTGTCTTCAAAAAGCGAGTTGCTCCAGGCTGGCCCGCGCCCTTGCGCGTTGACCGCCCACGGCGTGGTGGGCAGATTGCCGCCATAGATGCTCGAGCAGCCGGTTGCATTGGCGATGACCGAGCGGTCGCCGTAGAGCTGGCTGAGCAATTTCAGGTAAGGCGTCTCTCCGCAGCCGAGGCACGCGCCGGAGAACTCGAACAACGGCCGCAGCAGCTGCACATTCTTGACGCTGTTGAAGTTCAGGTTGGCGCCGATCTTCTTGGAATCGTGAATGGGCGTGTCGGGCAGGGTCAGGAAGTACTCCCAGTTAGCGCGCTCGGCTTCGCGCACCGGCCGCTGCGGCGCCATGTTGATCGCGCGCCGGCTGGTGTCGCTCTTATTTTTCACCGGGCACGCCTCCACGCACAATGCGCAGCCGGTGCAGTCCTCCACGCTTACCTGCAGCGCGTATTTCTCACCCTGCATTTCCTTCCAGCGCGCATCGGCGCTCTTGAACGTCTCGGGCGCGCCCGCCAGCGCGGCCGGTTCGAAAACTTTGGCGCGAATCACCGCATGCGGGCAAACCAGCACGCATTTGCCGCACTGGATGCAGATGCTCGGATCCCAAATCGGTACATCGTCGGCCAGGTTGCGCCGCTCCCACTGCGCGGTGGCGCTGGGGTAGGTGCCGTCGACCGGCAACGCGCTGACCGGCAGCAAATCGCCTTCGCCCGCGATCATGCGGGCGGTGACCGACTGCACAAACGACGGCGCCTGAATCGGAACGACCGGCGATGCCTGCGCGCCGTCCATCACCGGGTTGGCCGGGATGTCCACGCGGTGCAAGTTCGCCAGCGCCGCATCGACGGCGGCGTAGTTCTGGCGGATCACCGCTTCGCCGCGCTTCTTATAGGTTTTCTGAATGGCTTCCTTGATCTTGGCGATGGCCTCGTCGCGCGGCAGCACGCCGCTCAGCGCGTAGAAGCACACTTGCATGACCGTGTTGATGCGGCTGCCCATGCCGGCGTCGCGCGCCACGCTGTCGGCATCGATGACGAACAGCTTGATCGCGCGCGCGGCCAGCGCCTGTTGCACGGCGCGCGGCAGCTTCGACCAGACCTGCTCGACGGGATACGGGCTGTTCAACAGCAGAGAGGCGCCCGGCGCGGCCGACTCAAGCACGTTGTAGCGCGACAGGAAATCAAACTGATGCACCGCGATGAACGTGGCGGACTGGATCAGATACGGGCTGTGGATGGGCCGCGGGCCAAAGCGCAAATGCGAAATGGTGCGCGCTCCGGCTTTCTTTGAGTCATAGACGAAATAGCCCTGCGCGTTGTTGTCGGTTTCTTCACCGATGATCTTGATTGAGT
>JANMNW010000046.1:0-10325 GCA_031368515.1 Chloroflexota bacterium
GCACGGCCCCGCACCAAGACACGGCCACGTACGGTCTCATACTCCTGGCGGATGCCGGAGACGCCGAATATCGTCGCGGCTGTCGGGAAATCCGGACCGGGCAGGACCTTCATGAGCTCGTCCAGCTCGACGTCGTTGTCCTCGACGTAGAGCTTGATCGCGTCGACGACTTCTCGGAGGTTGTGTGGCGGAATGTTGGTCGCCATGCCGACCGCGATCCCCGACGATCCGTTCACCAGGAGATTGGGCAGGGCTGCGGGCAATACGGTTGGCTCTTGCGTGCTGCCGTCGTAGTTGTCGACAAAGCCGACGGTGTTCTTTTCCAGGTCGTTGAGCAGGTCCGTGGCTGGCTTGCTCAAGCGCGCTTCGGTGTAGCGCATGGCCGCGGGGCGGGTCGCCATCGACCGAGCCGAAGTTGCCCTGGCCGTCGACAAGCAGATAGCGCATGGAGAAATCCTGCGCCATGCGTGCCATCGCGTCATAGACCGATTGATCGCCGTGCGGGTGGTATTTGCCAAGCACATCGCCGACGATGCGCGCGGACTTGCGATAGGGCGAGTCCGGCCGCAGCCCGGTGTCGTGCATCACAAACAGGATGCGCCGTTGCACCGGCTTGAGCCCGTCGCGTGCGTCGGGCAGGGCGCGGCTGACGATGACCGACATCGCATACGACAGATAGCTTGTCTGCATCTGGTCGTTGATGTCCGTGCGCTTGATTTTTCCGATGGCCGGGTCTTCGAGCGGCAGGCGCTCGATCACCACGGGCTGTGATTGTTGCTGTTTCTTGGCCATAGCACGTTTGTTCGATTATACGCGGGCTTGAGATCGCGGGTCTACACTGTGCCGCAACTTATGATCCAAATCCCCACGCTTTCCAGTGCCGCCGCGCAAAAAGCCATCGCGGCGATTCAGGCCGAACTCGCCAAACGCGGCAAAACCGGCGTCATTGCCGTCGCCGATTCGCACGGCGAGCTGCTGGCGCTGTTGCGCCTGGACGGCGCGCCGCTGCAATCGGTGACCATCGCGATCAACAAGGCATTTTCGGCCGCGCGCGAACGCAAGCCCACGATGGACATCGGCAAAAGCTTGCGCGAAAAGCAATACCCAATCGCATACTTTGGCGATCCGCGCTTTGTGGGCTGGGGCGGAGGCGTGCCGGTGCTGGTCAATGGCGCATGCGCCGGCTCGGTCGCGGTGAGCGGGCTGTCGCAGGAAGAAGATGACGAGCTGGCGCGCCTCGGCATTGCAGCGATGTGAGGACCGGATGAATCTGCCCAAGCTGCTCGACCTCATCTCCCGGCACTTCTCGGAAGACGAACTCAAGACCCTGTGTTTTGAACTTGGCATCGAGTTTGAAGACCTGGGTGGCGTGGGCAAGACCGGAAAGGCGCGCGAGCTGCTTCAGTTTTGCCGGCGCAACGACAAGCTGCAGGAGTTGGTGGCCGCGCTGCGCGCCAAGCGCCCTGATGCGGAATTCGAATCCACACTCAGCGGTGACGATGCAAATGATCTCGCCACGATTGAGCGTTCGCCATGGCTTGGGATTGAGTTCTGGCAGGACAAGCAACCCTGCGAGATGTATTTGATCGACGAGCGCAGCACGCGCGTGTCACTACGGCCCAGCCGCTTTGAGCTGCGTGTGCCTAAACTGATCGACGACCCATCGATTCAAGTGGCAGCGTGGACCGATCGCAGCCTGTTTGACGCCGTGCAGGCCGACAAGCAAACAGCCGACATCCCGTTTTATCAGCCGGGTACTGGAGTGGCGGATTCGACCTTTGGATTCGGCGCGTTGACGCTCTCAAACGAAGCCCACAATTATTTCTACGGTCAACGCTTGAAGGCCAGCGGCGACTATTACGCAATTGGCTTGTCGACTTTGAATGCGGGTGCCGAAAGCCATCCCCTTGCCCAACAGCAAGCGCCTCTGTATCTCGTGATCTTTGTCGATCTGAACCGCGACGAAATTGTGGGCAATGAAGAGTTCGAATTCTTTGTGCTTGACTTTTGACCGCACGCTTGCTACGCGGGCAGCAAGGCCGCGCGGCGCTGACGCAGCACGCTCTCGCCGGCGTAGATCACCAGCGCCAGCCACACTGCGCCAAAGCCCAGCAGGCGGTGCCAATCGAACGGCTCGCGATAGACCAAGGCGCCGAGCATGAATTGAATCGTCGGCGCCAGATACTGCAACATGCCAAGCGTGCTGAGCGGAATGCGGCGCGCGCCAGACGCAAACAACAGCAGCGGCACCGCGGTGAGCGCACCGGCCACGATAAGCAGCACAGTGAGCGTTGAGCCGCCGGCGACAAAGGCGCCTTCGCCCGTGCTGGCGCGCCAGCCGAGAAATGCCAGGGCGGGCAGGGTGACCAAGCTGGTTTCAACCGTCAGCCCCTCCAGCGATTCCAGCCGCGCGACTTTGCGCAGCGCGCCGTAGATACCGAAGCTAAACGCCAGCGTCAGCGAGATCCAGGGTAGAGCGCCGCTCGAGACGGTCAGATAGATCACGCCCGCGGCCGCCAGCACGATGGCCGCCCACTGGCCCGGCCGCATGCGTTCGCCAAAAAACGCCACGCCCAGCGCGACATTGACCAGCGGATTAATGAAGTATCCCAGGCTGCTATCCACGATGTGGCCGGCGTTGACCGCCCAGATGTAAACCAGCCAGTTGATCGAGATGGTGATCGTGCTGGCGGTCATGACCAGCAGTGTTTTGCGGTCGGTCAACACGCGCCGCACCCAGGCCCAGCGCCCGAGCGCGGCCAGCAAGATCACATTGAACACGAGCGCCCAGACGATGCGGTGGCTGAGGATTTCCAGCGCCGGGACACGTCCTAGCAATTTCCAGTACGCGGGCATAAAGCCCCAGATCAGATAGCACAAGGTGGCGTAAAGAATGCCGCGACGAGCCATGGTGTGCGGACGCTAGACGTGCTCGAAGCGCTCGACGTTGAGCACAAACACGGTTGCGCCGCCGATCTCCACATCGATCACTTGCGCGTTCAAGGCTCCGGGCACTTCGCGCGGCACCGAAATGTACGACGTGCGGCGGCGGGCGGTGCCTTTGAGAATTTTCAACACGTCGTCTACCTTGTCGTCTTCGATGCCCATGAGCAGGGTGCTATTTTCCTTGCGCAACCAGCCGCCTTCGGTCGCCACGCGCGTCACGCGATGGCCGCCCTCAATCAAGGCCGCAGTAACTTTGGCGGCGTCGTCTGCCTGCACAATCGCCAGAATCATCTTCATAGTTCACCTCTCATTCGGAACGGGTCAGGGCGTTTTCGCCCGCGGATAACTGCCAAGCACGCGCATAAACGTGGCATATTCGCGCAAATGATCAAGCGCATGCCGGCACGCTGGGTCGTCGATATGGACGACGACATCCAGATAGAACAAATACTCCCACGGCGAGCCCTGCAGCGGCCGCGATTCGATTTTACACAGGTCAATGTCGCGAAGCGAAAACGCAGCAAGAGAGCGGAACAGCGAGCCCGGCACGTTGCGCGTGGCGAACACGATCGATGTCTTGAATTGCTCGCCGCTGATTGGCGCAACCGGGCGCGCCTTGGCGTCAGCCGGCGCCAGGATGACAAAACGCGTGTAATTTGCCGGGTCGTCTTCGAGGCCTTCTTCGATCACTGGCAGGCCGTAAATTTCGGCGGCGCGGCGGCTGGCGATGGCTGCGGTATCACGCGCTCCCGATTCCTTTAGCAGCTTGACGCTGCCGGCTGTGTCGTAGACCTCGTGGCGCTCCGCATCCGGCAACAGGCGGTTGAGTGATTTTTCGGTTTGCGCCAGCGCCTGCCAGTGCGATGTGACTTTGCGCAGCGCGCCGAACGTCACGCCGGGCAGCGTGATCAGGCACCAGCGCACGCGCACAATCACTTCGCCCACCACTTGAAGCTGATGGCGCATGAGCAGATCGTAATTGCGATGGATGCTGCCGCCTAGCGAGTTCTCAACCGGCACACAGCCGTAGTTTGCGGCGCCGCCGGCGACGCTGTCGAACACCGCATCAAACGTGGCTTGCGGCTGCGGCACAGCTTCCGCGCCAAAAAACTCGAGGGCGGCTTGTTCGCTCCATGCGCCGGGCTCGCCCTGATACGCTACGTTAATCATGTGAGCGGTTTATAGCATCGTTTGGAGTCCTCGGTGATAAGATCGTTGTGTCGTGAAGCCTTCATCGTATTTCTGGCGTGGCTGCGTCGTCGCCCTGTTTGCCGCGCTCACGGCGTGCGCCGCGCCATTCGCGCGTCCGCCCATCGGCGTGCCGACGGCAGTTCCAACGTACTCAGACCCGGGCTCTCTGGCCCCACGCAGCACACCGGATTTCGCCGATCCGCCCGATTACTTGCGCGGCCGCGTCGATGCGCTGATCGGCGCAGCCAAGCAGCCGATCCCGATTCTGACCCTGGCTGATGGCCTGACCGAGGAGCAAAAAATCGCGCAGGAGCTGGCGATTCGCGATGAACGGTTTAGGCAGTACATCGTCGACGATCGCGGCCAGCCGCTGCGCAATGAGATTTTTCAAATCTACCCCGCTCGCGAAAGCGATTTGACCGAGCAGACGCAAGCGTGCCGCGCGAGCGCGTGTTATCGCGTCGAAATGTACAACTATGCGTTCAACCTGACCATGATCGCAATCGTCGATGTGCGCGCCAAGAGCGCGCTTGCAGTCGGCTCGCTGGCGCAGACGCAGCCCGATATTCCGCCGCACCTGGTCGATGTGGCCAAGCGCATTGCCGTCAACGCACCCGAAGTTCTGGCGGCGCTGGGTTCAAAGCCTGCTGACACTGACGCGCTGATGGCCAGCACCAAGACGGCGCTCAACCGCACACGCTGCGAACGCTCGCGGCACCTGTGCGTGGCGCCGACCTTTGTCAAAGGCGACCGGGCGCTTTGGGCGATCGTGGATTTGACCGATCTGTCGCTGGTCGGCATTCGCTGGACGCATGTTGGCAAGACGGGCCTGGCCGTGACCGAGCGCAAGCTGCAGAACCTGAACCTGTCCGAGCTGTATTGCGAGAAAGAAACGCGAATCGAACGCGATGGCTGGTCGCTCAACTTTATTCTGACCAGCTCGGACGGCTTGCGCGTGTCCGAAGTGATGCATCAGGGCAAGCCGGTGGTGCGCAGCATCAAAATGGTCGACTGGCATGTGAGTTACTCGAACACCGACGGCTTTGGATACAGCGATGCCGTGGGCTGCCCGTATTTCAGCCAGGCGGCGGTGATCGCGCTGGAACCCCCGCAGGTGAGCGACATCGTGCGCGACGGCAAAACTGTGGGATTTGCCATCAGCCAGCGCTTTCAAAGCGAAGGCTGGCCCACGCCGTGCAACTACAACTATCGACAGCGCTACGAGTTTTATGCCGATGGCCGCTTTCGTCCGATGATCGCCAGCGTGGGGCGCGGCTGCGGCAACAACGGTATCTACCGGCCGGTCACGCGCATTGCATGGGCGGGCGATCAAAACACATTCAGCGAATGGGACGGCGCGGCATGGAAACCTTGGACGCGCGAAGGCTGGCAACTGCAGACGCGTGACAGCGCCTACACCCCCGAAGGCTATCGCTATCGCATCGCCGACACGGCGGGCGCAGGCTATGCGGTGGAACCCAGCCGCGGCCAGTTTGGCGATGGCGGGCGCGGCGACTTCGCCTGGACTTACATCACGCGGCATGAGGCCGCGCGCGACGAGGGCGAGTCGGATCTGATCACCGTCGGCCCGTGCTGCAACGACGATTACCGCCAGGGCCCCGAGAAGTTTATAGAACCTGCGCCCGAGCCGGTTGAGAACGCCTCGCTGATCATGTGGTACGTGGCGCAGTTAAAGAACGACGATCGCCCCGGCTTTGAATACTGCTGGGCCGATTCAGTGCTAATCAATGGCGTGTATGCGGCGAAAGAATATCCCTGTTACTCCGGCCCGATGCTTGCGCCGTTACGGTAGACCGACATGAGCAAGCGCAAATCCAAATCGCAACGCAGCCCCGCGCGCACGCTCGAGGCGCCGCCGCCATCCAAGCCCGCCGCGCCGTCCGTTCCACCCGCTTTGCCCACGCAGTCGCGCGCGCTGCGGGCTGTGTGGATCGCGGGTGCGCTCGCCGCGATCGCGGCTGTGGCGGGAGCGGTGATCTGGCTTGTGCTTGCGCCGGCCGATCCCGCACCGAGCGCGGCGACCGAGCTGCCGCAGGGAAGCATGCGCTTTGGGCAAGGGCCGGCGGCGCGCTGCGCCACGAATCCGGCGTTTGTGAAAACCTTCGGTTTTGATGAAAAGCTATCCGCATTGAGCACCTCAGAGCGCGCGGTGCGCGGGCTGGCGTTGGTGGAAATCGGCCCGAATGGCGATGTGACGCGCAAGGGCCGCATATTTCAGCATCCGAGCTGGGACGACGGCGGTTTTTTGGGCCCGATCACGCGCGACGGCCTGGGCAATGTTTATGCCGCGCCCATTCCGGTCATCAGCACGTTCTACAACCCGACGCTGAGCCAGAACGACCTGTATCGCGTGGATGGCGTCAGCGGCGTGCTGACGCGCGCGCTGTCGTTGCCGCCCGCCCACGCGCCCGACGACACCAACCCCTATGGCATCATGGGTTTGACGCTGGACTGCGACACCAACAGCCTGTATGTCAGCTCGGTGCTGGGGTCGACGCGCAAGCAGGAGTTTGGGCGGGTGTTTCGCGTTGACTTGGCCAGCGGGAAAGTCCTGGCGCAAATCGACGGCGTCGATGCAATCGGCTTGGGCGTGTTTAACAGCGCGCGCGGCAAGCGGCTTTACTTCGGCTCCGCCCGCCGCTCCGAGATTCGCGCCATCGCGCTGGACGATGCGGGCAATTTCACAGGCCAGCCGCGCGTGGTGATCGATCTGGATGGACTCGGGCCGCGCGGTGATGACAAGGCCCGCCGCATCAGCTTTTTGGCAAACAACACCATGCTGGTGTTCGGCATAGAGTTTGCCTACAATTTGATCGCGCCCACCGAAAAGCAAGAGACGCAATATCGCTTCGCCTATGACGCCGCCGCCGATGCCTGGACGCTTCAACCCGGGCAGCGCTAGTCATGCGGCTTTCCATCTTCTGTGCTGGCGATGGGGTTGAGTGTAAGGTAGCTCTCACCGAGCTCGTCTAGCATCATGCCGCATGCCTATTTTCTCTTGCGCCGCGAGGGGCGCAGCATTGGCCGCCGTCACGCTTGTGCTGACCGCTTGTGTGCGTCCGTCTACGCCCATTGCCGCGCCGCCCACCGCCACGCGGTCCGCGGCGACTGCCGCGCGCGCGCAACCGGCCGTGACGCGAATCGCGACCGCGACCGACGTTCCGGCGCCAACTACGACTTCGCCGCCTGCGGCACCCTCTGCCACCGACACAGCGGCGCCACAACCCACGGCTACCGTCACGGTTGAAGCCGCGACTGAAAGCAAGCCTGAGCTGGTGAAGTGGATCGAAGGACTGGAAAAGCCAACCGATTTCACCCATGCCGGCGACGGCAGCGGTCTGCTGTATGTGTTGGAGCAGCCCGGGCGCGTGCGCGTAGTTCGCGACGGGCAACTCCTGGATGAACCGTTTCTCGACATCGTCGAGCGCGTGGGCAGCTCGGGCAATGAGCAAGGGTTGCTCGGTATTGCGTTCGCGCCGGACTTTGGAACGACGCGCCGTATATTTGTGAACTACACCGACCGCGCAGGCGATACGATGATTGCCGGATTTGTGTCCGACGCCGACGGCCTGCGATCCGACCCGGCGAGCGAGTGGACGGTTCTCAAAATCGACCAGCCATACGGCAACCACAATGGCGGGCAGATTCGCTTTGGGCCGGATGGCTTGCTGTATATCGGCATGGGCGACGGCGGCTCGGCCGGTGATCCCCAAAATCACGCTCAAAACGTGACGTCGTTGCTGGGCAAGATGCTGCGCATCGATGTGGCTGAATCAAGCAGCGCCACGCCATATGTTGTGCCTGCGGACAACCCGTCGTTTGGCGCGGAGGCGCGGCCGGAGATCTGGTCGGTCGGTCTGCGCAACCCATGGCGTTTTGGTTTTGACCGCGCCACCGGCGATCTGTATATTGGCGATGTGGGTCAGAACGCGATTGAGGAAGTGAACCTGCAGCCGGCCGGGCGCGGCGGAGACAACTATGGCTGGAAGCTGCGCGAAGGCACGCGCGAATACGACGGCGCGCGCGCCGGCAACTTTGTGGAGCCCATCGACGAATATGAGCACGGCGACGATGGATGCTCAATCACCGGCGGCCTGGTGTATCGCGGCGCAGCTTTTCCGTCGTTGGCAGGCGCTTATGTGTTTGGCGACTATTGCTCAGGCAAGATCTGGACGCTGAAGCGCGTTGGTGAGAACTGGCGGCGTGAGCTTCTGTTTGACACGTCGTACAGCGTGACGTCGTTTGGTGACGATGCCGCCGGTGAGCTGGTCGTGCTCGATCGCGGTGGCGCGGTCTATCGCATGACTCGCGCAGAAAATCAATAGGCATACGCGCGAGTGCAGCTCAGGAAGGCATTGGCGCAAATCGATGATCGGATCGCTGTCCCGCTTTACTTCCGGTTGCCATTCAGCCATTGTGTGTCTCGTGCTTGCGTTTGGATAACATTCAATGCTTTTGGCGACCCAATTCTGTCAGTTGCCGCTGTAGGCTTGGACGCCCCAGGTGTTGCGTATTTGACCCATGCGGTCGCGCGAGTTCGTCACCGACTTCAATTCGATCTGTTTGCCCAATTCATGCGTCTGGCCAAGTTCAGCCCGGCGTCGCGCGTGCATGTCCGCCTGGTCGCGAGCGCCGACAAGCTGATACGCTTCGCGCAGCACCCGGTGCGTCTGCGCTTCCAGCAACGCATCCGGCTGACGGGCCAGCATCGCCAGCGCGAGATCGCCGTGTTGAAGCGCCTCGCTGGCGCGGTTGGCTGCGCAGTGCAGGCGGCCCAGATCGATCAGAATCTTCACCTGCGAGCGCGAGTCGTTGGTTCCGGTCTTGCTGATGAAGAGCGCCTCTTCCAGATGGCGCTGGGCGATTTCAAGCCTGCCCTGTTCCAGGTGGCACAGGCCGAGGGTGTGCACAAACCAGCTGTGCCAATGCTGTGATGCGCGATTGCACAGGTTGATTGCCTGCCTGGACCAATGGATGGCCTTGTCAAAACGGCCAAGAGCGAGATAAGCGCGGGCGAGGCTATTGCAGCTGAGCGGCAGGTTCTGATCGTTTGTCAGTTGATAGAGATGCTGGGCCCGCAGCCGCAGCTCAAGCGCATCCAGCAGGCGGCTTTGCTCTGTGCGCATGGCCGCCAGCGCACCCAGATAGTCCGCCTCGCGCACAGCGTCGCCGCTGCGGCGGGCAATGCTCAACAGATCAAGCCAGATCGACTCGGCGCCTTCGAAATCGCCCACCTGCTGGCAAACCAGGGCAAGCACAGCCCGCGCGCCGCAACGCAGCGCGTCGGAATCAACGCGCTCGGCGATGAAATCGGCGTGCTCGGCGTGCACCAGCGCTTCATCGACCCGGCCGCGCAAAAGTGGCAGCCACGCCTGGCGCGCGACGCTGTTGCTGAAACCGCGGCCCGTCCGCAGCAATTCAGAGTGCAGATGCGCTTCCTGGCACATGGCGATCGCTTGAGCAAACTCCTGATTTGTTAGCTCCATTGCCAGGCGGATCACACCGTCCAGCTGGCATGCCGTGCTGATGTGGTTGTGCTGAGGCAGGCTCGCCTGGCTTTCCAGTCGCGAGATGGTGTCTGATTGTTCGGTAAGCATGACTTTGTGAATTGCGATGCGGCTTGCGCGAATTGCGTAGTTGGACATTCAAATTGCGTAGGGCGCTCTGCTATTAGTCGCGGAGGGTTGCCTGAAAAAGACTGATGCCGCTCGGTCTTCGGACCGTATTTTGCCTAGGCCAAATGGCCGACGCATCCTGCTGGATTGACATTTTGCGCAAATGCATATATATGTTGGGCAGATTCCTGTTAGAATTTCTGTGTTAACTGGATAGGGGAATTGTTCAAGGAGAAATATGCAGAAGAAGTTAGTGCGTTCTTTCGTCATGGCCGTTTTGGCCGCTGGTATTGCCCTTCCAGTGGCGAACGTGTCGGCAGGACCATCCTTCCCGCCACCCGGCAAAGGGACGAAGGCGTCGACGCCGGTCGGCCCGCGCAAGGGTACCGCAGTGATCACACGCGTTCGCCGCGGCACGTTTGCTTCACAGCCGAGTGGCCCCCGCGCGGTGGGCGGCGGGCCCCCCCAACCCGGGGGGGGGGGGGCAAAACCCCGCAGGAAAAAAACCCGACAAAAGGTTATAAGGGGTTTTTTTTTTGAGCGGGGGTGGGG
>JANMNW010000080.1:0-23253 GCA_031368515.1 Chloroflexota bacterium
GCCGATCTGGACGCAGCCATTCATCGCTGCTGCCGTTCTTTTACCTCCGCCGGTCTCCTGGCGCTTACCAATTGCTCCGTCAATCGAGCGGCTCGTGCCGCTCTTTCCACATGACATTTCTTTTGGCTACTGACTTAGAGCCGGCAACGGATGAACACCGCGCCATTGGCGCATCGACGCGCCAGCGCCTATAGTTTGCGGGGCACGGCGTCGTTCAGCGCCGGTGTCAAACCTATGAAACTCAAATTGGGCGTGGCGGGGTTGCTGCCCGCAAACTGGCGTCACATCGACGAGCATGTCTGCAACGCAGTGCGCGCGGCCGGGTTTAGCGGCGCGTCCATCGTCATCGACAAGCCGCTGGAAGCTTCGGCTGAAGACGTGGCCCGTGTCAAGCGCGCGCTCGACGCCAGCGGGCTCGTGTGCGCGCAGGCCAACGGCATGTACGAGCGCTTGATCGACGCCGACCCGGAGTTGCGCGCGCTCGGCATTCGCGGCCATCAGGCGCTCACCCGCATCGGCCGCGCGTTTGACGCGCATTGCGTCTATGTCCGGCCCGGCAGCCGCAACCCGCGCGGGCACTGGTGGCATCACGCCGACAACCACAAACAGCCCGCGTTTGACGCGCTGGTGGACTCATGCCAACAGATCGCGCGCACCGCCGAACAGGAAGGCATGACGCTGGCAATCGAGGGGCATGTGGCTTCCACGCTCGACACGCCGCAGCGCGTCCGCGATTTGCTGGATGCGGTTGGATCGCCCGCGCTGAAGTTCAGCATGGACCCCGTCAACTTTACCGGCACCGTCGCCGATGTGCACGACACCCGGCGCATCTTGAACGCGCTCTTCGATACGCTGGCCCGCGACACCGTGATCCTGCATGCCAAAGACGTGGCGCTGCAAGACGGCCACGTGGTGCACATCGACGAAGTGCTGCTTGGCACCGGCACCCTGGACTACGATCTGATTTTGACGCGCATGCTGCGCGACACGCCCAACGCCTATGTGCTGATCGAGCACCTGCCCGACGACAAAGTGCCGGCTGCGCGCGCGGCCATCGGCGAGGTGGCCAAAAAGCAGGGCATCGCATTCGACGCCTGAAAAAACCTCCCAACCCAATTTGCATGCAAGTGACGTGATCAGAAAGGGGGTTTCATGATCAAACCGAAACGTCTCCAACCCGGCATGACCGTGGGCATCGTTGCGCCTGCCAGCGCGCCCTATGAGCCTGAAACGGTGCGTTTCGCAGCCGATGTGGTGCGGTCGCTGGGCTTTGTCGCGCGCCTGGGCGCGCACGCGTTCGACCGGCACGGCTACCTTGCCGGCACCGATCCTGATCGCGCCGATGACGTCAATCGGATGTTCGCCGACGACGCCATCGACGCCATTATTTGCCTGCGCGGAGGCTATGGCGCCTCGCGCTTGCTGCCGCTGCTGAACTACGATGCGATTCGCGCGCACCCCAAAGCATTTGTCGGCTACAGCGATATCACGGCGCTGCACATGGGCATTACCACGCATGCCGGGCTCGTGACATTTCACGGGCCAACGGCCGGCGCGGAGTGGAGCGAATATACGGTAACCGAATTCAAAAAAGTTCTGTTCGGGTCCGAATGGCCAGACACGATCGGCGCGCCTCCGCCATTCGAGAGCCGCGAAGGCGCAGCCGAGCGGGATAACCGGCTTACGCCGCTGGTTGCGGGCAAAGGGCGCGGTCGGCTGCTGGGTGGAAATCTGTCGTTGATCTCGCATCTGTACGGCACGCCGTATCAACCGGATTTCACCGATGCCATTCTCTACTTGGAAGACGTGGGCGAAGCGCATTACGCGATTGACCGATATCTCACGCAATTGTGGCTGGCGGGCGCCTTTCACAAGGCAAAGGGCGTGGCATTTGGCAAATTCACTGATCCGGCCGATTCAACCTGGCTGCACGACCGGCCGCTCGAAGACATTCTTGGCGAACGCTGCAAAGCATTGGGGCTGCCGGCCATCATGGGTTTGATGATCGGACACATCGACAACCAAACCACTGTGCCCAACGGCTGCATGGCCGAGTTGGATGTCGATGCCGGCACATTGACGCTTCTGGAATCGCCAGTTGAGTAAGGCAAAAGCGCGCTGTATCTGAAGAAATAAAAAAACGCCCGGCGCATGCGCCAGGCGTTTGTGTGTCGACAGAAGCTAGACAACTTTTACGACAGTGATCTCTTCCGGGTTGGGCTTGCGCCAGGCCACGGAGGTATACCAGTTCTTTGGCGCCGGATCGTGCACCGGGCGCGTCCAGCGAAAAATCCACTTCGAATTCGCAGCGGTCAGGTTGACGCAGCCGTGGCTGCGCGGCTGGCCATAGTCGTTGTGCCAATAAGTGCCGTGAAAGGCCACGCCGGTGGTGACAAAATAAGTCACCCACGGGATGCCGGGCAAGTCGAAGGAGCCATCGTCGCCAACAGCGCCGCCCCACATGTGCTGGCTTGGCGTTTTGCGATAGCTAAAGTGCTCGCCCTTTGGCGTTTGAAAGTTGCCGCCGTTGTAATTGCGACCGCTGGCGCAGCGCGCTGTGAAGACTTCCTTGTCCTTCTCGTAGCAATACACGCGCTGCTCTTTCAGATCCACTGTGATGGTCTTGTCGCGCGCAGAGACTTCCTCGGAGATCGGCGCAATTTCATCTTCGGTGATCACGCGCATGTAGGACGCCGGCACGAAATAGCGGCCTGGGAACTGCTCGTCATCCAGCATGTACCAAGTTTCGTCAATGGCGCCAAAGAGCAGCTTGCTCTCATCGGGCACGCTGTCCGCCTTAACCACGTCTTTGACTTTGTAAACCGTGCCGCCGTAGTAGCGGTATTTGCTGCGGCCGGCGCTCATGCCGGGGCCGCTGCGCACATCGAAGTAAGGCACGCTCAGCTCAACCCAGAAACCATGCTCGCCCGCTTCCGCCAGAGCAACATTGCCGGACGAATTGGGCACCTCAAGCAAGTTGGCCGAGTGCACATAGCCGTCATCAACCTGATACCAGAGCTTGTTGTAAGCCGATCCAGATTTGGTTTCCATCTGGTCGAAAATGCCGACCACATCGTCGCGCTTGAGCGCGCGGACTTTTTTTGCGTTGATACTCGGTTCGGCGCGCACCAGGGTTCCGCCAGCCAAAGCCAAACCGTATCCCTTAGGCTCATCCTCGTTGTTGCGGCGTGAAGCGGCAAAGGATGCCTGATCGGTCAATCCGAAAGCCGAGCGGCCCGGCAAAAGCGCGCCGACGATACCGGCCGTGCCTAGTTTGAGCAGATTTCTGCGGGAGAGTGTTTTGGACATCATGGCTATGAATTGGGTCAAAGAATACCCTTGCAGGAACCCATTAGAAGCGCAACTTTGGACCGAATTTCGGGCCCAACTCTACACAATCTCAATTATGCATACAGTTGTGTTACAGATTGCTTAGAAGTCCGATGCGGCGCTACGGTCGTCGCAGGGTCAACATATACGCCACCAAGTCGCTTATTTGCTGCTCGCTCAGGACTTTGGCATATTCGCGATACATTAACCCGTCTTGGAAGCCGCCGGCCAGATGCGCATCGGGGTCGATGATCGACGTCCGCAAATATTGCTCGGCTGTCTGCCCGGGCACGGTCTCGCCGGCACGCAGGCCGATGGCGGAGAAGTTTGTGCCGAGCCCGGTTGCCGATTTCTCGCCGGGCTCCAGCGCATGGCAGCGCACACAAGCTTGCTGATCGCCGCGCGGCGACGCAACTGGGGCCGCAAACAGCTCCCGTCCGCGCTCGGCATTGCCCGGCTCAGCCGGCGCCGCACCGCAGCCCGTCGCAACCAGCACGCTTATGGCAAGCCCGATCACATGCGCACGCATGCGGCCGCAATCGCTATCTCGCGCCTTCATACGTGACACGATACACCACGCTGGTGCCAAAGTCGGCGATATACAACGCGTCGTCCGGACCCACCACCACATCGATTGGATACAAAAAGCCGCTGCCAAACACCCGCGGAATCGCCGCATAACCGCCGTCGCCTTTTGGATTGATCTCGATGTTCATCACTTCGCCCCGATTCCAAAGGGCCAAAAATGCGGTATCGACATAGCCCGCAGGAAATGCCTGGCCGTAGTAAAACGCCATGCCCGTTGGCGTGGCGTGAGCAGGGAACGTTGCCAGCGGCGGCATCTTGCCGCTCGCAAGATTTAGCGGATCGCCCGGATCGGGCGCGCCGTAGTCGCCGCCTTCAACGATCTGATTCAATTCGTCGGGCTCGGCGGCGCCATCGCGCGCTGGGCCGGCGTTGTCACCGGCAAAAACTACGCCGGCTTTGTTAAACGCCAGATCAAACACATTGCCAAACCCGCGCGCATACACACGCGCATCGCCGCCATCCGTGCTGACCGACACGATCGCGCCGCCAAAGGCATGCGGATCTTCGCCGTGCAGCACCGTGCTTCCCACGCCAAAATACAGGCGGCCATCCGGTCCAAACGCCAGGCTGTTGTTTGAATGGGGCTGCACGATCATGCTCGGCAGACCGGCGGCAAGCGTGCGGCGCGCATCGGCGATGCCGTCGTTGTTTGCGTCTTTAGGTCCTTCGACCTTTCCCGCGCTCGACACATACAGCTCGCCATTGCGCCAGGCCAACCCCACCAACAGTTCAAATCCCGAAGCGAATTTGCGCATGCTGTCGATGCGCGCATCGCCATTGGTGTCGCGCGCCAGCCACAGGTTGCCGGCAATATCGGCGATATACAAATCGCCCGCGTCGCCAAAAGCGATAACCGTGGGGTTGTCCATGGCGCCGTCCGGACCCGGCGCAGCACTGGCATAGCGCTCAGCTTTGAAGCCCGGCGGCAGCACGATCTCGCGCCGGTCCGGATTGCGCTCGCGCTCGCGTTCAGGCGTTGAAATGAATGACAACCCCCACAACGCCAGGCCCGCCGCAATCGGAAATGCCGCCGCAGGTGCCAGCGATCGCGCCGGCAGGTGAAGTGCAAGACGCAAGTTGCGAACCCACACCAACACTGCCGCGCACGCGCCCAGCGCCAGCCCGGCCGCCACAAAAAATGTGCGCCGCTCAATGCGAATAAGCGGCTCGCCAATGCCCACCGGCACCAGGCTCAAAGCAGCCTGGGCTGCAATTGCCAGTGCGGCCGTGATCAAGAATGCTGCGCCGGTCCAGCGGCGCTGGCGCAGCATCTGCCAGCCCAGCGCCGCGCACACTATCCAGGCAGTCATCAACCCCCACGTCAGAGCAGCAACGATCATGCGTTCATTTTCATCATAAAGCTGAGACTTTCGATCGGCAACAAAAAAGCGGCCCGCCATCAATCAAATGGCAGGCCGCTTCCATTTACAAACGTCTCCGAATGCCCATGCGTTAGCGCAGGGCCATGCGGCCGGCGTAGCGCGCAGCTTCACCCAGCTCTTCTTCGATGCGCAGCAACTGGTTGTATTTGGCGGTGCGCTCGCCGCGCGCCGGCGCGCCGGTCTTGATCAGGCCTGTGTTGAGCGCAACGACCAGATCGCTGATTGTTGAATCCTCAGTTTCACCCGAACGATGCGACACGGCTACGCTCCAGCCGGCACGATGGCTCATCTCAACCGCGGCAATGCTCTCGCTCAGAGTGCCGATCTGGTTGACCTTGCACAGCAGCGCATTGCATGTGTGTTCTTTTATTGCGCGCTCGATGCGCTTGGTATTGGTCACCAATAAATCGTCGCCGATCAGGCGCACGCGGCTGCCCAGCTCGGCAGTCAGCTCGGCCCAACCGGCCCAGTCATCCTCGGCCAGGCCGTCTTCGATCGACACGATCGGATATTGCTTGACCCAGTCAGCCCAGAACTTGACCATCTGGCTGCTGGTGAGTTTCTTGCCGTCTTTGACCAGGTTGTATTTGCCCTTTTCAAATAGCTCGGTTGCCGCGGGGTCAAGGCCGATCGAGATTTGCTCGCCCGGCTTGTAACCGGCCTTCTCGATCGCCTCAAGAATCAGTTCAATCGCTTCCGCGTTGCTCTTCAGGCTGGGCGCAAATCCGCCCTCGTCGCCGACATTTGTGCCATAGCCTTTGGCGTGCAGCACTTTGTTGAGCATGTGATACACCTCGGCGCCCCAGCGCAAGGCATCGGCGAACGTCGGCGCGCCGGTTGGCAGAATCATGAACTCCTGCAAATCGGTGCTGTCGTGCGCATGCTTGCCGCCGTTGAGAATGTTCAGCATGGGCGTGGGCAGCACATGCGCGCTCACACCGCCGATATAGCGATAGAGCGGCATGCCGGACGATGCGGCGGCGGCCTTGGCCACAGCCAGGCTCACGCCCAGAATTGCATTGGCGCCGAGCTTGCCTTTATTCTCGGTGCCATCGACTTGGTTGAGAAGCTTGTCCAGGCCGGTCTGGTCGAAGGCATACCAACCCTCGATGGCGGCGGCGATTTCAGTATTGACGTGGTTGATCGCCTTGCGCACGCCTTTGCCACCAAAACGCGCTTTGTCAGCATCGCGCAACTCGACCGCCTCATGTGCGCCAGTGCTGGCGCCGCTGGGCACGCTGGCGCGGCCCATGCTGCCGTCTTCAAGAAACACATCGACTTCGACCGTGGGATTGCCGCGGGAGTCGAGAATTTCACGCGCGCGAATGGATTCGATATACATGTTGAATGGTTCTCCTAAGCGAACGGTTTGAGCGTTCGCGAATTGTCGTAGGGGAGCCATTCTACAGAGTCGCAGAAAAGGTCACCCCGATGGGCAGCGCACCTCAGGATTTTGTATCGGCGAAGGCGCAATGCGATCGCGAAGCGCGGCGCCGATGCCGTTTGCCCTCCGCCCAATGGCGTATGTGTCTTGTCATCCATCTAAGCCAACTCGGGCCGGCCGCACATTGACCCGCGCGCAGCTGCGGAAAACTGTTCGCCACTCCAAAGTCATCCGCACATGAACGTTCACACTCCACGACATCGAGTTATTTTGCCGCTGGTATTGCTTCTACTGACAAGTCTGGCGCCGCTGCCCGCAGCCGCGCGCGCGCCGGGCGCCGACGAAGTCAAAATCGCAGCCAAACTCTTTCCGGCCAAACGCGCGCGCATCAGCCTGACCGTGGGCGGCCCGGTCACGCAAATCCTGGTCAAGGAAAATCAGCGCGTGCGCAAGGGCGATGTTTTGCTGCGGCTGGACACCGGTCCGCTGCAGCGCACCTTTGCCGAAGTGCGTCTGGCGGTCGAGCAGGCGCGCGCTGGGGCGGTGCAATCGCGCGTGGCCTATGCAGCCGCGCTCTCGGCGTTGCGCGACGCCGTGCGGCGCAATCGCCGCCGCGACACGCGCAGCAAGCTCGTCATACCAGAAACAGACCTGTTCGATCCAGCGCTCGATCTGGCCGGCCTGCAACGCGAGCTCGATCTCATTCGCGCGCTGGAGAAAAAACTGGCCGCCAATGACAACACGCCGTTGCGCGAGTTTCAGGTGCCGGTGTTAACGGCGCGCGTCGCGGCAGTGCAGGCGGCCATCGCCATCGAAAATGCCAAAGCCGCGCAGACGCGCGCGCTGGACGCTCTCAATGACGCCGAGTTGCGCGCGCCATTCAGCGGCACCATCGCGCAAATCCTGCCAGATGAAGGCGAGGTCGTGGCCGCTGGTCAGCCGTTGATCGCGCTGGCCGATTTCACAAAATGGCAGCTTGAAACGGAGGACCTCAACGAGCGCGTGAGCGGCCGGGTGCGCGAAGACCTGACCGTGGCGTTTGTCGTCGACGCATTTCCGGACCAGGCCAAGCAAGGTGTGATCGAGCGCATACGCCTCGTTGGCGAGCCCAAGCTGGGCGATGTCAACTACACCGCCATCGTGCGCATTGACGCGCCGGAAGCGAATTGGCGCTGGAACATGAATGCCACCATCACCCTGCCCGCCAACTAAGCGTTCCAGCATGCCACCTGCCACTTTGATCCACCTCGACACGGTCAACAAGCACTACACGGTCGATGGCCAGCGCATCCCGGTACTCAGGGATGTATCGCTGTCGATTGCCGAAGGCGAGTTTGTGGCGGTGGTCGGCCCATCGGGCAACGGCAAATCGACGCTGCTCAACCTGATCACCGGCATCGACAAGCCCAGCAGCGGCGCGGTCGTCGTGGGCGGAGCGCGCATCGACCGGCTGAGCGAAGACCAGCTGGCTGGCTGGCGAGGCAAAAATATGGGCATCGTCTTTCAGTTCTTTCAAATGCTGCCCGGGCTGAGCCTGCTGCAAAATGTGCTCTTGCCGATGGCCCTGGCGGGCGTGATTCCAGCTTCACAACGCCGCGAACGCGCGCGCGCATTGCTGGCCGAAGTCGGCCTGGACGAACAGGCGCACAAGCTGCCCTCGATGGTTTCGGGCGGCCAGCAGCAGCGCGCGGCGATCGCCCGCGCGCTGGCCAACGATCCGCCCGTCATCGTCGCGGACGAACCGACAGGCAACCTTGATGCGCGCACCTCGGAGGAGGTGTTCACGATGTTTCTCAAATTGCGCGACCGCCGCCGCACACTGATCATGGTCACGCACAACCACGAGATGGCCGCGCGCGCAGGCCGCTGCATCGATGTGGTCAACGGTCAGATCGTGCGCGATCACCGAAACCCGGCATGAGCATCCTGCTGGCCAAAGTCCGGTCCGACATCATGGGCCACAAGCTGCGCAGCCTGCTCGTGGTGCTCAGCATCGCCATCGGCGTGACCGCCGTCGGCGCCATCTTTGGCATCGTCGACCAATTGCTCGGCGGCATGGACAACGCCCATGTCAGCTCAAACCCCGCCCACGTGCAGATCTGGACCCACAGCGCGATCATGCAACCCACGCTTGAGCGCTTGCGCAAGCTGCCCGGCGTCGAAAGCATCGAAGGCGCCAGCGCGCTGACCGTCCGCTATCGCAACGCCGACGGCGGTCCATGGCGCAGCGGCAGCCTGTTCATCGCCGACGACTTTCCGCGCATCACGATGGACAAGCTCACGCTCACCGGCGGCGACTGGCCGAACGCGGCCGCCGCGGCCGTCGAACGCTCGACCGACCGGCATCTCGATTTTCATGTCGGCGACCGCGTCATGTTCAGCACAGATCTAACGACGTTCAGCACCCGAGAAACCGCCGGTCGCGTGCGCACCGTCACTCTGGGCGGACGCGTGCGCCACCCGTTTATTCCAACGCCATTACTGGGCGGACCGGCCTATTTTCTAATGAAAGCCGACATGGCCGACGACGTCTTTGGCATCGCGCGCGGCAGCTACAACTCGCTGTTCGTTCGCGTCACGCCGTACAGCCGGGCGCAATCGGAGCGCGTGGCGGACGCGATGCGCAAAACGCTGGGGCAGGAAAACGTGCGCATCAGCTTGGTGCTGTATCGCGAGCCGGACAAGCACTGGGGCCGGCCGATCGTCGAAGGCATCACGTTTGTGCTGCAATTGATGGCGCTCGCGGCGCTGCTGGCCAGCAGCATCATCGCCACCAACACCATGAACGCGCTGGTGGCCGAACAGATCTATCAGATCGGCATCATCAAGGCCATCGGCGGGCGCAGCTTCTCGGTCATCGCAATGTACGCGGTTTCGGTGCTGATCTTCGGCGTCGTCGCTTTTGTCATCGCCGCGCCGCTCGGCGCACTCGCCGCGTTTTTTGCCACGCAGTCGTTTCTCGATTTGTTCAACATCGCGCACGATGAGTTTGTCTTCTCGCCGCGCGCCATCGGATTGCAGGCGCTGTGCGCCTTCGCCGTGCCGCTGCTGGCCGCGCTCGCGCCGATACTGCGAGCCGGTCGAACAACCGTGCGTGAGGCGCTGGCGTCGTATGGCTTGAGCGGCGCGGGCTCGGACGCATCGCAACTTGCCGCGCGCATCACCGGCGCGCTGCCGCCGGTTCTGGCGTTGGCGGCCGGCAGCGCGTTCCGGCGTATCGGGCGGCTGCTGCTCACGCAAGGCGTGCTGATCATCGCCGGCGCCATGTTTATCACCGGCATCTCTCTGGCCGGTTCGGTCAACGCCACGCTCGACGCGCAGTATGCGTTGCGCAACTATGACCTCGGCCTCGAAGTCGGCGGCCTGACTGACGAAGGTACGATCCGCCGCGCCACCCAATCCGTGCCCAGCGTGGCCGGCTACGAGTTGCGCCTGTTCGACGTGGGCGCGCTCTTTCGGCGCGGCGATGACACGGACGGCGCCGGCATCGGCATGCTAATCGAAGGCGTGCCGTCCGGCAGCCGTTACTACATGCCGCCGCTGATTGCCGGGCGCTGGCTCGGCGCCAGCGACCAGGCTGAAATCGTGGTGCACAAGAGTTTTGCCGACGAGTACGGCGTGGCGCTGGGCGACTGGGTCAAAACCGATCTGGGCGCATTGGGCATGCACGAATGGCGCGTGGTGGGCGTGTTTGCCGAAGCCTTTCGCTCAAACACCAACATCGGGCCCAACAGCGTGTATGTGTCGCAGTCACCGTTGTGGCGGCGCACGGGGCTGCGCAACGCCGGCAACCGCATCTATGTGCGCGCGGCGCCCGGCAGCGATATCGATGCAGTGCTGGAGCGTTTGAAGACCGTGCTCGAAGAGAAGGGCGTCACGCTGGATGTGTTTGAGAGCAAGACGCTGCGCGACGACCGGGCGGCATCGCAAAGCCAGGCTGACATCCCGATCAACATGTTCTTCATGCTGGCGGTGACCATGGCCGCCGTCGGCGGCATCGGCCTGATGGGCGCGCTGGCCATCGGCGTGATTGAGCGCGGCAAGGAGATCGGCGTGTTGCGCGCCGTCGGCGCAACCTCGGCGCGCATCGCCGAGTTGTTCACCGCGGAAGCGCTGATCCAGGGCGTGCTTAGTTGGGTGATCGCCGCACCGCTGTCGCTGCTGATCGCCGAGCGGCTTGCGCGCCGGCTGGGTCAGATCATGTTGAAGATGGATCTGACGTTTTCCTACAGCACCGCGGCCGCGGGCGTCTGGCTGGCGATCGTGCTGATCACCGCTCTGGCCGCGGCCATCATCCCGGCGCGCAACGCCAATCGCATCAGCGTGCGCGCCAGCCTGGACTACGCCTCTTAGCGCGCGGCCATCGGCGCGGGTTGCGTAGCGCCGCGCGCGCGCTCCGGCACAAAGAAACTCATCACCAGCACCAGCACCGGAATCCAGGTGATGAACTGCAACGTGAATGGCAACCCCGCATGGTCGGCCATCACTCCCAGCAGTCCGACACCGATGCCCGCGGCGCCATATGCGGTGCCCAGCGTCAGGCCGCTCGCCAAACCCAGGTTGTTAGGCATCGCATCTTGCACCATGGTGACGGTGATGGTCCATGGCGCAGTGGTGGCGATGCCAAAAATGCTGATGGCGGCAAGCTGCACCAGGCCTTCACTGCGCAAAAAGATGAACACCGACGCGGCGGCAACGGCCATCGACCAGATCATCACATTGCGCCGCCCCACCCGGTCGGCGAGCGGTCCGCTAAAAATCGTCCCGACGATGCCCGCCAATGACAACGAGGCCAGCAACGGCGCAAACTCGGCCGCGCTTTTCCCGGTGACCTGCGCAAAGTACAGCGGAATAAACGTCTTCAGCCCCTCAATGGCCACGGAGCGCAATACGATCAAGAGCAGCAGGAACGCGACAAACACGAATACCGCTGTCGGCGCGCGAAAAGCCGACCGTGGTGAGCGGCGAGCCGTGGATGGCCGTCGGTCGGTTGTCTTTGCTGCTTTATCTTCCGGCTTATGCACGCCCACGGTCGCGCGCCCGACGAATTTGTGCATCTGCGTGGCCAGCAGCAGGCAGCCGATCAAGGTCGGCACAATCATGCCGACTGCGCCGTGCGGTCCAAAACGCTGGGTCAAAAAAGCGACCAGCAGCGGCCCGCCGCCAAAACCCAGATTGCCGCCAAGGAAGAACCAGCTGGTGCCTGTCGTGGTGTGATCGCCGCTGACCAGTCGTGTGTTGGCCAGGCCTTCCGGGTGAAACAGCGCCGACCCAATCCCGCTCAGCATGGCCGCAGCGACGATCAACGCGTAGCTGGGCAGCCACGTGATCGTATTCATGGCCAGGCCGCACAACGCGCAGCCGATCAGCGCCAGCCAGCGGTTCGGCCGCCGATCGCCCAGAATGCCGAACAACGGCTGCGCCACTGCGATCATGAGGCTATTGGCGGTGACGATGGCCGCCGCCGTGGAATAGTCGAGCTTGAACGACGCCAGCAATCCCGGCAACAACGTCGCCAGTGAGATCGTCTGCATGTCCACCGATGTGTGCGCAATGATGATCGACGTCATGGCGGCTTTGTCGAAACCCCTTTTCTGCATGGCGCTCATTCAACCTCAGTCCATCGCACAATGCCATTGTCCGGACCTTAAGTACAGCATTGGCCGGACATACTTGTCACGTCAACAGCCTGTTACCAGCCGTTCATGTGCACAACGCCATCCAGCGGCTTGCGCCCGGCGGGCTTGAATTCCTCGCCAATCGGATATGCCACCGGGATCAGCGCCGCTTGCGTGACCGAGGCATACGGGATGCCCAGAATCGCGGCAGCTTCTGCTTCGTAGGCCAAATGCAGTGTGGTCCAGCATGAAGCCAGTCCATGCAGGCGCGCAGCCAGCATGAAGCTCCAGGCTGCCGGAAGGATGCTGCCATACATGCCGGCCAATTGCGCGCTTGAAGACCCATCGGGACGGCCATCGATGCAGGGCAACACCCACACCGGCACTTCGTGCATGTGCACGGCCAGATAGTCGGCCGACTGGCGAACGCGCTGACTGTCGTTGAGCGCCGGTTGCGCTTGGGCTGCGCCGGCTTCGGCCCCGGCATAGGCGCGCCACGACTTCCGATAGAGATCAGCCACCGCCTTCTTTTTATCGGCATCCGTCAGCACCACAAAGTGCCAGCGTTGCGAATTGCTGCCGGATGGCGCCTGCAGCGCCAGCTCGATGCATGCGTGGATCAAATCCATCGGCACCGGGCGGGTCAAATCAAGGCGTTTGCGCACCGAACGCGTGGTGGTCAGCAACTGATGGGCGGTTAGGTTGAGCATTCGCACAGTATAGGGCGCAAGTCAAACGATAGTTTCCTGTTGCCCCTTTTTCCAGGTTGTGCAATAGTGCGCGTTGTGGAAGAACGCGATCTCTCCTTTGCACCGTCGCACTGCGCAGCGCCCAAGCGCTTGACGCAGGCGCAAATCGCCGAATACAACGAGCGCGGCTATCTGATGCCAATTCCGATTTACGATGCAGCCGGCGTGCAAGCCAACCGGCAATACTTTGACTGGATGCTGGAGACGATGTTCGGCATGCACGACGGCCGCGACGCGTATGCGATCAACGGCTTTCATACACGCTGCCGCGGGCTGTGGGACATCGTCACGCATCCCGTCATTCTTGATTACGTCGAAGATTTGCTCGGGCCGAATTTCGTGGCGTGGGGCAGCCACTTCTTTTGCAAGCTTCCCGGCGATCCGCGTTCGGTGCCGTGGCATCAAGATGCCTCGTATTGGCCGTTCACGCCGGCGCGCACAGTCACGGTATGGCTGGCCATCGACGATGCCGATGTGGACAACGCCGCCATGCAGTTTATCCCAGGCACCCACCGCTTGGGCCATTTACGGTGGAAGGAGACGGACAAGGCGGCGGTGCTCAACCAGGAGATTGTCGATGTAGAGGCGCTCGGCGCGCCGATTTACGATGCGCTCAAGGCCGGCGAAATGTCGTTGCACGCCGACATGCTGGCACACGGCTCCGGCCCAAACATGTCGAACCGGCGGCGCTGCGGCTTGACCGTTCGTTACTGCCCCACATCCGTGCGGCCGCTTAATCCAGTGTGGGCGCGCAACGCAGTGCTGTGCCGCGGCGTGGATGACAGCGGGAACTGGACACATTGCCCGCGACCCGATGGCGAAGACCTCTCGCCGGCCAACAAACCCAAGTCCATCGGCGGCAACTAATCCGCGCCAAAGCTGACACTTCCTTTCAACTTTGACCGTGGAGCCCACCTTGAGGTGGGCCCCACCTATAGTTGGGCTCCACCTCAAGATGGAGCCCAACTGGGCCGAACAGTGGGAATGCACACGTAGAATAGCGGCCAAATCCAATGCCGCCCACCATTCGCATCCAACGCCGCTTCATCGCCGTCGTCACTGTGCTGCTGATCTGCGTCTGCGCCGCTCCGGCGCGCGCGCAAGATCCGCCGCCCGTCACTGAAACGCCGCTCGGCATACCCGTCGAAGCTACAGCCACTCTGCCACCCATCGATACGCCGCCGCCCGCGGCCGAAACGAGTGTGGCGGTGGATCCCAACGTCACGCCGGAAGAGGTGCCCACGGCCGCGGTCGAGGTGGTCGCCACACTCGCGCCGCCGCCGCAAGACACACCGGAGCCGCCCGAGGTGTTCGATCCGCTGATCCATCGCGCGCAAGTGGGTGAAACGCTTGAAAGCGTGGCCGCTTTCACCGCTTTGCCGGCCGATGAACTGGCCCGCGCCAACCGCATCACCCGCGGCGACCTGCTCGTGGCCGGGCAACGTTTGCGGCTGCCCGCGGCCGCAGGCGCGGCAGTGCGCCTGCATCGCGTCACGCCTGGCGAAACGCTGTTCAGCATCGCAGCGCAATATGGCGTTTCGCCCGACGCCTTGCGGCTAAACAACACCCTGGCTTGCGCAACCTGCCTGGTAGCGGGCACAACATTGCGCATTCCGCCCGCGCGCGATGCAATTTCGGCATCCAAGAGCGCCGCTGAATCTGGCTTGCCCGAACCATTCAGCGCCATCAAGATCAACCCGCAATTGCCCAAGCAAGGCGACTTGATCGTTATCAGCGTTACCACCAATGCGCCGCTGCAATCGCTCGTGGGCACATTGGCCGGCCGGCCGCTGAATTTCGTGCAAAAGGACGGCGCATACCTGGCGCTCTCCGGCGTGGGCGCGGTGCAAGAAGCCGGTGTGTATTCGGTCAGCCTGCGCAGCCTGACGCTCGACGGCGTTCCAGGCTCGGTCAATGGACGCATTCAGATCGGCGCCGGCCAGTTTGCGTTTGAAAACCTGGTGCTCGGGCAAAAACTCCTTCCGCTGCTGGCACTGGATGTCAACCTCGAAGAGCGCGCTGCGCTGGATGGCATCTTCAACCGCAACTTCACCGGTGCGCAATACTGGAGCGGTCCTCTTGTAATTCCGGTGACCAGCAAAATCGTTTCGTACTATGGCACCCGACGCAATTTCAACCGCGGCTTGCTCAGCACCTTTCACAGTGGCATCGACCTGCCTGCGCGCGCGGGCACGCCCATCAGCGCAGCCGCGCCAGGCAAGGTCGTGGCTGTGCAGAAGTTTCCCGTGCGCGGCAACGTCGTCATCATCGATCATGGCCGCAGCGTGTTTACGGTTTATTGCCACCTTTCAAAATTCAGCGTTGCGCTTGGCGACCTGGTCGAAACCGGCACCATCATTGGCAACGCCGGCAATACCGGCCGCAGCCTGGGTCCGCATCTGCATTTCGAGCTTGCGGTGGGCGGCGTCACCATCAACCCATTGCCCTGGTTGGCGCGCGAGATCCCATAGGACCCTCGATCCTTCGCGCGCGAAGGCGGGTTTTGCCTGGCCGTCTGACCAGGCATTCACGGCCATGCCGCCAGTTGCGGATCTCGCGCACACGGGCCACAATGCCGCACTAGCAAATAAATAGTTGGATTGAATTTCTTCGTTTGTCCGGAGGCTTGCCCATGAAGGAATATGCGACCGACCGCCTGAGAAATGTTGCGCTATTGGGTCATAGTTCGAGTGGAAAGACGACATTTGCCGAAGCGCTTTTGTTCGCCAGCGGCGGAAGTTCGCGCCTCGGGAAAGTGGAAGACGGCAGCACCGTTTCAGACTACGACGATGAAGAAAAGCGCCGAAAGCAATCGGTCTATTTGAGCCCCATCCCGGTCGAATGGAAAGATTACAAGATCAATTTGCTGGACGCGCCCGGCTACACCGATTTTTTCGGAGAAGTGAAGAGCGCGGTGCGCGCCGCCGATCTCGGCCTGATTTTTGTCGATGCCGTCTCCGGCGTCGAAGTGGGCAGCGAGCTTGCGATGCAAGCGGTGGATGAAGCCGACATTCCGCGCGCGGTCATGGTGTCGCGCATGGATCGCGAAAATGCCAATTTCGACCGCGTCATGAGCCAGTTGCACGACGCTTTTCATCAGGACATCGTGCCGCTCATGCTGCCGGTCGGGCAGAATCATGATTTTTGCGGCGTGATTGACCTGGTCAGCCAGCGTTTCCTGAAGGGCGCGAACGGCGAAGTGGCCGAAATTCCCGCAGCCATGCGCGGGGAAGCCGAGGCCGCGCGCGGGAAATTGATGGAGGCGGCGGCCGAAGGCGAGGATGACCTTCTTGAGAAATGGTTTTCAGACGGCGCGCTGAGCGACGAGGAATTCATCCGCGGTTTGCGCAGCGCCATCCGCAAACGCACCTTTGTCCCGGTTTTTTGCGGCTCGCCGGCGCTCATGCTCGGCATGCACGCCATGCTGTTCGCGCTGGTGAATTATGCGCCGATGCCGTTTGATTTGGGCGCTGATCCAGACGACGGCCAGCATGGACAGGTGCTGCATGTGTTCAAGACATCGGCGGATCCGTTTGTCGGAAAGATCAGCTTGTGCCGCGTCATCGAAGGACCTATCCGCAGCGGCGACCTGCGCCTGATCAACGCGCGCAGCGGGGATGAGGAGCGCATCGCCTCGCTGTTTGTGCAGCGCGGCAAAGAACAAATCAACATGCCAGTGCTGCATGTCGGCGATTTGGGAACAGTGACAAAGCTGACCAGCGCGCGAACCGGCGATTCGCTGTGCGACAAACAGCATGGCACACGCCTGGAACCGATCCAGTTTCCCAACCCGCTCTACGCGGTGGCCGTTCAGCCAAAAACAAAAACCGATGCGGCCAAGATCAATGTGGCGCTCGCGAGGCTGGTGGAGGAAGACCCAAGCCTGCGCAGCACGCATGAGATGAGCACCAACGAAACACTGCTGCATGGCCTGGGACAGGCGCACATCGATGTGGCGGTGCACCATCTGCACACGAAATTTGGCGTGGATGTCGAGACGGCGCTGCCGCGCATCAGTTATCGCGAAACGATCACCAAGCATGGGCAGCATCGCCACCGCCACAAGAAGCAGACCGGCGGCGCCGGCCAGTTTGCCGAGCTCGAGCTGAGCGTCGAACCCGCCGCCGCGGGGGCGGGCTTTGAGTTTCAATGGAAGGTATTTGGCGGGGCAGTCAGCTCGTCCTATCAAAGCAGCATCGAGAAGGGCGTCAAACAGAAAATGGACTCCGGGGTGCTGGCGGGATATCCCATCACGGATGTGCGCTGCACCGTCTTGGATGGCAAAGAGCACGCTGTCGATTCAAAACCGATTGCGTTCGAGATCGCGGCGCGGGTGTCGTTTCGCGAAGCGTTTTTGCAGGCCGGGCCCGTGCTGCTTGAGCCGATCTATTCGTTCGACATCACCGTGCCGGAGCACTATGCGGGCGATGTGATGGGCAGCCTGAAGGCCAAACGCGCCCAGATTCAGGGCATGGACCAAAAAGCCAACAAGACGGTCATCACGGCGCATGCGCCCATTTCGGAAATGCAGCGTTATTCGACCGATCTGCGCAGCCTGACCCAGGGCCGCGGCTTTTACGACATGATCTTTGATCACTATGCGCCGGTGCCGCCCGCCATCGCACAGGCCATCATTGCCAAGCATCAGCAGCACGCCAAGGACGAAGAAGAATAACTCTCCGTTAGGCGCCAAATCGCATTACATAACAGACCTGCGTATGATACGCAGGTCTGTTTTTCGTCACATAACAGCAGGTAGGAGAGAAGATGCGCGCAGCCTACTTGTCATGCATGCTGCGTAGGATGTTGACTAGGACTTGCGTCTTATAGCTATGCGGAAAAAGAACTATGCTGCGACTATTTCCATGTAAACATATTGCGGCAAAACGGATCGCTGAATATTTGATTTGCGTTTTGCCAATATTTGGTTGAAGGCTGAGTGCGGGGCCAGTCTTCAACCCCAATATTTGGTTATTTATTTCTGGGGTCTGTCCGGCGGGAGGGGCCGGCTTCCTAGGTCAAACTACGTCCGTGATAGCTTGTTTTCTTTCTAGATATTGCGTAGACGCAGTCAAAAATACTGGAAAGCGGATGATAATTAGGGATGTAAACATCGTGTAGCATTTGCGAGGATGCTGCACATTCGGTAAGACACGCAAGGGGAACCTGCCATGCCTGTGGCGCTGCAATGGCATGTGCAAACCAATTCTTCGGAATCGGTTGCACTCGCCACACCGCGTTCGAAATTCGACGCAAACGATGATGATGTCGTCATCACGATGACTGATGTCCATCACGCACTGGACACAAATCAGCGTCTTGCTGCGGCAGCCGCGCGCGTCATCTTTGACGGGCTCGATCCAGCCACCAATATCGCAGACCCTACCCAGCGCTTGAGCATGGCCTTCTCCAAGGCTGCACATCTGGCGCGCACATTCAAGTTGGACGGCGCCGCGCCAGACACCGGGCCGCACACGGTCTGCGCCACTGCAGTCATCCTGCAGCAAAACCGCCTCACCATCGCGCGTGCCAAGCGCGGGCGCGTCTATTTGTTCCGCGAAGGCCATCTGCAAAACCTGACCGAGGAATCGTTCAGCGACGAGGCAGATGTCGATCTGGGCCAGCTTGATCTGGAAGGCGACGACCGCATCCTGATCTGCACCGAAGACTTTGCGTCCCGAATGCCCGATTTGCAGATCCGCAACATCATGCGCAGCCAGCCCTCCGCGCGCAAAGCGGTGCAGGCGTTACTGGGCGTATATCCCCTCGACACGGCTCATAGCGTCGTCTCCGTGGCCATATTGGATTACGTCACAGGCGAAGCCAACGCGTTCCAGGTGGAGCACATGGCCGAGTCGCCCGCGCGCGGCAAAGCGCCTCGCACGCTGCTCTCCATACCCACGTTGGTCGTCCTGGCCGCTCTGGTGATTGCCGGCGCGCTGTTGATTCCCTGGATCGGCAATCGTGGCACCGTTGAGGCGACCTCCCAGATTACCGTCACGCCAATCACAGGCTCCTCGGGCACCGCATCGGCGACACCCGATCTCGCATCCGTGGGCGCGGTGGAAACCGCATTGCCTACAGCCACAGTGGTCGTGGCCACGCTTGAGCCTTCTGCCACAATGGTGCCTGCCACCGAAACCGCTGCGCCGTCAACAGCCACCGAGCCGCCTCCGACCGCCACCGCAACTGTCACCCCATCTCCATTGCCGACCGAAACGCTTGTGCCACCCACGGCGACGGCCACATTCCGGCCACGGCCGACACGACCGATACGACCGACACACACTCCCGTGCCGCCGACTTGGACTCCGGAGCCACCGGCTACAGAGACACCCATTCCGCCAACTCAAACGCCGCCGCCTCCGCCACCAAGCGGGGGTGGTGGTGGCAACCCACCACCACTGCCACCACCGCCTTGTCCACCCGGCGCAACCTGCGGCTAACGGAGACACAGAAAGATGGGAAGGGGGAGCGTTCTACGTTGGTTGTGCGCGATGGCAGCAATCGCGATTTCACTCCCCATAAACAGATCACTGGGGAGCGGGAACGCACATCCCGGCGCGGCAACGCTCAAGCGCTTGCGAAACGCAGCGCCAGTCGTCGCCAGCATCGCCCCACCCGACATTCAGGCCGGCGACGCCGGTTCACGCGTTGTCCTGGGCGCCAACTTTGCAGCAAACTCCTCCGTCACACTAAACGGCGTGGCGCTAAACGTCTTGACTTGGACCGCCACATCGCTGCTGGTGGTGATACCGGCCAACACATTCACCACAACAGGCGTGCTGCCCATGATGGTGACGACACCCGGCGAAGGCGCCGATAGCGCGCCCTTCACAATCACGCCGGATGATCTCGACCGGATTGCGGTTGGGCGCATCGGCAATCCAAGCGATCCGATTCCTCCGGAAGCGGCGGTGCAAACAACCGCGCTGTACGAGGCGCGAGGCTTTGATCGATTTGGCAATCCGCGCGCCAGCACACCGGTAACCTGGCAGGCGCTGGCAGGCGGCACACTCGCCAACGCCAGCACCACCAGCGCCACGCTTCTGGCGGGTACCGTCGCCGGGACTTTCCCCAGCGCCATCAGTGCGCGCAGCGCCGTCAACTCGAATATTGCAGGCAGCGCGGGCTTGGTGGTGCGGCCTGGGCCGCTGGTGCGGCTCAGCCTGACACCGGCCAGCGCCACCATTCCGCCAAACGGCGCGCAGAAATTTACCGCGCTTGGCTTTGACAGCTTTAGCAACACCATCACCGCAACCGGCGCGGTGTGGGCTGCCAACCCGGCCGCAGGCATCATCGACGGCTCCGGCCTCTTCACCGCCACAGGCGCGGTCGGCACCTATGCCAATGCCATCACCGCCACGAGCGGCAGCATCACCGCCAGCGCTTCTGCCACGCTGATTCCGACGCCGATCGCCAACATCATCGTCACGCCATCGGTCACCAGCCTGGCGCTGCGCACCACGCAGATGTTTACCGCCACGGCTTTCAACGCCCAAGGCCAGCCGATAAACGGCGTCACGTTCAGCTGGGGCAACGGCGCGGGCGGCGCCAACAGCGCGCTGGCCGCAGGCGACATTGAATCCACCGGCCCATTTACCGCACTCCTGCGCGCCGGGTTGGCGCTCGGCACTTACCCTGACGGATTCAGCGCGCGCGCCGGCAACATCACCGCGTTTGTCAATGTAATCGTGCTGGCGCCCAGCGTGCAGATCGGCGTGTCGCCCGGCGTGCTGCGCACCGATGGCAATACGTCCGCCTCGGTGACTGTCAGCGTCACCAGTGTCGCCGGACCCGTCGGCCCGGGCGTGCCTGTATCGATCACAGTCTCGCCTAGCGCAGGCACGTGCACGCTGAACACGCAGGACACGGTGACCGGCGCCGGCGGCATAGTGACTGGCACAGTGCGCTGCGTGAATACCTCGCCGGTCAACACGCTTTCAAGTTCCATCGCGCTGGGCGCGTCGCTGCCAGTGCCGCCGTTTCCTTCTGCATCGACAACTCTGGCCGGCAGCTTCACTCCCCACCGCATCGCCACGCCGCTGCTGACGCGCGATTGGCCTGTCACAGGCAACCATGTCGCTTGCGCCGCGACCACAATTCCGATTCCCGGCGAAATCGGACAACGCTCGGACAACCCCAACAATCTCTATCGATTTGTCGCGCCCGCCTCCGGCTCGGTGAACATCGCGATGCGCAACTATGCGTCGATCGGCACGTTGTATCTCTTCCAACGCGGCGCTGACAGCTGTCCAATCACTGTGAACTTGACTCCGCCGCCGACCGACACCGCTGCGCTCGCGCCTGGCGACTGGTCAAAGCGTTACACGCTGATCCCCAACGGTCAGTACATCCTGTGGGTATCCACAAATTCAAATACTTTGTCGTCGCAGGTCTATACGCTGCGACTGGAGCCTTGATGAGTCAGCGACTTTCCGCCCTTTTTCTAAGCGTGTTTTCGTTAATGGCCGTTGTGGCCGGCGCGCACGCGCTGGAATCAAGCGCACCCTCGCATGCGCCGCAAGCCAGCGACCCGCATGCGGCGGTCGCGTCCATCGCCGCCGCGCCGGTCATCACCACCGTGTCGCCAACGGTCATCACGGCGGGCGAAGCGGCGGAGTTTGTGATCACCGGACATGATTTCGCCACCACCAGCACTGTGAATCTGGGAACCCATGCGTTAAACATCACGGGCATTGAAACCGAAACCATCACAGCCACGCTGGCTGCCAATATCGTGACGCAAACCACGCCCTCAACCTTAAACGTCGTGGTCACCACGCCGGGTGAGGGCAACAGCAACCCGATACCCATTACCATCGTTCCGGCCGCTGCCGCGCGCGTGACGCTGACCCCCGGCGCCGCGTCGGTCGTGGCAGGCGGCACGCAAGCCTACACCGCCGTAGTCTACGACGCATTCAATAATGTTCGCGCAAGCGATTCGGTGACCTGGACGCCCGGCATCAGTATCAGCTTTAGCGCGACGGGCCCCCTGAACGCCACTGCGCAAGCGCCAACGATCGCTGGTACCTACCCCGCGGCGGTTTCCGTGCAAGTGCGCGGCACGCCTCTGATCATCCAGGCCAGCGCGGGGTTGACCGTGACTCCCGGCCCGGTCACCACCGTCAGCGTGTCGCCAGACAGCGCCATCATGGCATCTGGAACGGTCACGCAAGTCAGCGCCGTCGCGCGCGATGCCCACGGCAACGCCGTCACAAACGGAACTGTCGCATGGACCGGCCCGGGATCGTTTGCCACGCCCGCAAATCTGACAACCAACTACACCGCACCCACGGTTGCCGGCAACTACGTCATCCAGGCCACAGTCAACGGCGTGTCCGACAGCGCGGCGATCGCGGTCACGCCTGGCCCGGTTGCCAGCATCATCATCACGCCGGCGTCCGTGTCGCTGGCCGCCGGAGCGCAACAAACCTATGTCGCTTCCGCCTACGACGCGGTCGGCAACGTGGTGCCCAACAGGCCGATAACCTGGACGGCGGTCGGGGCGAACGGCTCGTTCAATATCGGCACCGGCACAGCGCTGCCGGTGATCTACACCGCGCCGACCACGACCGGCAATTACACCGTGCGCGCAAGCGTTGGCGCCATCAACCGCACCGGGTCTGTCGCCGTCACAGCCGGCCCAGTCGCCACCATCAGCCTCTCGCCCAGCAGCGCCACGACCACGCCCGCCGCCACCACTAACTTCTCCGCGGTGGCGCGCGACCAGTTTGGCAACGTGATTCCATCGGCCAGTTTTGTTTGGACGGCCACAGGCGGGACTGTGGCGCCGACAACCGCCACGCCCAACCCCATTGTGTACACCGCGCCAAACACTGCGGGAAGCGCCACCGTGCGCGCGAGCATCGGCGGCATCAGCGGCACAGCCAGCGTGGCCATAAACCCCGGGCCGCTCAGCACAATCAACCTTACGCCGGCAAACACGACGCTGCCGCCGCTCGGCACGCGCACTTACAGCGTGCTGGGTCGCGACGCCTTTGGCAACACGATCGCCGGGCTGCCTTTTGTGTGGACATCCGGCCCGGGCGTGACGCTTAACAACCCTGTTGTCGGCTCAGGCAGCGCAACCGCCACAGCCGGGACTATCGCCGGCACATTCAACACCGTGATCACCGTTTCAGTCGGCGCGATTCGCGATCTATGAGCGCGAGTTTGCCAAGCTCGCCGGGTCGGGGCGG
>JANMNW010000092.1:0-6999 GCA_031368515.1 Chloroflexota bacterium
ACCCCAGCGCCAGCGGAATGCCCGACTTCAGGCTCATCGTCACATATTCGTCGGCCTTGATCTCGATCTGCGCGTTATCCAGCTTGGCCTGCAGCGTCGGAAACCGCGTCGGCGTCTTCGACGGATCCACCTGGCGCGGCGCCTTGTTCGGATGCTTGGGCATCGTCAGCGCATAGAACAGCACAAACACCGCGACGAACGCAATCGTCGACAGGGCGATGGCCATGGTTTGGGTATCCATTCACGCCTCCTATGCGTCTGCCAGATCGACAATGTCGCGTTCCCAGTTAAACCAGCGCGCGCGCGTCTCAAGCCGCTTCACCAGCAATTCGGGATATGCGCCCGTGAATTCCAGGCGACCCTGCCAGTCCTCGCCGTTCGGCGGAATCGCCCAGTGAAAGATCGGCTCGCTTGTGATCGGCGAGTCTTTTTCGACGTTGCCGGCCACATAGTTGATTTCCTTGACGCGGCGCAGATCCGTGCCGTCCGGCTTGCGGAACACGCCGATGTTGATGATGATGTTGAGCGCCGAGGCAATTTCGCGGCGAATGGCGAAAAGCGGCACGTTGCCCATGTTCGACTTCAGATAAAGCGTCTCAACGCGCTGCAAGGTCTTGAAGGCGTCGTCGGCGTGCACGGTAAACATGCAGCCGTCGTGACCGGTGTTCATCGCCTCGAGAATCGCGACCATCTCCGGGCCGCGGGCCTCGCCGAGCAGAATCCGCTTGGGGCGCATGCGCAGGCAGTGCCGCACAAGATCAGCCATGATCACCGCCTCGGCGCCCTCAGCGCGCTCGCGCGTGATCAGCTGCACCCAGTCGGGCAGGTGCGGCAGCTGCAATTCGGGCGTGTCTTCCACTGTGATGACGCGCTCGCCCGGATCGATCTCGGCCGTCATGGCCGTGAGAAACGTGGTTTTGCCGGTGCCGGTGCCGCCGCTGACGCAGAGGTTGAACTGCGCCTGCACCACCGCCTTGAGCAGGTTGGCCGCCGGCACGGTCAGCGAGCCCAGCTTGAGCAAGTCGTCGAGCTTGCGCGCCACGCTGCGGAAGCGGCGGATCGTCACCGCCATGCCGCCGGTGCCCAGGTTGGCCACCAGCGGGTCCATGATCACGTGAATACGGCTGCCGTCACTCAAGCGTTGGTCGCGATACGGCACGCGCTGCGTCACCGTGCGCGCGCCGCCGCCGATGTCCAGCTTGTTGTTGATGAAGTTGCGCAGCTGTTGCGGGCTGCGGAAGATCGAGCTGGTCGGCTGCTTGGTTTCGCCGGCGCGCTGCACAAAAATCAGGCCCTGGCCGTTGATGAAGATTTCCTCAACTTGCGGGTCGGACATGTACGGCGCGATCGGCCCCCAGCCCAGCACATCGTCGGCGATGCGCTTGGCGAGCTTTTCAAGCTCGGCCGCCATCTCTTCTTCAGGCGCGTCGATCAGCAGATCCACGCCGTTGCTCGGCGCGCTGTGGTTGTAGGCCTGCACCGCCTGCTTGGCGATTTCCTTGACCAGGCGGTAGTCGTCCTCGGTCGGGTTGTCATACGCCGTCGACGCCAGGCCCTGGCCGTATTTCAGCTCTTCCTTGACGCTGTCCAGCACCGTCTCATACGGCGACTTTTCTGTGTTCACTTCCACGCGCGACGCGCGATAGGCTTTGGCAAATTCGCTGCCCGCCTGCGCGCCCGCGGTGCCTGCGCCCTGGCGGTTCCACAGAGGAATTGCGCCGCGGTTGCCGCCATCCTTGCCATCTTTGCCGCCGCTGTCTTTTGACCATCGGTTTGTCATGGATATGTTTCTCCTGCTGGCTTAGTCCCTCACAAACAATCGGCGCAACGAGAAAACCTTCTTGCGCGCGGGTTTATAGACCTGGTTGAGTTGCGGCAGATACATGCCGCCCAGCGCGCGCATGGTCTGACCCAGCGGCCCGCTGTCGGTCAGCACATACGGCGTGTGCGTGTTTACTGAAGTGGTGGCGGTCACCGGATCAAACGGAATCGTCGCGGCCAGCGGCAGGCCGACCATGTCGACAATTTCGCGTTCGGCCAGGCCGAAGCTGGGCTCGTAGCCCGTGATCAGCAGCTTGAACTTGTTCAGGTCGCCGAAGTAATGCTCAAGCGACTGCAGCGCATAGCGCGTGTCGATCACCGCCGTCATGATGGGCGGCACAATCACCAGCACTTCGTCCGACTCCTTGATGGCGGCTTCGTGCAGCGGCATCGAGAAGTCCTGGCCGATATCCACAATCGTGAACGTGTACGACCGGCGCACCTGCTGGATGATCGTGCGCGCAATGTCCAGGATCATGTCGCGGTTGAGAAATTCGTCCATGCCGCTGTCGGTCGGCCGCATCAGGCCCGGCAGCAGGTCTAGCTGCGAATCGGGAAGCGCGGGCGAGTTGACGATGTAGTTCTTGATGAAGGGCAGCGTCAGGTTTTGCGCGCGTGATGCGCTATAGCGCGGCGCAATATTGACGATCAAGTCATACAAGCCGCGCTCGATCGTGGCCATGTCGCGGCGCGCGGCGATGATGCTCTCCACCATCAGGATGTAGCCAAGCATGGTGTGGCAGTCGCCCTTGGTCTGGTCGAAGTCCAGCAGCATCGTCTTCTGGTTGCCCATCGTGACGTGCGACAGCACCGTGCTCAGGTTCACCGCCGTGGTCGTGCGATGCGAACCGCCGCCCTTCGGCACATACACCGAAATGACTTTGGATTGCCACGACGTACCGCCGCCCTGCCCGGGCAGCGCCATGTAGCCGGCGGTCAACGACACCTGGCCGTCGTCGCGTTCGCGCCGGGCCGCGTCCACCACCTCGTGCACCATCAAGATCAGGCGGTTCAGCTGGATGGCGTCCATCGGCAGCGTGACGTAGCCTTTGGCGCCGTTGGACACCATGTTGCGCCCGTCATCGCGGCGCGAGTCCGACCATCCGATCACCGGGATGGGCCGTTCGCGATAGAACAGCAAATCGTGAATGATCTGCGATCGATAGCCTTCGCACTCCGGCGAGAGCAGCACCGCATCAGCCGCCAGGCGCACCGCATTGTCAAACACGCGCTGAGCGTTCTGATCGTAGCTCACCAGCGCAATGTCCGTGTTGATGAGCGATTCACGCATCATCTCCACATCCGACGAATTGCGGTAACCGACTGCGAGACGGAATTTCTTTTCTGCCATGTCGTTTCTCCTGATCGTTGTCGGTTGGCCTATTCCTGGGGCGCCGCTTCGTACGGACCGGTGTGTCGCAGCGAGTCCACGTGGATCTGCTTGCCGCGCTGAATGTAGAACCAGCGCATGAAGTCGCTCCAGGTCACACCTTCGGTCGGCTCGATCACCTTGTCGGCGGTGGACGAGCGCACGGCGATGTTCGGCGTGCCGTTATTGATTGCAAAGCTCATCACTTCGAGCTGGTCGCGGGTGACCTCGACATAGATGCGCTTCACGTCGGCCACGCGCTTGGCCGCTTCCTTCTGGCGCAGCGTGTCGGCGTCCGTGGCGTTGTTGCTGTTTTGATCGCGCGGAATCTCGCGGTCGACGCGCAGCACGCGCAGGTTCTGCACAATCAGCTTGCTGGCTGGCGGGAAGAGCGCGGCTGTGTCCTGAACCTGCTGTCCTCCGGCTTTGGACTTGTCCTCGGCCAGCAACTCGCCTTCCGGGCTCAGCGGGCTGTAGGGCGCCGGGCTGTCCGTCTTGTTGAATGCCAGCACCACATCCACGCGATCGCCGGGCTGCACAAAATTGCCGGCCGAATCCGGCGAAACCGGAATCACCATGTACGAGGTCTTTGTGCCGGAGATCACCACTGAAAGGCGCGATTCGCCGTCTGAGTTGCTGTTCGGATCCACCTGAGATTCGGCAATCGGAAAGCCCGCGCGGATGTCGGTCACAGTGACTTTGCCGTTGGCCTTCTCAAACTCGTCCACCGTGATGAAGCGGCCGACGGACTCGGGGTCCAGGTTCGACCATTTCGCCAGGCGAAACATGGTCGGGCGCAGCACGGTGCCGGCGGGGATGTCCGTCACCGCAACCGGCAACTCATACACCACCGGCTGTGACGCGCGCCACAGCAGGAACATGCCGGCTGCGACTATCACAGCCAGCAGCGCGCCGACAATCAGAAATATCTTTCTCATGGATGCTTCTCCGTTGAACTGCAATGTAGGTTTCTATGCTGCTTCGATGCGAACGGACTCACGGTTGCGGGCTCTCAGCCGCGAATTCCTTCCAGCTTGCGTAATCCACTATCAAAGCCTCGATCGCCCGGCGCCGCTCAGACAGCGCGCTTGACGACAGCCGCACCGCGTCGATGTCATACGTCTCCAGCGCGGTGGCGAGCTCTCCTAACAGGCCGGCCAGCGGCGCCTTCGCCGTCGATGGCACGTTGGCTTGCATCGCCGCCACGCGCAACTCGCGCACCCGCTGCGCCGTCGCCCGCGCCAAACGCACGCGCGTCTGGCGATCTTCCTCAAAGCTCAGCCGCCCGGTCACATACGCGGCTTCGTGGGCGATGCTGCGCAGCCGCGCCAGCCCGTCATCGGTCATCCGACCGGACCGGAACAAGGCGTCGTTGCTCATCGGCCGCCCGGGCGCGCTTTCAATTTCGGCGAGCACCGGCGCGCTCGCCGAGGCCGTCATCACCCAGGCCGGCCACTGCGGCACGGCCAGCAGCGCTGCCGCGCAGATCAGCCAGGCGCCGCCAATGGGCACGCGCTTTTTCTTCGCCTTCCAGTCGGTAATGCGCGCGAGAACATCCAGCGTCAACTGGCCGGCAAACACCGCCAGCAGTCCGTTGAACGGCGCAGCGAGCGCGATCCATAGCAGCGCAATCTGATCGCCCAGGCTCATGCCGCTCTTGGCGATATAGCGATGCACCAGGCTCAGTGCCGCCGCCCACACCAGCGCCAGCACGACGATCGGCCAGGCATATGGCCCGATCGCCAGCAAGACGATGGCGATAAGCAGTCCCGTCACTGTCAGCGGCAGCGGCAGCCGGAAGCGCCGGAAGTCGTTGGCCGCGCTCACTGCCATGACCACCGCCTGTGCGTTCATCAACGCGCGCGCGACAGGGTCGCGAATCCAGAGCGTGCCACTCACAGCCGTGATGGCCACCGCGCACACGCCCAGCACAATCGATACCTTGCGCCGCAGCGCCCAGTTGGAATCCTCCACACCGGCGGGAACGCTCCAATCCGCCGCGCTGTAGCGCTCGATCCACGTCAGCACCGCGAAAAACAACCCCAGATAAAACATCACGCCGGCTGCGCCTTCCAGCCACGGGTTGGACAACGGTGCGAACAGCGCCAGCAAACCGGCAAAGGCGGCCGTGGTCGCCACGCCGCCCAGCGCCAAAACCGCTGTGTGTTCAAGCATCGGTTGTCCGCCGTTCGCTGCGGTAGACGGTTCAGTCTTGACCATAGGGTTAACGCTTCCCCGCAGTGGAATGCGCGCTTCGCAGCTTTGCGCCGCTGGCATCCCACACTTCCGGATGCTTGACCACGCAGAACCAGCGCGCATTGCGCGGCAACGACAAACTGGACATTCGCCGCTGCTCGGTCAGGCGCGTCCAGAACAGATGCAAATCGATCGGCGAGGTCAGGCTGCCGCGCCGCGACACATCCAGCACTCGCGAACCGGGCGGGATGACTTTCGAAGCCTGAAGCTTTTTGGCGTCGACGGTGAAGTAGAAATCGCGGCCATCCGCCGCGCGCACGGTGAAATAGGGAGTGGGCTTGATCGTGGCGTTCAACACGCCGGCGTCGTCCACCACCACGCCGGTGGCGGTCACATCGGCAGCCACTTGGCCGATCAGCGTGCGCCAGCCTTCTTCACTTCCCAAAAGATCGGCCACATCGCGTTCGCGCGTCTTCATCAGCGCTTCAAATTCACGGCGCTCAGAAAACTCGAACGACTGGCGCTGATCGCGCCGCATCTGGTTGAGGATCGCGCCAACATAGGCCGCACTGCCCACGATGGAAGCGGACAACAGCACATGCCATCCGTAGGGCGGCACCTGCGCAATGGCGCGCAGTATGTCGTCCACCATGCTCGATGATTGCGATGCCGCGCCGGCGGCGGCTGCGGCATGCGTTATCGAGGCGCGCGCAAGCAGCAGGCCCAGCCCAGTCACCGTTAGGAGCGCAGCTGATACCGGTCGCAACATGTTGGTTCGTTTCATCCTATCTGCCAGTGCCCTTGACATCGCTGAATCGTTTTCTCAACGCCATTGATATCGCCAGATACTTTTCAATTCACATACTTTGCCTACACGTACCCTAAGCACGCATCGCAACAAGTTCCTAGGCGGGCCCCTACGTTAGTCGCATATGCGTACGCGCTCCGCAGCAAGTCTTAGATATTGCGGCAACTTCACTGTTGCAATACACCTTTTGCCGGACGATCGCGCCACTCACAAGGCCGTGTCCGTCGCATGTCTTGCTTTGTTGCGAACAATGTCGATGCGCCTGCTTTTGCGCGCTTGCCACTCGCGCCTGTCGCTATTTGAGCCGCCCGTGTCATTCACACGCATAATCGATTTCATGAACATCACTCTGGCCTCGACGCGGCTGCAACTGATTCGTCATGAGACCACGGCGCTTGCGCTTGTGCAACAGTCGTTAGGCGCAGTTGGACGACACACGGGGCTAAATGCCATCGCCCATCTGGCCGCCGAAGATGCGCTGCGCGCCGCTGCCGCAGCGGACGCGGCGGCGCCGGCTGGTCCACTGCACGGCCTGCCTGTCACTGTCAAGGATCTTTACAATATTGACGGCATGCCGACGCGCGGCGGCACCCGCGCCGCGCTGCCCGATTTGGGTGGCGAAGCCGTCGCAGTGAGCCGCCTCAAACGCGCGGGCGCCATCGTCATCGCCAAAACCAACCTGCACGAAATCGCCTCCGGTATTTCGGGTGAAAACGCCTGGACCGGCGACGTGTGCAATCCGTTCGACCCCGCCCGCCAGGCGACGACGATCTCGCGGCTGGGGTGGTCGGCCTGGAGGGGGCGG
>JANMNW010000148.1:0-25711 GCA_031368515.1 Chloroflexota bacterium
CGATGTTGAAGACGCGGTAGCTGCGGTCGACATAGGTCTGCACCAGCGCGCGCAGGCCCTTGTCAATCACCTTGGGAATCAGATCCGGGTCGCGATTCAGCACCGTCACCAGCAGCTTGCCCACCAGCGGAAACTTGGCCAGCAGTTCCAGCAGGTAATTGCGCGCGATTTCCGGGCGGGTTGGGGGCTCGGTTGTGACATTGCGCTGCGTGACGAGGCAGGTGAAATCGCCGTTGGCGGCATAGGCGTTCAACAGAACTTCGTAGTGGCGGTTGTCGGACAGTACGCGGCCGTCGCGCAGATCGTCGCGCACCTCGCGCCAGGTGCTCAAGGTCCGTTCTTCCTTCAGCGCGTAGGCGTCGCGCACTTCGAGCACGACCGAATAGACCACGCCCATGCACCCGATGCCGACGCGCACGGCGTCGAACCAGCTGTCATCCTGTTTGAGTTCGATCCCAGTTTGCCGCGCCGCCCATCCGGCAGCGTCTGTGATGCCGTTGGCCGGTTCAATCCGGTATGTTTTGCCGTCGCCCGCCACAAGCGTGATCGAGCGCACAAAATCAGCCAGCGGCCCAAAGGCCATGCCGGAACCATGCGTGGACGTCGATACCACGCCCATGATGGTCTGGCCGTCATAGCCGCCCATGTTGCTGAGCGCTTTGCCATTTTCATTCCACAGGTAATCGTTCAACTCGTGGATGGTGATGCCGCTTTCGACTTCGAACAGGTTGCGCAAATCGATGCCGCCGCGCAAGAGCGTGGTGTCGAGCGGCAACGGCTTGTTGAGGCTGCCGGGCCGGATCAAATAATCGGCGGTGACGGCCACATCGGTAAACGAATGCCCGGAGCCGGCGGCCTTGACCGTGAGGCGTTCGCGCGCGGCGTTGCTCACAATCGTTTGCAGCTCGGCCAGGCTGGCCGGCTGAAAGGTGCGCAGCGGCTGCGCCATGCGCGCCTGGATGCAATCCCACCAGGTGAGCTGTGTGTTTCCATCGCGCGAGATGACCTGCGACGCAAAGCCGCGCGCGCCGTCAGGTTCGGCGCCGGACTTTTCGCCGGGGTCCATCAGCTGCGCGGCGGCCTGGAAATACGCATCAAGCCCTTGCGCATCGATCTGCGCGCGCGTTGCGTCGATGAGCTTTGCATCATGCGGGTTTACGCGCAGCGCGCGCAGGTTTTCCTGCAGCCGATCGCCAGGCGCGGACTTTTTTGCCGAGCGTGGCGCAGCGCGCTTCTTCGCCCGCGCCGGTTTGCGCTTCGCCGTTTTCCCAGCCGGCCGCGTGCGCGCACGCGCCGCAGGGCTGTCCTTTTTCTTTGCCACTCGAAGCCTCCCTTGTCCCGCCACTGTGCGCCGCACGCATCGAAAGCATAGCCACCCAGATGCGGTGTCCGCGCATCCCACTGAGTTGCAAGGGGTATGCGACACAGCCGTCGAAAAGTCAAACCCGCAGAGCCGGGCACCTGCGACGGGCTTGGCTCTGGGGGCTGCCGACACCTTTAGCTCTTCGGCGCGCGCAAGGCCCACGCCGATATCGGACCGATCGATGCCCTTCTTCAAGCCTATGCTCACCGCCGAACCGAACAGCCGCGCACCGAGCGTGTTGACATTGACGCCGCCCGCGTCTTTGACGATCTTGTCAATCCACAACGCCGTCACGCCCGCCACATGCGGCGTGGACATGCTGGTTCCGCTCATCGACGCCAATGCGCCGCCGGCGTGGGCTGAAGCGATGTCCACAAGCGGCTACTTACGCTGCCAGTGGAAGATCAGAAAGCGAGCGAGTTCAAGGATCTCATGGAGGCCATGGCCGTCAAAGACGCAAGCGCATAGGCGCCCGCGGCGTAGCTGCACGCCTCTGACACTCAAGCCACCTGTACTGAGACCTCATAGACCGCGTCTTGCTGCAAAATGACGGTCGGGCTCATCGTTTGCGAGTTTTTTGCGCCAGCAAGCCGGCTTGCTCAGGAATTTGCCGTAAGTTGAGCCCGGGCGCCGCGGCGTCGCGCCCGACCGTGGTGAAGTGCCAGTGATTAGGGGAGGACCAGGACTCGTGCAGAGAAACCAGCATGGCATCCCAACCTGCCGGCACTTGCACTCCCGCTCAACTCAAATACACTGACCACTCACTGCTTCGGGAGGTGAATTCAATGAGCACATCGCCAGTTCCGGGCTCGGCGCGAGTGCCGATGCCGGGCATCGCGGCCGCCGCATTTCAGCATCCCATGGACCGCGAGGCCACGGCCAACCTGCGCAAGCTCAAAGGCTTTGACACGCTGGTCCAAAAATACATCGAATGGGGATCTGAGCGCATCGAGTATGTGGTCAACGTCGCCAGCTATGTGCGCGTTGGCACGCGCCAGTTCCCAACGCTTTACAACATGCTGCGCGAAGCCTGCGCCATGCTGGATATGCGCGAGCCCGAGCTGTATGTGGCCAACGGCCCGATCAACGCCTTTACGTTTGGACACACCCGCCCGTTCATTGTGTTGTATTCGGGATTGATCGACTCCCTGACCAACGACGAGATCCTCGGCGTCATCGCGCACGAGCTGGGGCATATCAAGTGCGGCCATGTGCTGTATCAGGAAATGGCGCGCGTGCTGACATTTGCCGCCGGCGCCATCGGCGACATGACCTTCGGCCTGGGCGATCTGATCATGATGCCGATTCAGATCGCTTTTATCACTTGGAACCGGCGCTCCGAGTACAGCGCCGACCGCGCGGCCTTGCTGGCTGTGCAAGACGTGGCCCCCTGCGTGTCGATGCTGGCAAAGCTGGCGGGCGGCACATCGCGCTTCGCCAACGAGCTGGATCCAGCGGTGTTTCTCGAACAGGCCAAAGAATTTTCGGAGGACATGGACAAGTCCAACACCAGCAAGATCTACCGCATGCTGGCCAGCCTCAACAAGGGCACGCACCCGTTCACAGTCGAACGCGCCCGCGCGCTGAACGAGTGGGTCGACAGCCGCCAATTCGAAGACATGCTCGATGGCAACTACGAGCGCATCATGACCGGGCCGGGCAGCAAATGCGTCAAATGCAGCTATGAAGTGCCCAGCGGCGCGAAGTTTTGCGTGCAATGCGGCACAGTGGTCGACAGCGCGCCGGGCGCAAAACGTTTTTGCGGCAAGTGCGGCAAGGCCGTCGGCGCCGATCACAAGTTCTGCCTGAGCTGCGGCAATGCATTGAGCTGACATGAGCACTTCAGGTATCCGAAAATTCACAGCGGCCAGCCGGAACGCCTTGCGCGCGCTGGTGGACGAGGCCTTTACGCTGGAAGAGCTGCAGCTGATGTGCGCCGATTTGGGCATCGACTACGACAATCTCGGCGGCGGCATGAAGTCGGTGCGCGTGCTGAACCTGATCACGATGATGGAACGCCACGGCCGCGCCGGCGACCTGGCAGCGTGCTTCGGCGCATTACGGCCGGCGATCGACTGGCGCGCCGAGTATGACGCGCCGCTGTTGACGATACTAGCGGAACCGCCAGCCGAAACCAAAGCGCCGCTGGAAAGACATGCTGTGTTTATCAATGGGTTGCCGACAAAAGCGCAGGCCGGTCCTGCTCAAGCGATGGTCGTCATCGACGGCGCAGGCCTGGATATTGCGGCATTTCATATCGACGCTTACCCAGTGACCAACGCCGATTATCTGAACTTCCTTGAGAGGAATCCGGGCGCCTCCGCGCCCGCACATTGGGCACAGCGCCGGCCGGCGGTGGGAACGGAGCGGCATCCGGTGGTTGGCGTCAGCTTTCCCATGGCTGAGGCTTATGCGCGCTGGCTGGGCAAACGGCTGCCCACCGTCAAGGAGTGGCTCGCTGCCGCTGGTGGCACAGCCAACGCCTATCCGTGGGGCGACGCCTTCGACGGGATGCGCGCGAACTGCGAACGCGCGCGCAATGGCACCACGCCGGTCGACGCCTATCCGGGCGGCGCCAGCAGCGCCGGCGTCTATGACCTGGCTGGCAACGTGTGGGAATGGACTCAGGACGAAGTTGCGCCGCGCGGCTTGTCAAAAGGCAAGACAAAACGCGTTCTAAAAGGCGGTTCCTGGCGCAGCCCGCGCCAACAGCTGGTGTGCGGCGCCGAGATGGCGCTTTGGCCCGAAGTCTTTCAAGACGATGTAGGTTTTCGGTGCGCAAAGTAGGCGCACCGGCATTGCGATAGCAGGAGGTGCAGCATGATTTGTCAAAAGTGCGGAACAGCGGTGGATGAGGGCGCGGTGTTTTGTCCGAGCTGCGGCGCGGCCTTGCAAACGCAAGCGCAGCAGACAACGACCGCTTCTTCAAATGTCGGCGCCGGCGCCACTGCCATGCCAGGCGTCAAAAGCAAGTCCACCGCGCTGATCCTGGAGGTCGTGGCTGGGCTGTTTGGATTTCTCGGCATCGGCTGGATTTATGCCGGTGAGACACAGAAGGGCATCGTGATCCTTGTCGGCAATCTTATTGTGCAGTTCCTGGTGTTGATATTCACGTTGTTTTTCGGCGTCATCTGCACGATCCCGCTCAGCGCGGGCATTTCAGCGTATTTGCTCAACGAACACATAAAGAAGTCGCCAGGGCGCTGGGTGTAGAAAAGTCTTGACCTGAAAGGTGCAATCGTCGGGTAGGGGTTAACGCGCTTTGTGGTTAGTTTTACCGGAATGCGCCTGTTTTTTGCCGGCCATGAGTCATAACGGATGAGTGCGCTCACTAACGCCCTCCGCAGCGCAGCGGCCATCTATGGCCTGCCGCTGCTGCTGCTCAAAGCCTTTGCCGCGGTGGAAGGCGCCAGCACCACCCACCCCGACGGCATTCTGCAGGTCATCGCCTCAACCCGCGCCGACATCATCCCACGCATGCCGCGCGCCTACAAAGCCTTGGCGCTTGGGCTCAGCGTCGACGCCGCCCCACCCGATGCGGCGCTCAATGCGGCCTTCGCGCAAGCGTTTGCGCAAGGAAACCTGTTGGCGCAGGCGCTGTGTGGCGCGCATTACGTCAGCATGCAGCTGCAGTTCTTCGACGGCATCGTCGCGCTGGCTGGGCTGGGTTACAACGCCGGCGCCGGCACCGCACAGCGTGTGATCGCTTCCTTCGGCGGCAATGCGCCAGCAACGGCATTGCACTATCAACGTCGCATTGGCCGCGGCCCAGGCGACGCCTCGGTGGGCGCCGGCAGCAGCCATGTCGACCCGGCCATCGGCGCCTGGCTCGACTTTTCGGTCACCGCCAACGATTCTGGCCGCGCCATCCCGCACTTCATTTACTTGCGGCAAGTGCCTGGCCGAAATTTCGGCTTGCTCGATTTCATCTTCAAGCCGCCAAATCTGGCGGGCTTTGGACTGTTCGAAGGCGAAACTGCGCCGATCGCCGATGACGGCCAAACAGTCCTGCGCGTTGTCAACGACGCATTTGAGTTATCCGCGATCACACAGCCTATGACCCCAACTCTATTTTCACAAATCGACCCGCGCTGGTCGGGCGCTCGGCTGGGCCTACCCAACTCGGGACCCGATTCGACCATCGGCCGCTATGGCTGCACGCTAACCTGTCTGACCATGCTGGCCAACCGCGCCGGCCGCGTGCTTTCGCCCGATGCGCTCAACGCCGCGCTGGCAGCGCTCGGTGATGGCGTGGGCTTTGGCGGCGCCACGCACAATCTGATGATTTTCACCGGACTGCCGGCAGTCTTTCCAGAAATTAAGTATCGCGACCGCATCTGGCAAGGCGGCATTGCCGCCGGCCTGGCACGCATCGACGCAGCGCTGACAAGCGGTCTGGCTGTGGTGGTGCAGCTCGATTCGGCGCCCAACCTCGATGGTCTGCAAGAGCACTGGGTGCTGCTGCACGCCAAACAAGGCGACGACTACGTCATACATGATCCGATGATCCACCCGCCCGCGCCCGGCTCATTGCTGGCGCGCTACGGCGGCGGTACACGCAGCGCTGCTCAGATCATCACGCACGCAGTTTTCTACGACTACCCGCTCGGCGCCGCCAGCGCGCCTGGCACGTTGCGCGTGACACCCACAAGCGACCCTGACATTGCCGCGGTCGGCGGCGTGCCATTGCGCGGTGTCGCCAAGCCCGACGCCGAGATTGTGGCGCGCCTGCCCTTAGACGGTGTGAGCGCGGTGACATCGCTGCCGGCAGATGGCGCCAATGCCATCGGTCAGGCCGGGCGCTGGCTGGAACTCGACTACAGCGGCAAACGCGGCTTTGCGGCGGCGTGGCTCTTGCGCACCAGCCCTGAGGTCACGCGCGCATTCAGGCCGCGCAAGCGAAGCAGTCGCGCCGAGCTGCAACCGGCGTGGAAGCCGTTGATCCAGATCGTGCGCGCGCGGTCGGCTACGACGCTGCGCGCGCAACGGCGCACCGGAAAAATTCTCGCGCGCATTACGGCCCATGAGGCGCTGGTCGTGCTGGAAGCGCCGCGAACGGCCAAACGCAAGATCGGCACGCGCGGCGCATGGCTGCGGGTGCAGGATGCGCGCGGCCGCAACGGATATGTTTCAGGAGGAAGCGTTCATGCCATCACGCCGAAGCCGCTCGGTTGAATCTTTGCCCATCATCATGGAGCCCGATCAGCGGCCGCTGTGCGCGGTGGCGGCCGACGACGGGCTGAACTTGCGCGCCGAAGCATCGACCTCGGGTGCGGTGCTGCGCGTGCTGCCGCGCGGCACGGTATTGTGCGCTCGCGAGCCGCTGAACACGCTCGCGCCAAAGATCGGCACAGGCGTGTGGATTGCGGTGTGCACCCTCGACGGCGTGGCCGGCTTTGTGTGGGCGGAATATTTGGCGCTGAGAGCGGGCGGGTAATGAGCAGCGCGTAGCCCTTGTTGAATCCAGGCATGCTTCTACTTTGGTCCGGCGCCGGCCGGGCTAGTGTCGGCAGCAAGCGTTGCACGTGCGCATTGGCCTCCGCCAGTTTTTGCGCATCGAACAAAGCCAGCGTACTGTCCGCCTCCCGCTGCAACACGCCGGCAAGGTTTTCAATCGTCCACGACATATAGCCGTCGCTCAGCCGTGGAAATGTGTCGCCGACCTTTCCGGCATCGACGGGCATTAGTGTTGCAAACCAAGACTGTAGCCGACTGCGGTAGATCATGCTGATTTTGTGACAGTGACCTCTGGCTTCGCTTGCACGCACGATCACTTTGCCGCCTTCAAACGCCAGCGACGGCAGGCTGCGGGTCGAAATACAGATCTGAGCCCACGCCGCCGTTCACGGGTTCTGCGCCCAAGAGATGGCATCTCTCAGAGAGATGCCATCTCTCGAACGCTCGCCGCTCGCCTTGAGCACGAAGCGGTCGTTCGAATGTCGGCGTCGTCGCATGCGCCCGGCTCAACGGATGGACAACGGATATGCGGATATCGGCATCCGCTTATCCGTTGTCCATCCGCTGAGCCGGGTTGACGATCTGAGCCCACGTCCCCGTTCACGGGTTCTGCGCCCAAGAGATGGCATCTCTCAGAAAAATGCCATCTCTTGAACGCTCGCCGCTCACCTTGAGCACGAAGCGGTCGCTCGAACCTGGTGCCGCCGCCGATTTTCTCCGAGTCGTAGACCAGTTCGAAGCACAGGCTAATGCCTGAAGACAGCGCACTTGCGGCCAGAAGGCCAGGCTGTCAAAACTCATCAAACGCGATCTGGCTTTGCGCCACACCCATGGCTTTGAGCATCGCGGTCGCGGCTTTGATCATCGGCGGCGGGCCGCACAGGTAATACTCGACACTGCGAGGATCCGGGTGCGCGGCAAGATATTCGCGCTTCACCACATCGTGAATAAATCCAGTCAGCCCGTCCCAATCTTCACCGGGCTGCGGCTCGGACAGCGCCGCATGAAACGTAAAGTTCGGGTTGTCGCGCGCCAGCGCTTCAAAATAGTCTTGATAGAATAGTTCCTGCTTCGAGCGCGCGCCATACCAGTAGCTGATCTTGCGCTCGGACTGCTCGGTCTCCAGCAAGTGCGACAGATGCGCGCGCATCGGCGCCATGCCCGCCCCGCCGCCGATATACACCATCTCGCGTTGCGTGGGCTTGATGTGGAAGTCGCCAAACGGCCCGATCGCCGTGATCGTATCGCCGGGCTTCAAGCCAAACACATAGGACGACCCCGTGCCGGCATTGCAGTGCTGGCCGCGCGGCGGCGTGGCGATGCGCACGTTAAAGCGCAGATTATTGTCGACGTCCGGGTTGCTGGCGAATGAATAGTTGCGCCGCACCGGCATGTCGTTTTCCGCCTCGCTGGCATACACATGCTGGGCCTTCCACACCGCGGCATACGGCTCGGCAACCGCCACGCCTTCCAACGTGCGTTTGCCATACACCGGTATGTCAAACTGCAGATACTCGCCCGGCTTGTAGCTCAACGGCGGCGATCCCGGCGCCGGCTCCAACACCAGCTCCTTGATAAACGTGGCCACGTTGTCGTTGCTCACCACCCGGAAAGTGTAGGTCGTGGCCGGCGCGATCACTCCCTGCCCGCCCGCCGAATTCAAATCCAACAGCAACTTGTCGTGCTCGACGTTGACCACATAGGTTTTCAGCGCCACGCAAACCGGCGCGCGCTGCGGCGAGCCATCCCGAATGTCGAAGCGTCCGTTGTGCTTGGGGCACTCGATCTGTGTGCCGCGCACAAAGCCATCGGCCAGGTGCGCATTGCCGTGCGTACACACGCCGTCGGTGGCGAAGTAACGGTTGTCCTTCGTGCGATACACCGCGTAGGTGTGATGATCATGATCGAAGCGCAGCACGTCTTCCTTGTTGAGCAAGCCAATCGGGCCAATTTCGATCCAGCCGTTCACCACCGGACGGCCGTGCGCGGTGATGGCCGTCGACATCGGCGGCGCTTCCGCCGGATAGGTCGGCGTGGGAATCGCGCGGCGCACATGCCAGGCCGGCTCCTTGCGCTGTCGCAATATCGCCGGGATGATCTCGCGATACGCTTCCAGGATGCCGTTGTAGGGCTTCGGCATGTCCGCCTTCACCAGCTCGTGCAGCTTGGGCAGCGCGTGATACGGCACCAGCGGGAACATGTGATGCTCCACGTGATAGTTCATGTTCAGATACAGAAACCGGTTGATCGGGTTCATGTAAACCGTGCGGCAGTTCAGCCGATGATCCAGCACGTTCTCCGCCAGGCCGGCGTGCTGCGTGTAGCCGTAGACCACCATCAGCCAGGAGCCGTAAAACGTGGGTAACCCGACATACATCAGCGGCAGCAGGCTCCCGGTGTAAATGGCCAGGCCGATCACGGCGGCAAAGATCAGCACATAGAGGCGCGCGCGCCAAATGATGCTGCCGCGCTCGGATTCGGGAATAAAAGTCATTTCCTCCGGCGTAAAGCGGCCCATCACATGCATCGGCACTTCGCGCCAGTATTTGCGAAAGGCGCCGATGGCGAAGAAATTCATGATGAAGTTGGAAAGTTTTGTCGGGCGCGGCACCGCGATCTCCGGATCGCGGCCGACGATGATCGTGTCGCTATGATGACGCGTGTGGCTCCAGCGCCACACCGTCGACTCGCGCAGCACCATGAATGACGCCAGCTCATACATGGCGTTGTTCATCCAGTCTGTTTTGAACGCAGTGCCGTGGCCATGTTCGTGCCAGCGCGCGTCTGACGTCGAGGCGTAAATCACACCATACGCGGCAAAGGGAATCACCGTCCACCATGTGCCCCAGGTCAGATAGCCCAGAATGCCAAAACCAAACAACAAAGTGAACCAGATCAGCGTGTCGCGAATCGCCGGGCCATCGCGGCGCTCCAACAGCTCGCGCATTTTTTCTTTTGGCACCGGCGAGGCATACCAGGTCGCCTCTGCCAAGCCCTTGCGAATGGCTTCGGCTGTGTCTTTGCCCACCAGGCTGTAGTCGCCCGGGTGATAGTCTGTTTTAATAATCGTGGCCATAGTTTTGATTCTCGGTTTTCGCCAGGACGCTGGCAGCAAGTAGATTTTATGCCGGATGGCGATATCGGCAACAGCGCGGAATCGTTTGCCCAATCTCTCAAATGGGCGACAATAACGGCTTCACCACCATGTCTCAGACTAGCGCATTTCCCAAGGGCTTCTGGTGGGGCACGGCTACCGCCTCGCATCAGGTCGAAGGCAACAACGTCAACAACGATACCTGGGCGCTCGAACACACGCCGGGCACCATTAACGTCGAGCCTTCGGGCGACGCAATCGACCACTACCATCGCTATCGCGAAGACATCGCCCTGCTCGGCCAGCTCGGTTTCAACTTGTACCGGTTTTCGCTCGAATGGTCGCGCATCGAGCCGGAAGACGGGCACTTCTCCACTGCCGCGCTGGATCATTACCGGCGCATGCTGGCCGCCTGCCACGAAAACAGCCTGACGCCGATGGTGACGTTTCATCATTTCACCACGCCGCGCTGGCTGATGGCGCAGGGCGGCTGGGGCGGCGTCGACACCGCGGCCAAATTTGCGCGCTTTTGCGAACGGGCCATGCGCCATTTCGGCGATTTGATGGGCGCCGCCTGCACGCTCAACGAAGTCAACATCTCACGCCTGATCGCCAGCGCCGGCTTTTTGCCGCCGCGCGACGTGCTGGTGCAAGCCCCCTGGTGGCAAGCTGTTGCGCGCCAGCTCAACACGAGTCCGGCGGATCTCTCGATGATGCTCTTTGCCTCTTCGGCGCGCGAGGTCGACACGATCATGGCCGCCCACCGTCAGGCGGTCACGGCCATCAAAGCCGCCAATGGCAAGATTCCGGTCGGCATCACGCTGGCCATGCAGGAAATCCAACCCGTGCAGGGCGGCGAAGAAACGGCCGCACGAATGCGCGAATCCGTGCACAACGACTATCTCGACCGGCTGGCTGGCGACGATTTCATTGGCGTGCAGACCTATTCGCGCGTGCGAGTCGGGCCGGACGGCCCGGTGCGGGCTGAGCCGGATGCCGAAGTGACGCAGATGGGCTACGAGTTTTATCCGGAAGCGCTGGAGGCGACCATTCGGGAAGCTACTACCCGCACTGGTTTGCCCGCCATCGTGACCGAGAACGGCATCGGCACCGGCGACGACACACGCCGCATCGAATATGTGCGGCGGGCGCTGCGCGGCGTGCACAACTGCCTGGGCGATGGCATCGATGTGCGCGGCTACACGTATTGGTCGGCATTTGACAATTACGAATGGTCGCTGGGCTATCGCCCCACGTTTGGCATCATCGGCGTCGACCGGCGGACGCAACTTCGCACGGCCAAGCCCAGCGCGCACTGGCTGGGCGCGTTGGCGCGCGCCAACGGCGCCACGCTTAACGATTGACCCTATTCCCACACAACAAGGACACTCCATGACACCCTGGACCAGCGGCTTTCTTCAGTCCAATGGTATTCGCATTCACTACACGCGCACCGGCGGCGACAAACCCGCCCTTGTGGCGCTGCACGGATTTTCCGATGACGGTTCGTGTTGGACGCCCATCGCGCAGGCGCTTGAGGCCGACTTCGACGTGATCATGCTCGATGCGCGCGGACACGGCCGCTCGGATGGCCCGCCAACGGGCCACAGCTATGACAATTACGCGGCCGACACCGCTGGCGCAATTGTGGCGTTGAAGCGGGACAAGCCCATCGTCATGGGCCACTCCATGGGCGCGGTGACCGCGCTCACGCTTGCGGCGCTGTATCCATCGCTGCCAAGATCGATCATTCTTGAAGACCCGCCGCCGTTTTGGATGCCGCCCCCGCCAGCGGGAGAAAGCAAGGGCGACCGCGCCAACGACATGCGCACCGGGATCATCAATTTGAAGCGTGAGACGCGTGAAGAAATGATCGCCGGCTGCCGGCGCAATTCACCGACGTGGCCTGACTCCGAATTGGGACCGTGGGCTGATTCGAAGCTGCGCCTCAGCTTTAATGCGCTCAGCATTCTGAGAGAAGATTCAGGCCTGCCATTGCGCGAACGTGTCGGTTCGATCACCTGTCCCGCCCTGTTGATCATCGCCGACACCGCCCTCGGCGCGATTACATCGGTCGCACAGGCGGACGACCTCAAGACGCTGATTCCGCAGCTCAAGATCGAGCAGATCGGCTCAGCCGGGCACAACGTCCGGCGCGAACAGCAGGCACGCTATCTCACCGTCGTGCGATCGTTTGCGCGTTCCAGCTGAGAAACAGATCGGATCGCCGATCGCTAGCGATCGGAACCCGTCAAGCGCCAGCCGCTCAGCGCAAGCATCGCCCCCATCATCAGCAGCACGATAGCCGCCGTCTGGTCGGTAGCAGGCAACTCGTCGCCGGTCACCGGCAGCGTGATCTGGCACACCGCGCACTGAGCCAATGCGGCGTTGTTGCGAATGTCGTCGCCGGCGCTGGTGGTCTCGATCTTCACCGCATAGAGCGCGTCGCCCTGCACCACATCGCGTTTGAGACGCACCTTGAATTTGACCGTCACAATCTCGTTGGGCGCAACCGAGCTAATGTCGACCGTCGGCGCGCCCTGCGCTGTCGTGACTGACCCGCGCGATGGCACAATTTCTACCAGTTCGAGATACGCCGGCACCGCGCTGAGCAGCTGCACATTCACTGCGTCCATGCCCCCTTGATTTGAAACAATGGCTGTGAGTTCGGCAGTTTCGCCGGCGATCAAACAGGCGCTGCAGCCGGAAAGCTTCACGAAAGGATCGGCCAGCGGTCGGATGGGCACGGGCACATCCGAGCTGGGCGGTTGTGCGGTCGAACCCGGCGCTGGCGTGGCAGTCGGAACAGGCGGCACAGTGGGCTGGGGCGGCGTTGTTCCCGTGGGTTCCGGCAGCGGCGTGCCGGTAATTTCGAGCGGCGCAAGCGCATGGCCCGGCGCAGCGCCTTGGGCCGACCAGGCAAAGGCGCCGGCCAATACGGCAACCAGGATCGCTGCGGCGAATCGCGGAGTGTCAAGAGTCTTCATTGAATTGTCCCTTTGCTTTGCCTAGGTGATGGGCACAAAGTCGCGAAAGGGCCGCCTTCCCCTCTCCAAACACGCTTCATGCTGAAATGCTTGGAAGCAAATGCAAGCGCATACGACAATATCAGTCTCCGTGGCGCTCCACAGCATCTTGCGGCGGATTGCAGCGTCGCACAAAAGTTAGAGGCTCTTTGAGCATCGGCGCCTGGGACCGTCGCGTCATGGCGCGGGTCGGGTCTGTGCAGGCGTACGCAATTGTCACGAAGCGCGCTGGCGCGTGCGCCACTCGCGCTTGACCTCGGCGCGATAGACCACGCGGCCAGCCTTGATTGTGGCCAGGCGCAACGGCGGACAAAGCACGGCGTCGAGCACGTCGCTCGTATCCAGCAGCACCAGATCCGCCGGCGCATCGACGGCAATGTCGACCGCGGGCAAACCCATGGCCGCGCGTGGCCGGCGCGTCACCATGGCGCGTGTCTCGGCCAGTTCATCGAGCCCGCACATGTGGGAACCATGCGCGCACATGTGCGCGGCCATCAGCACATCGTACGAGCCAAACGGCGAAAATGGATCGCGCACGTTGTCCGTCGCAGCGCTGACGTTGACTCCGCGCGCCAGCAACTCTTTGACGCGCGTAACGCCGCGCGGCGCAGGCCAGCGCTCGCGCCCTTGCAGCACCAGATTGCACGATGGCAGCGTGATCACATGCACGCCCGCGCGCGCCACCTGGTCCATGATGCGCGCGGCATCGCCCTCGGCCATGAATGAAAGCGAGCAACAATGTCCGGCTACGACCCGGCTTTGCATGCCGTATGCGAGCGTCAATTCGGCTGCGTGTTCGAGTTCGCGCGAATTTGGGTTTTCGTTCTCATCCAGATGCAAATCGACAGGCTTGCCGGTTTTCTCCGCAAGGGCAAAAGTCGCCCGCGTCGAATGCCGCGCATCGCTGGCAAAGCTTGGGGCATTGCCCACAATGTCCACGCCCATGCGCAGGACCGTTTCGATGACGTCGTCGCGTTCGGCTGAGTCGCCCGGCAAGCCCAGCGCCACCAGCTGCAATGTGAGGGCGTCGCGATAGGCCTCGCGCAGTTCCAATAGCGCTTCCACCAGCGGCAGATCCAGAGGGTCCAGCGCATTAACGTGCGTGCGCATCGCCGTGGTGCCGTTGGCGATGGCCTGCTCGATCGCGCGCGTGGCGCGCGCCAGCGCATCTGCCTTGTTCAAGTTGGGCCGGTTGGCCTGCCAGACCTCGACCGCCTCGCGCAGCGTCCCGCTCACGTTCGGCATGGGCACATAGGTCTTGTCCAAGTGCACATGCGCATCGACAAGCCCGGGCAACAGCACGTTTCCGCACGCGTCCAGGCTTTCAGCCGCGCCCGCCAGCGCGCGCGCGGGCGCCAGTGCGGCGATGACGCCCGCGCGCGTGCCGACATCGACGCGCCGGCCATCGGCAAGGCGCGCATCGCGAACGATCAGGTCAAAGGGTAAAGCCTCAGTCATGTTGGTCCTGAGCAGGTGTTTCGAATCGGCTGATGTCGGCGATCAACGCCGCAAGGCGGGCAGTGGCGGCGTCGAGCATGGCCCGGCCTTTTTCGGCGGCGCCCAGCGTGGCGTCGCCAAACACGCCGCTGGCGCTCCAATCGCGGCTGAGCCAGGCGGCCGACGCCTGGCCGAAGAAGAACAACGGGGGCGCGGACTCGGGAAATGCGGCAAAGTGTTTGACAGCCTTGGACATGTCGACCAATTCCGGAGCGAGCGACAACATCAACGACGTCTCCAGCTCTCCGGCATGAAAGCCCAAACGGCGTTCGTTGTCAGTGATCGGAAATGGCGCATCGACAAAGAGCCCCGGATGCAGGCAGAAGGTCATCAGGCCGGTCGCCGCGCGAATATCGCGCGCGGCCGCGTCGAGAACTGCTGTGTTTCCGCCGTGGCCGTTGAGCAGCGCCAGCCGGCGAAAGCCTGAGGCCTGCGCGCTCCTGGCAATGTCCATGAGCAGCGCGCTCAACGTGACCGCGCTGACGCTAAACGTGCCCGGAAAACCGGCGTGCTCGTTGCTCTTGCCGTAGTTTATCGCGGGCAACGCCCAGGCTTGAACCGAGTCGGGCAAGCGCGCAAGGGTCCGTTTCAGCACTTCGGTCACCTGCAGCATGTCTGTCGCCACCGGCAGATGCGGGCCATGCTGCTCGATCGCGCCGACGGGCAGCACCAGCACGCCCTGCGCTTTGGGAAGATCGCGAATTTGAGTCCAGCTCAGTTCGAAAAGATATCGTGTCATGTCAGCTCGCTTTCATGTGGCCGGGGTTGAGCAGCATATGCGGGTCCCACATGCGCTTGGCATCCAGGATCGGCTGTCCGTTCCAGCGCACATCCTCGTCAAGCTTGTGGGTGTGCGGATTGGCCACCCACATGCCTTGGCGTTCGCAAAAGGCAATCAGGTCCCATAGCTGCTGCCTGTCTTCAAAACGCACCAGGCTCAACCCGGCCGGAGTGATGTGCCCGCCCCAGCGCAGCCATTCGAGATGGGTCAGCACGATGTCGCCATACACCGCTTTGCGGGCATGATGCTGCTCAAGCACTTTGTCGGCCGAGAACGCGTCTTGCAGATAGGTCCAGCGGTCATCCGTCTGCATCGCCCACAGCGTGGTGTGGTTGTAGCTGTAGTTCGAGAGCTGCGGCGTGCTCGATTTGTGATACGTCTCGTGACCGCCATGCCAGGTTGCCACGCCTGCATGGCGCGCCGCCGCGGCCGCCACTTTGGGCGCGCCTGCCGCCGCCTCCATCAACACCGCGGCTTTGCCGGCAGGAGTGGCGCCGATGCGCACCAGTTGTTTGAAGAATGGCGTTATGCCGGCTTCGTGCGTGGAGATCAGGCGCGCTTCAAACGGCGCGTCAAACGCCACATGGCGGCCGAAACGCACCGCGTCGTCAAAGCTGTCGAAGGCCAGCGCGTGCTGTTCCCAGCGCTGCGCGGGCGCAAGCGCAAAAATCACCTCGGCGATGATGCAGGTCAGGCCGCAGCTGTGAATCACGCCCAGCATCTCGGTGTGGCTATTTACGCGCAGCACGCGCGGTTGCGCTTCAACCGTCACCAGCGTGGCACCCAGAATATTGCCCTCGTCCCAAACCGTGCCCCAGCGCAACGAGCCGATGCCGCCCGCCCCGCCCGCGATAAACCCCGCGGCGGTCGATGTCAGCACCGTGCTCGGATAGAAGCGCATCTCGGCGCCGATGGCGCGCGCGCGCAACTCGACATCGATCAGCTTTATTCCGGCCTGAACATGCGCGGCTTCGGGCGTCACGCTCAGGATCTTGTCCAGCTTGAGCGTGCTGAGCAAAATGCCGCCCTGCATCGGCACACCCTGCCCATAGTTGCCTGTGCCGGCGCCTTTGGGTGTAACCGGCACGCGATGTTTCACCGCCAGCGCCAGCACATCGCACAGCTGCTGCAGCGTTGCCGGCGAGACGATCACATCCGCCACTTTGTCGTCCAACTCAGGTTTGAGCACAGGCGAATACCAGTAACAGTCGCGCGACAGGTTGGACAGCTGCGCGAAGTCGGTCACAACATTGGCGTCGCCCACCTGGGCTTTCAGGGCTTGAACGAGTGAGATATCCATAATCAACGTGATAATTGGCGAATCATGTCATTGAGCTCGGATTTCAAATGGATCATCGTCTGGATCTGGGCGATCTGGTTGTCCCTGGTGACGATCATGAACATCTGCGAAGCGCTGATCGCGATCAAGGTGCTGCCTGCCGGCTTCAAGTTCGCATCCAGCAACTGGTCGCTGCTGCTCAGCGTGTGCGGCATCTACAACACCCCGCGCGTGATCGTGGCCCTGATGTTTGCCGCAGCCATCGTCGTCGAAGCGGTCGCCACCGCACTGCTGTGGCTGGCCGCAGTTGCTCGCGACATGGCGCTGGCCGACGCCGGTTTTGCAGTGCTCATCGCGTTGTGGGGCGGATTCTTGATCATGAGCCAGTTTTTTCGGTCGTTTGTGGTCAACCCGTCCATCCCGGAAGCCCATCGCAGCATTTACGGCGTGTGTTTATTGTCATGGGTGGCCTTGCACGTGTTGTAACGCCGCCCGTTCAGTCACGGTGCAATAGATCGAGCGCGAGACAGTCAACGGCTTTCCAGTGCGGCCGCATTTGCTCGTCCAGCGCCGTGATGCGCTCTTTTGGGAAGGACTGCCACGCTTCATACGATTCCCAGTAGATCGAGATATATACCTCCTCGGGAGCCTGGCGGTTGCGCAGCACTTCGTGGCGCACAAACCCGGGGTGCTCGCGCAAGCCAGCCGCCCAAACCGCTTCGTTGCGCTCGACAAACACCTCGCACTCGTCGCGCGGAATGGTGAACTTCAGCAGCTCGATAACCATGGGTTTTATTCCTAAAGCTCATCCTACCCTTTGACCGCGCCTTCGACCATCGCCTGAAAGAACGTCTTGCGAGTGGACAAAAACACCAGCACCACGGGCAGCATGACCAGCACGCAGGCGGCGGCCAGCACCTGATAGTTGATCAGATTGTTGCCGGTCAGGTCATACACGCCAACGATGACGCTGCGCAACGCCTGCTTGGATGTCCCCACCAGCAGATAGTTGGTGATGAACTCGTTCCACACGCCGACAAACGTGAGCAAAAAAGCGGAGAGCAGGCCTGGCGCAGCCAGCGGCGCGATGACGTGCGCGAGCGCTTGCATCGGCGATGCGCCGTCAATGAACGCCGCCTCCTCAAGCTCTTTTGGAATCGCGTCCAAAAACCCCTTCACAACCCAAATGCTGAACGGCAAAAAGAAACCGGTATACACAAACACCAGCACGACGCGGTCCTGCCAGTCGCGCATTGCGGCGATGGTGGCTTCGGCAAACACTTTGTCTGACAGCCAGCCGGCATAGACCGGCGCCAGCGCCTTGCGCAGATCCACCACCAGCTGATACAACGCCAGCAGATTGGTCAGCAGCGGGATGCCCGTGATAGCCAGAATGCCCAGCATCAACAGGCGCTTGCCAGGAAAGTCATAGCGCGAAAGCACGTAGCTTGACAGCGCCGCCAGCAAGGTCACGGCCAGGGCCGACGCCACGGCGTAGAAGATCGTGTTGGGCAGATACGTGTTGATGATGCGGCCATCGATTTTGACCCCAAACAGCGATCCCGGGCTCGGCTTCAGGCTGATGATGCGCTCATAGCCCTCAACAAAGAATCGGCAGGCTGAAATGTCAAAATCCTGGGTGGGCGTGTTGCACGGAAAGAGCAGCGGCGGTGTGTGTGACACATCGGCCTGCTGTTTGAACGACAGCACCAGCGTGCTGAAGACCGGAAAGATCATCACAAAGCACACCAGGATGGCGGCGGCGTTGGCCAGGATCTGGCTTGGGCGCGTGGTCATCAGATGAACTCGGCGCGCGACCGGGAGATCCGCAACGAAAACAGGATCAACACCAGGTTGACCACAAAAATCAACACCGACAGCGCACCCGCGCGCCCAAACTCGAGCTGGCTGAAACCGATGCTGTAGAGCAGATAGCTGAGCACCTCGGTGGTGCTGCCAGGGCCGCCGCCAGTCAGGCTGAAGACCATGCCCACGCCATTCATGCCGCTCAGAGTCAAGTTAAAGAGCGTGACCAGCGCGGTGGGCAGAATCAACGGCAATGTGATGGCGGTGAAGAGCTGGCGGCCGCTTGCGCCATCGATGCGCGCGCTCTCGGTCACTTCCTTTGGCACGGTCTGCAGCGCCGCCAGCAACAAGAGCGTGGTGAACGGCAGCGCCTTCCAGGCCGACGCAAAAATCAGATACAGCATGGCCGGCGAAGGCGGAAAAGGGATTCCGGGCCACAGCGCCTTTGCCGGCGACGCAGTCAGCAGCGCAGAGCCATTCAACCCAAACACCGGGTTCGCGAACAGTGGCGACAACAGGCCAGAACCGGGATCGACATACAACTTCCAGATGTATCCCACAATCACATCGGACAGCACCCAGGGGATGAATATCAGCGTGATGTAGAGCGATGACAGGCGCAGCTTGCGATTGAGGACCAGCGCGACTAGAAAGCCGGCGATCAGCGTCAGCAGCACATAGCCGCTCAGAAAGATCACCGTATGCGCGACGCTCTCATGAAACGCGGTGCTAGCAAACATGCGCTCGTAGTTGCGCAGCCCGACCGAGGTGCTGGACCCGCCGCTCAAACTGCGCGTGCTCAAGTAGAACGTGTAGATGCCCGGATAAAGCTGGACAAAGAAGATGATGATCAGCCCAGGCGCCATCAGCAGAAATGGAAACAGCCGCGACAGCAAGCCGGCTTGGCGCGTGTGGATGGCGTTCATGATTTAGTTGAGCGCTGCATCGGCGCATGCGTCATGATAGCGAAAATGGCGGATACAGCGCGGCGCCGGCGAAACACATCCGCCGGCGCCGCGCTGGACCATCACAAGGCGTTAATTTCCCGCGTTGTATTCTTTGTCGGCCTGTTCCAGGCGCGCCGCGATGTCGGCGGTCGGGTCCTTTTTGATCAGGTCGAAAATCGCGTTGGCGATGATCTTCCAGGCTTCTTGCACGCGCTCAAGCGATCCAACGGGCGACTTGCAGCGGCCGGTTGTGGCAGCAGCAGCCTGCTTGTAGAACGGCGTGTCAAACGCCTTGTCGGCAAGAAAGGACTTGTTGGCCGGGAAGCCGCCGCCGGGCTTCTGCACCCACTCGATGCCGTTGGCCGGATCCATCACCCAGTTGATGTAGGCATGCGCGCCCTCGACATTTTTGGCGCCCTTGGGAATCACAAACGCGGAAGCGCCGAGGCCGCAGGAGCTTTCCTTGGCGTCGCCGCCGGCAAACATCGGCGCAACACCCATATCGCCTGCGGCGATCGCCTCCAGCATGGGGCCGCCGGTCGGATCAAAGTCTTTGCCATACTGCTTGCCATTCGGCGCCTTCACCGGCTGAATGTAGCGATAGCCGAAGATGCCGGTCGGGAAAGACGCCGCAACCGGCTTGGCGGGATCCAAGCCTTTGAGATCCTCTTCTTCTTTGAAGTCGCCGAGCCACACGCTGTCGGATGAGTAGCCCTTGGCCACCACTTCGCGCATAAACTCGATCGCCTTGATGTTGGCTGGCGAGTTCAGCTTCAAGTTGCCATTGCCGTCATCATAAGAGCCGCCAAACGAGCTGATCGTCGCCCAGAAGTAGCGGCCGGTTGCCTCGCCGTCAAACGCCGTGCTGCCGAAGTAGGTGATGGCATAGACATTCTTCGCCTTCAGCTCAGCCGCTTGCTTTAGAAACTCGTCGGCCGTCTTGGGATAGCCATTCGGAAAGTGGTCTTTCCAATAGAACACCAGCGCCGGCGTGGTGGCGACCGGGATGCAATACAGCTTGCCGTCTTTGCCTGTGCAGGCCTTGACAGCGGCCGAATCGAGGTCGGCAAACCACGGCTGTGACTTGGCCCAATCGGTCAAGTCTTGAACAGCGCCGTTTTTGACAAACACCGGCAGCGAGCTGGAGCCCATGTGCATCAAATCGGGCACATCGCCGCCCGCCTGCACGGCGGAGACCAGCGCAGTTGTCATTTTCGACCACTGCTGCGGCTGGTTGACCCAGCGATACTTGCCTTCAAACGCTTTGTCAAATTTGGGAATGGTGGTGCGCAAATAGGCGTTGCCGACAGCTTCATCCGCCTTGGTGTCTTCGTTCTTCTGGTCGTATTGATACCAGGTGACGATGTCTTTGACCGCTGCGGCCGCAGGCGCCTCGGTGGGCGCCGGCGCGTCAGTCGGCTTGGGCGCATCCGTCGCGGCCGGAGCCGCCGGAGCCGCCGGCGCGCTGGTGGGCACGGCTGGCGCCGGGCTTGCGCAAGCAGCCAGCAGCAGAGCCAGCGCCATCGCGCCAGTGAGCAACTTGGTATTTGTTTGGGTTGACATAGATCTAAATTCTCCTCCGAGCGCTCTCGCGAGCACTCACGCAAACGATTCGGCGAATCAAACGCAAAGTCTGACCGGAATAGGACTGGGTAAACTCACTCTTTTGCTTTGCGCGTCTCTCGCAAGGACAGGCATCAACGCGCGGACACAACTCCTTCTATTGGCGAGCCCAATAACGCATGCATCACATTGGCAAAAAACTGGCCGTAACCGCTCAGCTTGGAGTCGTTGCAACTGCCGATATGCGGCGTGAGAAAAATGTTGGCCGCAGGAGCCTCTCGGGTCAGCGTAAGGAGTGCATTATCCACAGGAATGGGCTCCCATTCGTATGTGTCAAAGGCGCAGCCAGCCAGCCGCCCGCTGCGTATCGCGTCGGCGACGGCGCGTTCGTCGATCACGCTGCCGCTGCCGGCATGGCAAAGATACGCGCCAGGCTTCATCGTTGCGATGCGCTCGGCATTGAGCCATAGGTCCATCTCCACGGAATACGGCAGCAGCGACACCACGATGTCGCTTTCAGCGATCAGCGCATCCGGGCTGCGATAGGCGATCGAAAGCTCGCGCTCGACCGGCTCCGGATAGCGCTGGCGCTTGGCATACAACGTGCGCGTGCGCCACGGCTGCAACAGGCGCGCCAGTTCGGCTGCGATTTCACCAAAGCCCAAAATACCGACGGTCTTCTCGCGCAGCAGCCCCACCCGTTTTGTGCCGCTCCAGTTAAATGAAAACACATCCTCGGTCGTGCGCCGCGAGACGGCGCCGAACGCAGCAGGCGGCTGGCGCAGCGTCTCCTGCAACGGCATGCCGGCGCGCAACAGGATGAGCATCTGCATCATGATCTGCTCTGCGACGGCGATTACGCCTACCATGGGCTGTGCGCAGACCGGAATGCCGTGGTCGCGCGCCGCCTGCAGATCGATATCGTGCACCAGCGAGCCCACGCGCTGGATGATCTTGAGATTCTTGCCCGCCGCGATCATTTCACGATCGATCACGCCGGCACGCTCGGTGATCAGTGCGTCAGCCTCGCCGATCCGCTCAAGCAACTCGCCCCGGCTCACCTCGCTGTTTCGCAGAATGTATACTGTACAAGCGTCAGGGGCAGCGTCTTGCCGCCACTCGCGTTGTTGTTTGCCCAAGGGGCACAAATACAGAATTTTTGGCTTTTTGACCACATTCATAGCAAATAGGGCTAGAAAACTCACTCCGATATAGCGGTTGTCTTGAACCGCCGTGCTTTGCGAAGTTGGCCTACTTTACTACACAATTTGCTCAACTTCACTACACATCATGGACATCAACGCCAATGAAATCGGTCACCGCATTCACGCATTGCGCATGAAGCAGGGCTTCAGCCTGCGCGAGTTAGCAGAGCAGTCCGGGCTCACGGCCTCGTTCTTAAGCCAGGTCGAACGCGGGCGGGTCAACAGCTCCATCGAATCGCTCCGGCGCATCACAAACAGCCTCGGGATAACCATGGTGCAGTTGTTGGAGCCAAAGACCGGCGCTGACGTTTCCGAGCACACGCGCATGAATGCTGGAGCACAACCCACTCACTCCGCCAAACCCCAAAGCAGTCATGCAAAGGGCAAGTCATCAGCGGTTGTCATCCGCGCGGACCATCGTCCCAAGCTGCTCCTGCCGCATACCGGTGTGACCATCGAGATGCTCACATCGAGTCGCGCGCATGCGGTTGAGGTGTTCGTCAGCAAGCTTGCGCCTGGGACCGAAATCATGGCGCAGCCGCTGCGCGAACCGACCGAGCAATTTATCTATGTGCTTACCGGCGCGCTGCGCATCGAATTGAATCGCGCCGAGTCCGTGCTCGAATGCGGCGATGCAATCACGTTTGACGGCACAACCGTCAAACGCTTCGCCTGCGTCGGCAGCCAGGAAACCACCTGGCTATGCATGATCACACCGCCGGTATTCTGAACACAGCCGCCCGCTTAAAAACCGCACCGCGCTTGGAAGCGGGGTGCGGTTGTGGCTGCCGTGCGATGCGGCCGGAGCTTCGCGTTAACGAACAGTAACTGTGGAGCTGTTGTTGCCTGGCTGCGGATCAAGCGTCGAAGCGCTTACATTTGCGGTGTTTGTGATTGGCCCGCTTTGTGTGCGCCGCACCACAACGTAGGCCAGCATGGCCGAGTTGCGCGGCAGCGTGCTTGCACGGCATGTCACCGTGCGCGACGCGACGGCATAGCCGCATGCGCCTCGTGATGTGTCGGCACGCACATACTCCACGCCGGCCGGCAGAACATCGACGATTACAACATCGCTGGCTGCGTTCGGGCCGGAGTTGGTCACAATCAGGCCAAACACCGCAGTTCGCCGATCACCAAAACCAGTCTTGCTGATGGCCAGATTGGCGACAGCGGCAGGCGTGCTGGTCGGCGTTGAGGTGGCGGTGGCCGTCGGCGTTGGTGTCTCGGTTGGCGTTGCGGTGGCGGTGGCCGTCGGCGTCGGAGTCTCCGTCGGCGTTGAGGTGGCGGTGGCCGTCGGCGTTGGTGTCTCGGTTGGCGTTGCGGTGGCGGTGGCCGTCGGCGTCGAGGTCGCGGTGGCCGTCGGCGTTGGGGTCTCCGTCGGCGTCGAGGTCGCGGTGGCCGTCGGCGTCGGCGCCAAGAGGTTCAGTCCGACGATCACCGGATCATGATCGGCCGAGCGATAGGCATCGGCCGCATACAGGCTTGTCAGCTGCCCGGCGCTCTTGAAGTCCTCGTTGTAGTCGAGTACATTCGGTTCGTCGGCATTGATGTGCCATTCGGTCACGCCGCTGACTTGCGGCGCCAGGCTGCTCGAAGCCAGCGCGTGATCGAGATAGCCCCAGGTGCCGTCGAACGCAAATGAATACGCCGAGGCGCCAAGCTGCGACCCGATCAGGTCCGTATAGCCGGCGGCGCGTATGGCGCTTACCGGATTTTCCTGCGCATACGCGTTTAGGTCGCCCATGATCAGCACATCGGTATCAACGACACCGGTCGGGTTGGTCGCAAGCCATGCCACCAGCTCTTGTGCCGCCGCTGTGCGCGTCAGATTGCAGTTGCCCTGCCCGTCGCCGGTGTCTGGATCGGGACCAATTGGGGTCACTTGATCGGTGCACGCTGAGCCCTTGGACTTCAGGTGATTGACGACCACGGTAAAGCGCTCGCCGCTGGCCGCATGCTGAAACGTCACAGCCAGCGGCGGGCGGCTGCGTTGCTGCGCGGTGCCATTGGTCAGGGTGATTGGACCAAACGCACCCACGCGCAGGCTGGCCACGCCCACTACACTCACCGCAGCGGGCTTGTAGATCATGCCCACTCGAATGGCGTCGGTGCCCAGCGCGTTTTGCACGCCAATCGCCGCGTCGGCATCGACAAACGCTTAGGCGCCGGCGCCGGCGGCCGCGTGTAGCTTGCCAACCAGATCCTGGATCGCACTCGTCGGCCCGTAACCGTCGTTTTCAAGTTCGATCAAGCCAACCACATCGGCGTTGATGCCCGACAGCGCCGCCACGGTCTTGGGCCATTGGCGGTCGAATTCCTGCTGCGTATCCGCGCCGCGGCAGTCGGCTGCCGCGCCTCCCACGCCAAACGCGCAGTTGTCCACCGTGTCCGGCCGGCCGTCAAACGTATTGAAGTAGTTGAGCACATTGAAGCTGGACACACGCACGGTGCCGCTCACGCTGGCCGGCGCGGCCGGTCGCGGATTGGCGGGGACAAAGGTCACCGGCAGCGTCGGCCGCACGCGATAGGCGTTGGGGCTGGCGGCATTGCCCGCCCAGGTGAAGCCAAGCACGCCGACGATGCCGGTGGCAGAGTCGCCGCCGCGCAGCGTGTTGTTGGCTGCCAGCGGCCCGGCGCCGCCGCCGAAAACGATCGGATCGGCATTCTGATTCTGCTTGCTGTCGTCGAGAATGATTCGGCTCAGGGCATTGGCAGTGGCGATCGCCTGAGCCGGCGCGCCCGGCGCGGCGATGTGGGTTGGGTTTCTCTGCCGGCCATCGACGGAGAGAACCACCTGTCCAAATCGTCCAAGCTGGAAATGCTCAGTCACATACAACGTCTGCGGCAGCCGCACCAGCATTCCCTCGTAGCGCTCGAGGCTGGTGGCATCAGCCACAGGCAATGTCACGTCGACCGGCGCAACTTCCACAGTCGTGTCACAAACCACAACTGCGCTGGCGCTGATTTGCGTTTGGCCTTGAAACTCGGCGGCTGAGCCGGTTACGCGCACCAGCTGTCCGGCGCTGACCGAGTTGTTGTTGCCGTTAAACACAAAGATGCCGTTTGACGTGGCGGGGTCGCCATCGCCAGCGGCGTCTTGAAGATAGAAACCGCGCAAAAAGTCCGCCGTGGTGGTGATGCCGGTCGGCACTTCATAGTCGCCAACCACTACGCCCTGCGTGGTCACGGTACCGGTAATCGTCGCAACTGCGCCGCTGCCTTGAATGACATATGCCGGAGTAAACGGCAAAGTGCAGGCCGGTGCCGGGGTGGCGGTAGGCTCGGAAGGCGTGGGGCTTGGCGTCGGCGTTGTATCGCCGGGCGTCGCCGTCGGCGTGACGGTCGGCGCCAGGCCGCATGCCACTGGCGTCGATGCGCTGTTGCGTGGCGCAGGCGCGCCCACTGCGAAGTCAACTGCGTTGTTGTCGGTCTCGGCGCAGCCATTTTGCTGGCGCAGCGCCGCAGTGGCGCTTGTCAGATTTGGCGCAACCGGCGCTGTTTCGGCGCCGAGTGTGGCCGGCCCATAGCCAAGCAGATCGACCAGGGTCGCGCCGGTTGGCGTGATGGTGCCGCTTGTGAGCAGCACATCCTGATTCAGCAGCGCCACCTTGCCGGCGCCTGCCGCCATCGCAATTGTGCCTGTCAAATCGGGCGTCGGAAGCAGCGGCGCGACGACGGTGGTGCCGTCAGCCT
>JANMNW010000149.1:0-7511 GCA_031368515.1 Chloroflexota bacterium
CAAACCACCAGCCGCCGTTTTTTGTCGGCGATCTCGCGTTCAGGGGCCAACGTTTCGGCATCCGCCTGCCCCGCGCGCGAGGCCTCGCGCGCGCCCGTCACGACGTCATAGCCGGCAGCACGAATGGCCGTCACCATATCGCGTATGCCGACTGCGCCCGGCACATAGTCGACCTGGGCGCGCTCGCTGGCATAGTTGACCGACGCGCCAGTGACGCCCGGCAAACGCGTGAGCGTGCGCTCGATGATGCGCGAGCAATTGGCGCAGGTCATGCCGGTGATGGGCAATTCGGTGTGCGCCAATGCCACGTCATAACCCGCAGCGCGCACGCGCTCAATCATCTTTGCCGGGCTGGTGCGTTGCGCGTCAAACTCGACCTGCGCGCGCTCGCTGGCGTAGTTGACCGATGCGCCAAGCACGCCCTCGGATTTCTTGAGCGTGCGCTCAATCGTCCGGGCGCAATTGGCGCAGGTCATACCAGTGACGGGCAGATCGAGCGTGGTCATAGCTGAATGAGCTCCTGCGGGGCGTAGTCGATTTCGACCAGCGCCGACTTGATCTGCTCCCAATTGGCGGGATCGGCCCACTCAACGGTCACGGCCTTTGTTTGGACATCGGCTTGCACCGCAACGACGCCTTTGAGTTCGGTTAGTTCGTTCTTGATGCTGCGCACACAATGGTCGCAGCTGATGTTGGGAACAACAAATGTCTTGGTCATAACGTCTCCTTGTATTTCTAGGTCATGAACGGCCGTCATCGACGACGGTTTTTCAGATGGTTTCAGATAGGCAGCGGGATTTTTGTCGAATGCGCGCTTGCAGCCCGGCGAGCAGAAGCCGTAGCGCACGCCGTCAACGTCGCTGTGCCATTGCGCGGTGTCTGCATGCACGCTCATCATGCACACCGGGTCTAAGCCGGTGAAGTCAATGGGATCCGCCGAGGGCGATGACAGTGCATAGCGGTCGTACACATGTCCCGCCAGCCGACCGGTTGGATCAAGCGCCACCCCGGCTTGAACCGTTTGCGCGATGTACTCGAACATCATTGGAATAAGCGCATCGTCGTTGAGGTCCTTGAACCAGATCGAACGGCCGAAAATCTGCAGCATGGCGTTGTTGCCTGCTGGGCACGGCCCAAGGCACCCCACAAACGTCAAATGCACGCGGGGCCGCAAACCACGATCTTGCCATTGCTCCTCATACAGCACCTTGTTGACGCGCGCACGGCCCTTTTCAACATGCCCGCAACAGCATCCGCCATTTTCTGCTGCGCAAACAAACAGATTGCCGACAACCTGCTGAATCTTAAAGACCTGGTTGCGTGCAGTCACCGACGTGGCGCTCATTTGGACCTCCGCCCAGGCACGCGCCTGGAAGCCCCGTGCGAGAACACGGTCATCAGCTCGCCCAGCACCCGTTCGCGCTCCTTGGTGTCGCTGCCCTGGATGGCTGTGGTGACGCAATGATTCAAGTGCGACTCCAACAGCCCGGCATTGAACTTTTCGAGCGCCGCCTGAATCGCCTGTGTCTGCGTAATCACATCAATGCAGTACGCGTCCGCGTCGACCATCTTCTGAATCCCGCGTATATGGCCCTCGATGGTGCGCAGGCGGTTGAGCAGCTCTTGTTTGGATTTCGCTTCTGGCATGCCGGCAGTATACACCCCCTCCCCCAGGGGAGGGGGTAACGGGTCTAGGGCTTGCGTGTCAATGGATCAGCCCGCGCCGCCATTGTCCGCCGTTTGTCAGCCCGCAATGCCGTATACAATCGTCGGTTACAACACCATGATGAGCGCAGGCTTTTCGTTTCGCAACTATCACGCGCGTCCGTTCGAAGTCATTGACGTCACCCTGCGTGAAGGCCAGCAGTCATCGCTGCTGCATGATCACAACAAATATTTTTTTGGCACGCAGGACAAGATCGACATCACGCGGGCGCTAATTCTGTTTGGCGTGAAATTCATCGAGCTCTTTGCTCCCAACGTCAGCGCGCAGGAAGCCGAGGACTTCGAAGCGATCAAAGTCGCGCGCGACGAACTGGTGTTCCAGCGCGGCTATGCGTTCCTGCTTGCGCATGTGCGCTGCCACCCGGCGGATGTCGAGGCGGCGATCAAGGCCGGCGTCGATGGCTTGAATATGTATATCGGCACGTCGGACGTGTCGCTGCGCCACAAGCACGGCTATGGCCTGAACGAGCTGGCCGTCCGCGCGCGCGATTTGTTCGAAGATGTGCGGCGCAATCACCCGCACATGATTCTGCGCTTCAGCGGTGAAGACGCCTTTCGCACGCATCCGGACGACCTGGCGCGCGTCTACGACGTCGTTGCGCCATGCGTCGACCGCTTCGGCACGCCGGACTCGGTCGGCGTGGCCACGCCCGCAAGCGTGACTGAGCGCGTCAAGCTGCTGCGCGACCGCTACCCGCGCATCGCCCTGGAGGGCCACTTCCACGATGATCGCGGCTTTGCGCTGGTCAATTCACTCAGCGCGGTCAAAGCCGGCATGCAGTACATCCAGACCACATTGCTGGGCATCGGTGAACGCAGCGGCATCACCTCCATGACCGCCCTGCTCTTCAATCTCTTCATCGAAAAGGAGTACGACCTGCTGGAGGGCTATCACTTGCGAGGCGCATACCCGATCAATGTGATGATGGCCGACAAGCTGCGAAAATTGGTGCCGTCAAAAGAGCCGGTCAGCCTGACCAATCGCACCCACGCGGCCGGCGTGCACTCCAAAGCGGTGCTCAACGACAGTGCCACTTACGAAGCGCATCCGCTGGATCAGTTTGGCGTGACCGAATCAGAGATCCTGCTTGGCCCGTTGAGCGGCTGGAACATCGTGCACTACTTCCTAAAGGATATTTGCGGATACGGCCCGGATGAGAGTTCGGCAAAGGCCATCGCCGCGCGCTTCAAGCAGCGCGCCAATGAGCTCGACCGTTCGCGCTCGCCGGCCGGCCTGTTGATTGAAATTGCTGAAAACGAATTTGGCTTGAAGTCGCAGGATGTGCCTGAACAATTCCGCAATCGCATCCAGCAGAACCTGACCGACACATCTTTTGACGAAGTGGGCGAAGTGCGCCATTCCACTGGCGTGATGCTGCGTTCAAAGCATTAACATGAAAATTCAACCCAGCTGGCTGGTCCTCGCCTTTGTGGCGCTGTTCCTCGCAATCCCGTTTTCAACCATTCCCGGGCTTTTCGGCGTGATCAGCGTGCTGATCGGCTTATTGACGCTGATGCTGGCCGTTCTTCTCGTCGCGTCAGTGGTGCAACGAGCGGATGGGACGCGGTGAGCAGTGAGCGGTCGATGCCACTGCCCACTGCCTACGACTCACCGGCTCACCGCTTATTCGCGCAGAAAATCGCGCAGCTTGCGGGCGTGGGCCGGCAGTCGCAGGCGGCTAAGCGCCTGAGCTTCGATCTGCCTAACGCGTTCGCGCGTCACACCCAGCTTGCGGCCGACCTCTTCCAGCGTGTACGTCTCGCCATCCAGCAAGCCATAGCGCAGCTGCAAAATGCGCACTTCGCGAGGCGGCAGCGTGTCGAGAATCTCCGCCAACTGCTCGCGCAACACCTGAGACGTCACCATCTCGGCGGGCGCGGGTGAATCGTCGTCGGGGATGAAGTCGCCCAACACAGACTCTTCTTCATCGTCCGTCGGCGTCTCCAGCGAGATGGGCCGGCGCGCCACCTGAATCATTTGCTCGGCTTTGCGCACCGTAACGTTGAGCGACTCGGCCAGCTCGGCCACAGTCGGATCGCGGCCCAACTCCTGTGTCAGCTGATGGCTGGCGCGCAGCAGGCGGTTGATCTGGTCGCCCATGTGCACCGGAACGCGAATGGTGCGGCCTTGGTCGGCGATGGCGCGTGTGACCGCCTGACGAATCCACCAGGTGGCGTAGGTGCTGAACTTGTGGCCACGACGCCAATCAAACTTTTTGGCGGCGCGGATCAGGCCGATGTTGCCTTCCTGTATCAGATCCAAAAATGGCACACCGCGGCCGATGTATTTCTTGGCCACTGAAATGACCAGGCGCGAGTTGGCGTTGATCAGATGCTCGCGCGCGGCCATGCCATCGTCGATCAGGCTGTCCATGCGCTCTTTGTCTTTCGCCACGATCTTTTCGCCCGAAAGCAAATGTTCGCGTGCTTCGCGGCCGCGCTCCATGCGCTGAGCCAGGTCGACTTCCTGCGGTGCGGTGAGCAGCGCCACACGGCCAATTTCCTTCAGATACAAGCCCACAGTATCGTCGGCTTCGATGGCTTCCAGCAGGTTTTCGTTGTTGCGCTCGTTCCACTCGTCGTCTTCATCGTCGTCGTCGTCGATGAGTTGCTCGGCGCCTTCGTCCTCGCTGGCCACGATGGCGATACCGGCATCGGTCAGCGCCGCAAACAAGTCTTCGAGTTGATCGAGATTCTTCTCAGCATCCGGGAAGAAACCCAGAATATCTTCGTAGGTGACATAGCCTTTTTCACGGCCAATATTGATCAACTGCTCTTCGCCGCTGAGCTCTTCGACGGTGATCTCCTCGATTGAGGCGCTTGGGCCGGACGAAACCACCTGCGCCATCACCGTCGCCGGCCGGCTGGCCAGCATCTGCGCCGGCGTCGGCACGACCAGTTCGGCCTTCCCGCTCGATTTGCTGCTCATGGGCGCGCGAATAGTCCGTTTTACAACCTTTTGCTCAACGGCCTTGGGCGGCGGAGCCTTAACCGCCGTGGACTTGGGGTCAAGGGGCTTCGAGGGTTCAGCTTTAACCGGCGCCGCCTTCGCAGGCGCCGCTTTGGCAACGACCGCTGCCTTTGCGGCGGTTTTTGCGATTTTTGCAGCTTTTGCGGGCACAACAGGCGTGGCAGGCTTTGCGGGCTTCGCAGCCTTCACAGTTTTAGCCACCTTCGCAACTGCTGCGACGTTCTTTTCTGTGTTTTTCGCGACCTTGGGGGCTGGCTTGGTGCGCGACGAGGTGTTCTTACGAGTCATCAAACCCTTCACTTTATGGTTGTGCCTGAGAATCACGTGAGAAATTGCCCGTGCCAACCCATGCCATCGGTTTTTCACATTACTTAACGCGAATTATGGCGTTATGGAATGGTAGTGAAGGTTCTTAGGTTGTCAAGTGTGGCAAATCACTGAAACAGGCGCGGAACTAGAACGGTCGTCAATGAAACGCAGACCGCCTTCGCATTTGCCCATGCAACAGGCGCGCATGCGATTCGAAGTCCCAGCTATGGATGGGTTTTAGTAAGTGAGTCGGGAAAGCTCGCGATTGTTGAGGGTGTCAAACAGGCGCGCGGTGTTGCCGCGATTTGGCTCGTCGGGCCACAAGTTGCCCGACCCATAACCCCATGAGTGCACGCAAGGCGCATACGGCGGCTGCTTTATCGTGTAGACACGGCAGGTTGCATTGCCCAGGATCACATACCCGATCGGAAATTCAAACGCCTCTGGATCTTGATTGAGCGCGATGCCGCGCGCCGGAATGTCCCAGCGCAATTCGATTCCAGTTGCGTTTACCAGCTGCGGAGACTCATTGACAATCTCCACCCACTCCACGCTGTCGCCCGAGCCGAGATAGTTGATGGCCATGATGCGCAGCGTGCCAAAATACAGCTGGCCTCCAGGTGACAAGGTCGGCGTCGGCGGAAGAGGCGTATTTGTGCGCGTCGGGGTCGGACCAATGGTGGGCTGCGTCGGCTGCGTCGGTGTTGGAGTGAAAATCGGTCCGCTCGGCAACGTCGATGTAATGGGCAGCGTGGGAAGCACGGCGGGCGGAGTAAATGTGGGCGGCAATGGCAACGCCGGAGTTGGCCGCGCGCCAAGGTCCGGCGTCGGCGGCACAGGCAAGGTGGGTGGCGCCAGAGGCGGCGCTGGAGTCGCCGTCGCGGGTGCGCGTGGCGGCTGAGGCGGCGTTGGCGACAGCGGCGATTCGAGCAGCGCCGGGGTCGCTGGCAGCACAGGTGCCGGCGGCACAGGTTGAGCAGGATCTTGATTCAGCTCCGGCGTGGGCGGCACGGGCAGCTCCGGCTGGACATTCGACACAACCAGCGTGGCTGTCAGCTGGCCGTCCGGCAGCGCGGCACCCGCGGCCGGCGTGCCCGATAGCGTTTGCGCCACCAGCGTCTCGCGGACGGCCTGCGCGATCAACGCATTCGGCTCCGCTTCCGGCGTGGGCCGCAACACCCAGAACGCCGCTCCCATCGAAAGCGCCGCCATGCACAGGCAACCCAGCACCAGTAGACCGGTGGCAAATGAGATTGGCAGCACATACGGCGACGCGCCGGCGTTTACAAACGAGTCATCGGCATCGTCTGCATCGGCGCGGCTCTCATTCGCGCTTTCTTCGTCATCGGCATCGTCATCGGCCAGCAGCGCATCAACCTTTGCAAACATGGCGCTGCGCGTCAACCAGCGGCCCTTTAGTTCGGCAGAAAGATGCTCGTAGTCGGCGGGCAAATGCACAAAGCGCGCCAGCGTGGCTTTGCCGTCGATTTCCACTTCGCAGCCACAGGTGCGGCATCGGCCCAGCGCGCCTTTGAGCGCAAAGGTATCGGCGCGGCACAGCGGGCAAACGGTCTGCGGGATGGACGATCGCGGCATCGGGCTACATTTGAATCGGGCCGCTGACGCGCGCCGGGCGCGGTCGTCGGTCGATCTCCCACGGATACACGATATAGGAGCTGGTCACTGCCGCGTAGTAGGTGGGTTTGCTCGTCTTGAAAAGCGAGGCATCGGGCTTGTAGTGCAGCACGGCGGTTTCAACCACCGCCCCACTTGCCTCGACGCGGCCACGCACCGTCATGATATGCCGACCATGCGTCCACACGTCGTCGACGATCAAAATGCGCCGGCCGCGCGTAAGCTCTTCGTCTGGAAACTGCAAAAAGCTCGGCCACGCCAGCAGCCGCGGCACATCGCCAGCGGGAAACTCGACTGCAGCGGTGAGAATTTGCCGAATGTTCAGGGATTCGGCAATCATCCCGCCGGGAATGATGCCGCCGCGGGTGATCATCAGCAACGCGTCAAACGTGCCGGTGACCTGGCCAAGCAGCTGGTCAATCAGCCCTTCAACGTCGTTCCATGTGAGCACTTGGTGTTGCGGCGCCTCTTCTCTACGCATAAAGTCCTATGTCGGTTACCCTTTGCAATTTCAGGTTATTAGTTTAATCTACTATTGCCATGTCGGTCATAAAAAAACTCAGCCTCGGCAGCATCGCTAAGCTGCTCGGCACCTTCACCGTCGCCATCGTTGTCGGAGGATTGCTTCTGGCCGCGTGCACCAATTTCAACGTGGGTGGCCTGGGTGCGAGCAAAGGCATCCCCACCCAAGCGCCAGCGGCGGCAGCAGCAGCGGCTGTCGCGCCGCCCCCCGCGCCAACAAACACCGCCGCTCCAGCAGCGGCAGCTCAAGCCAACCCGCCCGCCGCCGCTCCCGCGCCCGCCGCGGCGGCCGTGCCCACGGTGCAACCCGCCATCGTCAACGATGCGGGCGAAGTGGTCATTGCCGTGC
>JANMNW010000159.1:0-12461 GCA_031368515.1 Chloroflexota bacterium
ATGAATCGCAATCAGCGTGGGCTTGACCAGCGCGGGACTGGACAAAAACGGCACCGTGGTCCAGCCGATTTGCTGCAGAAAGCCGTTGATCGCACCGTATTGAATGTTCAACAAAAACTGCCACACGGCTGCGGTCACCACCGCCGGGACGATGGACGGAACAAAGAAAATGGCGCGGAAACCGGATCGCGCGATGATCTTGGTGTTGAGCAGCGCGGCCATCAGAAACGCGCTGATCACGCCCATCGGCGCGCTCAAAATTACGTAGAACAACGTGTTGCGAATCACCAGGTCGAAATCTGCATCTTCGGTGAACAACTCCTTGAAGTTGTCCAGTCCGATAAACACCGGCGCGCGAATCAGGTCATAGCGCGTCAGGCTGTAATAGATTGAGCTCAGCAGCGGCCATAGGGTGAGCGACAAAAAGCCCAGCAGCCATGGGGAAATAAAAAGCAGCCCGAGCAGCGTGTTGCGCCGCCGCGTGCTGATTTCCGACGCGGATGCCCGCCGCGCAATTCGTTGTGTTGCCATCCAGTTCTCCCTCGTTTTCTAACGTGCTGCTGATAGCCGCTGACAGCGCACTTCGCCGTCAATCGCGTTTTTGCTCAAGTCGCCAGCTGCCGCTCCGGCGCCCGCAGCGGCGTGATCGGCTGAAGAATGCGGCGACGCTCGGGCGTCAGCCGCTCCAGCAGCGCTTGCGAATAAACATAGCCGCGGCGTGTTGAGCCCCACGATCCGCCGTAGCGATAGATCACCACGCGCCGCTCGCCGGGGTTGGTGCGCAGCGCGGAACCGTGCGCCAACCCGTCGACAAACAGCATGGCGTCACCCGCTTTCAAGTGCATTTCAACCGCGCCCTCGACCGCATCCATGGGCCCGCGGTCCATGAACGACCCTTTAAATCTGGGATGCTCCAGGCTTGAATGATGGCTGCCAGGAATGATCATCGTAGCGCCATCGCCCGGGCCGATGTCGTTTAACGCCACAAGCAAGTTGACTTGCCCGCAGTGAAACCTGCTGCGCGTGTAGCGATACTGCGTGCGCACGATGGCTTCGTGACCGCCAGAATGCACCGGCAGAAAACCGCCACTGGCTCGAATCGTCGCAAAACTCTCATCAATGAAAAGTCCATCAACAAAAGTGCCGCGCTCCCCTACATACTCGCGCATGTGCTCCAGCCAGGCCGGGTGATCGATCAGCCCTTCAAACGGCTCACCCGCCTCAACAATGTTTTGCAGCTCAAGCCCGTTGGCGTAAAAGTTGTCCGCCCGGTGGACATTGTTGCGCCACTGTTGGGGTTCTAGATCGCGGTATTGATCCAGCGTCGCGTTGAGGTCGGCCAGATGGCCAACATCAACCGCGCCTTTGAATACTAGATAACCGCGCAGGTCGAACAGGTAATTGTCGAGTTCGCTGGGCATGCGTCACACGAGACAACGCGTAGCCACCGTCAGGACGCCAAGCACGCCAAGTGTGAAACATTCACATCTTGGCGCGCTTGGCATCTTTGCAGTGTATTGATTCGCGCTACGACTTAGCCGCCGGCCTTGCCGTAACCCTGGTTCTTCCACTCGGTGTCAGCGCGCTTTTGCACTTCGGCGGCGGCTTCCTCAGCCGTCATCTGACCGCGCGCGATCTTGTCGCGAAGCTCGGTCAGCTGCGTATTGACAAACCAGTGGATCGGGCTGCGGCGCGGGCGCTTGAGCGTCTCGTCGGCCTTGCTGACCGAGTCAAAGTAGAACTGCAGGCCCGGATACTCGTCACCCTTGACCTGGGTGTAAAACGCCGGTCGCGCAGGCAGCCATCCCACTTCCTTCCAAATGGCCGCGCCAGCCACATCCGAACCGCTAAAGAACTCGCCTAGCTTGAACATGCCTTCGGTGTTCTTGGCGTCCTTCGGGAAGATGATGTAGTGGCCGTTAAACATCTGAATCTTCTTGCCGGCGCGCGCCGATGGAACCGGCGCCCAGGTCGCCCTGTTGTTCGCCGCGACATCAGGCTTCTGGATCTTGGTCTCGCCTGGGTGCCAGTAGCCTTCGATGATCATGGCCTGAACCTTGGTGTTGAACGAGCCGCCCCAGCCGCCGTTGCCTTCCACACCGCGCAAACCAGCCAGCTGATCGGGACCAATTTCTTTGATGAACTCGGATGTCATCTTGAGATGCTCGACCATCAACGGATTGTTGATATCGTGCTTGCCGGCATCTTCGTCATACCAGGTCCAGCCATATGAAGTAGCGGCGAAATCGGGCTCGCCGGCCATGGCATCATAGGGATCGAGACCGATCTGCTTGACGTTGCCGGAGGCATCCTTCACGGTCAGCTTCTTGTGCCACTCGAGCAGCTCTTCCCACGTGAGCGGCGGCTTTTCCGGATCCAGTCCGGCGGCCTTTACCAACTCAGCGTTGTAGTTCAAGCCATAGTTCGGGCCGGCTTCCAAGCCGGGCAAACCGTACTGCTTGCCCTGCCACTGGCCGTTGTTCCACGGATCGGGCAGGAACAGGTCTTTGTTGACCTTGCTGCTGGCTTTGATCAAATCACCGACATCGACCAGGGCGCCTTTAGCCATGAACTGAACGTAGTCCAGGTTCGATGCGCCATCGGGCGGCGTGCCGCCGGCGATGGCGGTGAGCATGGCTTCGCCGTTTACAGCAGGTTTGAAATCGAAGGTGTTGCCGCCCAGCGCCTCTTTAAATTCGGGCGTCTTCTGCAGCGATTCAACGGCGGGGGTCAAGTTGCCCCAACCCACCCACCATGAAACGGGCGCGCCGGCGGGGGCGGCGGGCGCCTCGGTGGGCGCGGGTTCGGGGGCTTTGGTGGGCTCAGCTGTGGGGGCTTCGGCTTTGGGAGCTTCCGCTTTGGGGGCTTCAGCCGCAGGGGTGGCTGCGGGCGCGCCGCATGCGGCGAGGGTTGCGCCAGCGGCGGTCAATGCGCCAATGCGCAAAAATGCGCGGCGCGAGAGTGTCTTGCTCATGTCGTAAATCTTCTCCTGTACGTAATCTTTTCACAACTGTTTCACGCACCGTGTAGTGGGCCGGCGCGCTCAAGCGGGTTTACATATGGGTCTGTTTCTGCCGGACATCCTCCAAAAAAATTCTGCCGAAACCTATTTCGACAGAACAAAGGCCACAATCGAAGTGGCCTATGTGAACAGACCGGCATTATTGCACGGACAGCTTATTGCGCAAGCGCAGTCAGCAAGTTATGTTTTGGCGCCAAAGCCTCAGAATCAACACCATGCGCATGCGGTGCGCGCTTTGGTCGGCTCCACGGCGCAATGGCGGTGCGAGGTCGGCCTCGCCAGCAGCTCATTGGAGTAGCGATAACCCTGGCGGGTTGAGCCTGAGAGGGACCATAACGCTAAACACCGCCCGGCGCTCTCCCAACTGGGTGTACGCAGCGGCGCCACACCCTTGGCCTATCGCCGCTCACTCAGCGGATGAATTTTGTGGTGTGACGACCAGGTTGCCATAGCGGTGGGTGGTCTGGGTAACAGCTTGTTCGCGCAGATAGTGCCGCAGCTCAAGCCGGCCGGTCAACATCAGCGGCTGTTCGATGATCAACGCGTGCGCGGCCGTCGCATGCACGTGCGCAGCCACGGACAGCGGCGCAAACGCGCGCACGCGCTCAAAATCCGCTATTCGGTCGACAAACGCGCTTTCATCTTCGGTGACGCCATCCGCGCATTCGATCGGCCAGTTAATGCCCTGGGCAACGCTCAGCGTGCCGGCCACACTGCAGGTTTGCGCGGCTAACACGGCCATCAGTCCATCGGGCAGCTCAGATTTGCGCGCCACCCGAATCAGCACATTGCGAATCGGCCGATAGCGAAAGACATTGCTCTCGCCCAGCACCTGGCTTGGATCGTGTTCCAGGCTGAAGTGTTCACGCCACGCGCGCGCATAGCTGCCAGCTCCCGCAAAGACCCGCTCGATCTGCGGCAAGCCGCCATTGGCCGCTAGCCAGTCGGTGATTTCGTGAACACGCGCCTGAATATCTTCATCCGGTTGCGCAAGGAGAGCGGGCAGACCATCCTCGCGCCAGCGGCATAACGCCATCACGTAATTGGGGCCGCCGGCTTTGGCCGAACCAAACACGCTTTTCTTCCAGCCGCCAAACGGCTGGCGCTGCACAATGGCGCCGGTGATGCCGCGATTGACATAGGCATTGCCCACCTCGATGCGCTCGCGCCAAATTGCAACCTCGCGATCATCCAGGCTCTGAATGCCGCTGGTCAGCCCATACTCGGAATCATTGACCATGGCGATGGCATCTTCCAGGTTTTCTGCGCGCATCAATCCGAGCACCGGGCCAAAGCATTCGGTGCGGTGATACCAGCTGCCGCGCTTGACGCCGAGCTTGATGCCCGGCGACCACAAGTTGGGATTGTCATTCAGCATGCGCGGTTCAAGCAGCCAAAACTCTCCAGGGTCCAGCTGTGTCAGCGCGCGGTGCAAATCGTCGCCCGGCTCGCGAACGACCGTCGTCACCACATTGCGCAGGTCGTAAGCGGGTCCAACATTCAGGCTGGCGGCGGCGTCACGCAGCTGTTTGAGAAACGCCTCGTGGTCATAGACCTCGGCTTCAAGCACGGCCAGGCTGGCGGCAGAGCATTTTTGTCCGGCATGGCCAAATGCGCTTTTGACCAGGTCTTTGATAGCTTGGTCGTGATCGGCCATGGCCGTGATGATCATGCTGTTTTTGCCACTGGTCTCAGCCAGCAGGCGCAACTCCGGCTTCCAGCTTTTGAACAGTCTGCCTGTGGCGTAGGCGCCGGTAAGAATCACGGCGTCCACGCGCCCGTCTGTCACCAGGCTGCGGCCAATAGCATCATCGGTCGTGGGCAAAAACTGCAGCACATCTTTGGGAATCCCGGCATCCCAAAGCGCGTTGCACAGCTGCCAGCTGGTGAGCACAGCTTCGGGAGCGGGCTTGAGAATCACCGTGTTGCCGGCCATCAGCGCGGCCAGCACGCCACCGGCCGGAATGGCCAAAGGGAAGTTCCACGGCGGCGTGATTAGCACCGTGCCGAGCGGAGCCCCCCGGAGGATCCCCTCACCCCCGGAGGGTGTCGCCACCCCCGGAGGGTCCCCCCACCCTGCGATTTCCATAAGCTCGAGCGAGCGCGCATAGTAGTTGGCGAAGTCGATGGCCTCGCTGACTTCGACATCGCCTTCAGCCGCAGCTTTGCCTGCATCACGCGCCATCACGCCGATCAACTCGCCGCGTCTCGCGGCCAGCGCTTCCGCGCAGCGCGCGAGGAGCTTCGCGCGCGATGCAATCGACGTTGAACCCCAGCCGGCCTGCGCCGCAACCGCCGCCGCCAGCGCCATTTCCACCTCGGCCGCCGTAGCCAATGCATAGTGATAAGACACAACACCTGGCCGCGCCGGATCGCCGCCTACGCCGCCGGCGTTTGGTGCGACAAAGGCGCCTTTGATCTGCAAAGGCAGCGGATCGATAACGGCCGCTTTCCAGTGCGCCAGATGCGACGCCACCCAGGCTTGATTGTGGCGCAGCGACCAGTCGGTGTCGGGCTCATTCACAAAGGGCCCGCTGCTATCAAAACGCCGCTGCTCCGTTTGGCGATTCTGCGTGCGCTGCGCGCCGACGAACGCTGCGTCGCGCCCGGCCACAGCTTCCAGAAACATGCGCTTCTGGCGTTCCCAGGTGGCGTCGCCGACCTGCAGCCCAAACAAATCGTGCAGAAAGTTTTCCGGCGCGGTGTTTTCATCGAGCCGGCGCACCAGATAGGCAATGGCGCTGTGAAAATCCTCACGCTTGACCACCGGCGCGTACAGCAGCAATCCACCGGCCACGTCTTTGACCGCGCGGGCCTGATGATTGGCCATGCCTTCCAGCATCTCAAACTCTGCAAACGCCTCCGCGCCGTATTTGGCTCGCAGCAAAATGCCAAAGGCAATGTCAAACAGGTTGTGGCTGGCCACGCCGAGATGCACCACAGGCGCATGCTCCGGCTTCAACCCATACACCACCATGCGCTTGAAATTGGCGTCAACCTCCGGCTTGCTCCGATACGGCGCCTGCTCCCAGCCGTGCCAGGCGGCTTCGACGCGCTCCATCGCCAGGTTGGCGCCTTTGACGATGCGAACCTTGATCGGCGCGCCGCCGCCAGACACCCGCGCAAGCGCCCACCGGGTCAACTCGCGTTGCGTCGCATGCGCATCAGGCAAATAGGCCTGCAAGACGATGCCGGCGCGATAGCCTTTGAATTCCTCCTCGCCGAGCACTTGCGTGAATGCCGCGATCGTCAGATTCAGATCACGATACTCCTCCATGTCCAGGTTGACAAATTTGGGCAGCGAGCGCCCGTCGGCGGCGACGAAGCGATGGCGCATCGCGGTGCGATACAGCTCGCGCAACCGTGTTTTGATCTCCCCGACTGTGTGGTCAAACGCCAGCAAGTTGATCTGGCTGAAAATCGACGAGATCTTGACCGAAATGTATTCGACATCCGGCCGCGCCAGCAGCTTGAGATACGCGTCAAAGCGCCGGCCGGCCTCTTCTTCGCCCAAAATCGCCTCGCCAAGCTGATTGAGATTCAGGCGTATGCCCTCGGCGCGGCGGCGCTGCACATACTCGCGAAACTCCTGCTCCTCGCTGGGCAATATCACCGCGCGCGATTCCTGGCGCAGCTTGGCCACCACAAACGGCACCACCACGCTCGGGATGTATTCGCCAAACGTGCTGCCGAGCCAGAGCGCCCACTGTTCCCAGTTACCAAGGTATTTGGGGACGCCGTGCTGCTCCACCAGGTGATTGAGTTGGTCGGCGATGCGCGCTGACCGATGGCTGCGAAAGACCTGGTCGCTCATGGCCATGGTCATCGTTTTGCCGTGCGGGTCTTCCATCATGCGCGCGATCTTTGCCGCCTGCGCGCGCTCAGCCGGGCTCTCGCGCTTGTGCGCATCCTCCAGCAAAAATTCGGCCAAGGTCACAGCATCGTGCGCAAGCGCGTCGTCGCTTAGCGCGCGCAAGCGCTCCGGGCTGATCAGATGCGATAGGTCAAGTTTTGCAGACATAGGATGTTCAAGCTACCTGTGCAAACGCTCGCTCGAAGGTGGCGATCAGCGCGTCGATCGGCTCGGCACCAACCGACACCCGAATCAAGTCCGGGTCGATGCCTTGCGCCACAAGGCCGGCGCGGCCATCCGGCGTGCTGACCAGATCGTAGTGCGCCAGATACAAAAACGGCGAGGCAATCGTAAATTCCGCGCCAAAACTCGCCGCCTTGGGGACCGCCAACGCATCAAAGAACGCGCGGAGTGAGCCTTTGACAGAAAAACTGAGCAAAGCGCCCGGGCCAGTATCGCCGCGCGCAATGCGCCGATATGCATCGCGACATGCTGGTTGCAGCGCATGCCGGACATTTGACGCGCACGGATGCGCATCCAAATAGGCGGCAAGCGCCAGCGCATTGGCGTTGACCTGACCGACAAAGGCTGGCATCTGCTGGATTTCTTCCGCCAGGCGTTCGGCATCACGCGCATAGAGCGGCGAGGCGATCGCGCGAATGTGCTCGCGCAACGCGGCGGCTTCGCGGCTTTGCGAATTGACCACGACACAACCCGCCAGCACGTCGGCGCCGCGCGCGGCATACTTGGTCAGGCTGCACACCAGCACATCGGCAAACGGCAGCGCCTCAACATTGACCAGGCTTGAAACGGTGGGATCGATGAGCAGCAGTGCGCCATGCGCGCGCGCCAGCTCGGCCAGCCGTTCCAGATCGGGCGTTTCCAACAGGGGATTGCTGGGCGCCTCGCAAGCGATGCCGGCGACGCGGGAGCCATGCGCTACAAGAAAAGCCGCGAGCGCATCGAGCCCGCCCAGGCGAATTCGCTGCACCGGCGCCTCGTCGCTGGCAAAGCGATCAAGCACCATGCCGGAGTCGACATACAACCAGCCCAGTTGCACCCACACATCGCGGCCGCGTGTCGCCTGCACCGCGCTGATGGCCTCGTAGGCCGCATAGAAGGCGTTGGCGCCGCCGCATGCGAGCGTGACATCGCGCTCTGTTGCGCCCCGCAGCCACGGCAGCAGCGCTTGTGTGATTGCGGCCTCGGATGCATACGAACGTCCGACGTTCTGCCGGCCCGAAAGCCAGTCCTCGGCTTGCCGCGATGAAATTTGTGTGCCCGTGTGCTGCAAAAATGCGCGCGCACGATCGGCACTGAGCGAGTGCGGCTTGAACGCCACTGCAGTGAACGCCTCGGCATCTTGCAGTCCGATGCGTTTGCCGGAAAACTCGCACAGGCGTTGTGCGGCATCCGGGTTGGTCACCAGACACACATATGCGTTGTCCCAGGCGTTAGCGGCGGCAACTTCGGCGCACGCCTGCCGCACCAGCGCGTGACGCACAAATCTTGGATAGCCCTGGGTGAGAGCGTCGATGACATCCGGACGCTTTTCTTCGTAGCCGATGACAGCATCAAGCGTCGGCAGGCTGCTGATGACGCTGTGCGTGTCGCTGGTAAAAGTCGAGCCCAGCGGATGATGCTGGAGCGACTGCAAACGCGGAAAAAGCGGCGCTCGAACGAGATTCACAGGCCGTGAAGATAACACAGTCGCCGGTTTCTGGCGCGCTCTTTCAGTGACAGCCCGACCTCATCGTTATCGTTGCATCGCGCTGGCAGCGACAGACACCGCGCACACGCTCATGAGCACAAGCACAACACAGGCGATGGCGGCGATCAAAACCGAGCTGAGCACTGCTTTGGCATTGGTGCTCGCGCGCGCCGATGCGCGCCTTGAAATGCCAAATGCCGCCGCGATGGCCACCAGCGCAAAGGCCGCATACGCGATCAGCGCCAGCGTGCCGGGGCTTTCACTCACACCGTTCAAGGCTAGCAACAGACCGAAGGACCACACAAAGCTGCAGCCGAGCACCAGAAACGAAGCCAAAAATGGCGCGGCTCTTTTCATCGCGTTTCGACACCTTTGTTGGCCTCAACAAATGCGAGCAGCATGCTCGCAAGCGCATCAGGTGTCAGCGCAATGTTGGCACGGTCGCCGGGTTTGGGCCCGGTCGCAATCGAAAGCTTGTCGCCAAACGCAAGAGCCTCTCTCGCGCGCGCCAGCTCGCCATTCACCACGCAGGCGACCACAAACTGGCCGGTCGGGGCGCCGTCTGGCGCAGCACCAGCGGTCACGCCCACGAGCAACAGCGCACAGGCGCGCTGCGCCAAAAGAACAGGCGAATCCAGCAAGCTGAGCTGATAGCGTTCGTTTACCTGCGGAATCAGCTCGGCCACCTGCGCGCCCGCGACAAAGCCCAGCGCAACGCGATCGCCCCCGGGCGTCTGCCGCACCGTGCGCGTGACATACGCCGTGCCGGCCATGATCATGACCGCAGTCAGCAAATCGTCGTTCAAGGTCCAGGTGTTTGCGCGCGCGCCGGGAATGAGCAGGCCATCGCGCTTGAGATCTGACAATCCTTCTTCGTAAACTGCGTCTGCGTTGGCAGCATCTGGGATCAGGGCAGCGGATTCAAGCCCGGGCTCGCCCTTGGCATTGATGACAGCCAGCACATAGGCAAAAGGTTCTTGCCCCTACATGTCCGCCAGAAGTTTTTCGCGCTTGGCTGCGTATTCGGCCTCGCTGATCAGCCCTTGATCTTTCAGCTTCTGCAATTCCTGCAAACGCTCTGCCACCGAAGGCGCGGCCGCCACAGGCGCAGCTGGCGGTGCGCTGGCCAGCGTTGCGCCGCTGTCACTGAGCCGCTGCTTCGAATCGAGCAGCACGCGTTTGAAGCCAAGCGGATCCGGCAAAAAGCGCATGGCATTGAGGCCGGTCTCGCTGGCGGTCATAATTTTCAAATGACCATAGCCGATGATGCGCCCGACAAACGACTGCTGCAGCAGCACATCATTGACCTTCTCCAGCGACGAGTCAATACTGCTTTTGCTGAGCACGCCGTGCACTTGAATCACGCGTCGCGAGGTGACGATGTTCATCGAGTTCAGCCAGTTGAGAAAACTGCACAGCAGCCGCCAAAACACATTCAGAATCAATAAAGCGAGCACAGCCAGCGGCGCCCAAGTCGGCAATAGAGCCAGAATCGGCCGAAGAGACATGGCCACCACTGAACCCGGGACAAAGCGAGCCAGCGGGCCAACACCTAGAACCAGCGCGTTGTATGCGACATACAAAATGCCAATTCCGATCAAGCTTGAAATGACCGACCATAAAGTGGCAAGCAGCGCCGCCCAATGCATGCGCTGTTTAAGCAAAATCTGCTCGTTTGTACTGATCAGTTTGTCGATGTATGCCATGGCACTGCTCCGAGTCGGGAAAGCGGAAAAAGAATCGCAACCGGCAAGCGATGCCTGCCGGTTGCGATAGTCTACTATTTGAGCAGGGCTTATGCCTCGCGCAAGGCTTTGGCGCGCTGGGAAGCGGTGCGCATGCGCTCGTCGCGCTTCAACACTTTCTTGCGAATGCGGATGTTGAGCGGCGTCACCTCGACCAGCTCGTCCTCGGCGATATATTCGACGCAGTCGTCCAACGACATTTGCCGAATCGGAGGCAGGCGCGTGGTGTCGTGGTCGGACGAGCGCGTGCGCACCGCGCTGAGCATCTTTGTCTTGCAGACGTTCACGTCCAAATCGTCCGGACGGGCATGCTCGCCCACGACCATGCCTTCATACACCGGCGTAGCGGTTTCGATAAACAGGATGCCGCGCTCCCAGGCATTGCGCAACCCATAGGTGATCGCATCGCCGTCTTCCCAGGCCACCAGCGAGCCGCGGTCGCGCTGGCGAATTTCGCCGGAGATCGGCTCGTAACCCGACACCAGCGTGTTCATCACAATCGTGCCGCGCGTGGCCGTCAAGGCCGCGCTGCGGAAACCCAGCAAGCCTCGCGTGGGCACTTTGTATTCCATCGACACCATGCCGTTGTCGCCGTGCACCAGGTTTGTCATCTGGCCCTGGCGCGTGCCAAGCGACTCCATCACGGCGCCTTGATACTCCTCAGGCACTTCGATGAACATGTCCTCATACGGTTCAAGCGTCTCGCCTTTGGGTCCGCTGTGGAAGATCACTTCAGGCTTTCCCACTTGAAACTCGTAGCCTTCGCGGCGCATGGTTTCGATCAGGATTACGAGGTGCAATTCGCCGCGGCCGCTCACCACGAAGGTGTCGGCTGACTCACCGTCTTCCACGCGCATCGAGACATTGGTTTCAAGCTCTTTGAAAAGGCGCTCGCGAAGCTTGCGGCTGGTGCCCCAGGTGCCTTCTTTGCCGGCAAACGGGCTGGTGTTGACACCGAAGGTCATGCGCACAGTCGGTTCTTCGACGCGGATGGTCGGCAGCGCGCGCGGGTCCTTCGGATCGGCGATGGTTTCGCCGATAAAAATATCGTCGAGCCCGGTGATGGCGATGATGTCGCCGGCGGCCACCGTCGGCACCTCAACGCGCGCCAGGCCTTGATGCGTAAACAAAATCGCAATGCGGCCCTTTTTGTGTTCGCCGGCCGCGGTGATCCGAATCACTTCCTGGTTCTTGCTCAAGGTGCCGGCAAACAGCCGGCCAATGGCAATGCGGCCTTTGTAGTCGTCATAAGCGAGGGTTGTGATCAGCAACTGCGCCGGCGCGTCGCGGTCGACTTTGGGCTTCGGCACGGTTTTGAGAATCAGGTCGAATAGCGGCTCAAGATCGCAGCCCGCTTCGGTGGCCGGCTGGCCCTTGTGCGGGATCACCGCGCATCCGGTGATCGCATTGGTGTGCACGATCGGGAAATCGGCTTGCTCATCGCTGGCGCCCAATTCGATGAACAAATCGAAGGTGGCGTTGGCCACAAAATCCGGCCGGGCGTTGGGCCGGTCGATTTTGTTGATGACCACAATGGCTTTGTGGCCCATCTCCAGCGCCTTGCGCAGCACAAAGCGCGTCTGCGGCATCGGGCCGTCGACGGCATCCACGAGCAGCAACACGCCGTCCACCATGTTCAGCACGCGCTCGACTTCGCCGCCAAAGTCCGCGTGGCCGGGCGTGTCAACAATATTGATCTTGACTCCGTGATACACCACCGAGGTGTTTTTCGCGAGAATGGTGATGCCACGCTCGCGCTCCAGGTCGTTGCTGTCCATCACGCGCTCGGCAACCACCTGGTTGTTGCGAAACACATGTGACTGCTTGAGCATCGCGTCGACAAGCGTTGTCTTCCCGTGATCAACGTGGGCGATGATTGCTATGTTACGGATGTCGTCGCGTTCAGTAATTGCCATACAAAGGATTAATTATCCCAGATGTTTGGACAAATTGGAAGGGCGCCCGGCCCTCGGTCCAAAGTTGGCGTGACGCTTTCATGTCGCGATGCGACAATCGCGCCAATGTATCGTCTTGCGCGCGCCCTATTGTCGCTGGCTATTCTTACATCGACGCTCTCAATCGCTGCGCTGCCGAGTGGCCCGGCGCAGGCTGCCCAAGCCACGCAACTGG
>JANMNW010000167.1:0-9314 GCA_031368515.1 Chloroflexota bacterium
CGCGGACTCGCTCGCCACAATACCCAGCACATCGCCGCCCAGCTCTTTGTAGAGCGCGTTGACCTGCTCCAACGTTTCGCGCGAGGCGATCTGTTTGTCCAGCCAGCGGTTAACATCGTTGCCCAGGTCGAATAGCGACGAGATGGCCAGCGGCGTGTTGAAATCGTCGTTCATGGCGCTGGTGAACAGCATGCGCACCTGATCCAGTCGTTCGGCCAGATTGTTGGACATTTCGGGGGTGGCTTCGGCACTCAGCTCGATGATGGGCTGTTTGAGCGCATCGCGCACGCGCCGCACCACCGTGTTGAGCCGGTCCCAGCCTTTGCTTGCGCCATCGAGCACCGCTGCGCTGTAATCGGCTGGCGAGCGATACAGGCCCTGCAAAATGAACAGGCGCAGCGCTTCGGCCCGGTAGTCCTTCAGCGCGTCCTTGACGGTGCGGAAGTTGCCCAGGCTTTTGCTCATCTTCACGCCTTCGACATTCAGACTGCCGGTCAGCATCCAGTAGTTGGCGAAAGGCTGTTCGTTGGCCGCCTCGCTCTGCGCGATTTCGCATTCATTGTGCGGGAAGATGTTGTCAACCCCGCCGCCGTGAATGTCAAAGTTGGCGCCGAGATATTTCACGCTCATGGCCGAGCATTCGATGTGCCAGCCCGGGTATCCCACGCCCCACGGCGAGTTCCACTTGAGCAAATGATTTTCCGGCGCTTTGACCCACAGCGCAAAGTCCATCGGATGGCGTTTGTCGTCGCGCACGGCCACACGCTTGCCCGCCTCCATGTCCTCCACCCGGCGCCCGCTGAGCTTGCCATAGCCGTCAAACGACTCCACGCTGAAATACACCGAGCCATTGGACGCATAGGCAAATCCCTTGGCGATCAGCTTTTCGATCATGTCGATCTGCTCGGGCACGTGCGCGCTGGCGCGCGGCGAGATGTCCGGGCGGGCGATGCCCAGCGCATCCATGTCCTCGAAATAGGAGCGCATGTAGCGCTCGACGATCTCCATCGGCTCCACCCGTTCGCGGCGCGCGCCTTTCAAAATGCGGTCTTCGCCATCGTCCAGCAAGTGGCCGACATCGGTGATGTTTTGCACATAACGCACCTTGAAGCCGCAATAGCGCAGCCAGCGCACCACCACGTCGAACGACACATAGGTCTTGGCGTGGCCGAGGTGGGCGTGGTCGTAGACGGTCGGCCCGCACACATACATGGTGACAAAGCCTTCCTGGAGCGGCGTGAAGGGCTGTTTCTCGCGAAGCAGCACGTTGTAAATCAGTTGTGACATGGTTTATGGCTTGGCGAAGATCATGCGCCCAGCTGCGGTCTGCAACACTTTTGTGACGGTGACGGCCACGGTGCGGTGAATCATGCCGCGGCCTTCTTCAACCACCACCATGGTGCCGTCCTCAAGATAGCCGACGCCCTGGCCTTGCTCTTTGCCTTCCTGAATGATTTGTATGGTCAATGATTCGCCTGGCAGCAGCACGGTTTTGACCGCGTTGGCCAGCTCATTGATGTTTAGCACGCTCACGCCCTGAAGCGACGCGACCTTGTTCAAATTGTAGTCGTTGGTCACGATCGGCACCCGCCAGCGTTTGGCGAGCACGATTAGCTTTTCGTCAACCTGCGGCGTCTCGGGCGCGTCATCGTCCACGATTTTAATGCGCTCGCCCTGTTCCTGTTGCAGGCGCTTGAGCACTTCCAAGCCGCGCCGGCCGCGGATGCGGCGCTGCGCATCGGACGAATCCGCCACATGCTGCAGCTCGTGCAGCACAAAGCGCGGCACAGTGATCTCGCCGCGCAAGAAGCCGGCTGCGGCGATGTCGGCCACCCGCCCGTCGATGATGACGCTGGTGTCGAGCAGCAGCGATTCACCGGAGGCATGCGCATCGTCCGCCTTGCCTTCGCGCAGCTTGATGTTGAGAAGCCTGAAAATTTCGCGATAGCGCAGGCTCATGATGGCCAGGCCCAACCCGCCCAAAACCACGGCGCCGACAAATGGCAGCACTGAGCCGAATGGCGAGGGCAGATCGGCCAGCGGCACGCCCAGCAGCGCGGCCAGCAACAGGCCGGCGGCCAGACCGACGAAATTGGCGATGATTTGGATTGCGCTGACATGGCGGATGCGCTCGATCACATTCAGCATCGGGCGAACCGAAACTAAGGGAACCAGAAAGATGCCGGCAACGCCCAGCACGATCGAGAAGATCAGCCGGGCGGCTAGCGGGTTGTTTAGGGGAGAAGGCAGGATGGCATAGGGAAAGAGGTCAGCCAGCGACCAGCCAATCAGTCCGAAGACGACGGCGCCGATGACCCTCAACCCCAACCAGATGGATGGGTTCTTTTTCACGGAAGTTGGGATAAATGCGGAATGAATTCACGAATGCGAGCACCCAGAATAAATCGGATGAATGAATGAATGCTGAATGGCATTGTCGCACAAAGTTGAGGCGGGTAGAATCTTTTACATGCCCGGTCAGCAAGTCGAACTCAACCCTGTGTCTCGCATCACCATCAATGCCATCGGCCAGCCCGGCCAGCGCACGTTTTACATCCAGGGCCGCCGCGGCGCTCAGATCGTCACGTTGATTTGCGAGAAGGAAACCGCGCGCGCGCTGGCCGAAGCGCTGCTGCAATTTCTGGTAGAGCTGAAAGTAATATTTCCAGCCGGCGCCAAGTACATGTAGAACGTGGCCAACATTGATCTTGTCGAGCCGATCTCCCCGGATTTTCGCGTCGGCGGGATGCGGCTTGGCTACGACGAAAATCGCGACTTGATAGTCATCGTCTGCAGCGAGCTGCTGGCTGAGGACATCGACGAGAGCGAAGGCTCGATCGTGCGCTTCTTCTGCACGCGCGCGCAAATCGACGCGCTGGCCAATCACACCATGGAAGTGGTGGTGCGCGGCCGGCCGATATGCCAGCTATGCGGCAAGCCGATGGACGCCGACGGCAACGTGCAGGGCTTCTGCCCGCGCCGCAACGGCCATGCCGACGAATTGGTGTTTGCTTGAATGCGCATGGCCGACACGCTGCCTCTTGACCAGCTTCTTGAACTGCTGACTGACGGCACGATGGCGCTGCTGGGCGTGATGCCCTGGGGATCAAACTACACATTTTTGGCGCAGATTGGCGCGCCGGTTGAAAAAGGACGGCGCAAACGCGAACGGCCGGACGAGGGCGTGATGGCGGTCTATAAGCCGCGCCGCGGCGAATCGCCGCTGTGGGACTTTCCCTCAGGCACGTTGTGCTTGCGCGAATACGCCGCCTATCTGGTGAGCGAAGCGCTGGGCTGGCGGCTGATTCCACCCACCGTGTTGCGCGACGGCGAACACGGCTTCGGCTCGGTGCAATTGTTTGTCGAAAACGACCCCAACGATCACTATTTCACCTTCAAGGAAGACCCCGCCTTCCGCGAGCAGCTGCAGCGCATCTGTCTGTTCGACCTGGTCACCAACAACGCCGATCGCAAAAGCGGCCATTGTTTGCGCGGCAACGACGGCCATGTCTGGGCCATCGACCACGGCATTTGCTTTAACGCCGATTACAAGCTGCGCACCGTGATCTGGGAATTTGCCAGCGAACCCATCTGCGAGCCGATGCTGGCGCAAATGCGCGGATTGCGTGCGCAGATGGCGCCGGATCAGATTCTGGGCCGGGCGATGCGCCAGCTGCTCGACGCCGATGAGATCGCCGCGCTTGAAAACGCATCGATGGCATCCTGAAAATCAAGCAATTTCCCAGCCCCAACCGCTACGAACGCAGTGTGCCGTGGCCGCCGGTTTGAGGCCGGTGACTCTTGTTGCCGTGCTCAAAGGACAATCGTCAACAGGCCATTGTCAATGTTAAAGCCCCGCAGAAACCCGAACGCCTACATCGTCATTACCGTGATTGGCGTGGCGCTGGCGGTGTTGTCCATCGTGGTGCTGGTGTTGGCGCAAATCGCGCGCCCCGCGGCGCAGCGCGTGCGGGCGCAACTCGGAACGCCATTGCCGCCATTGGTGATGTCCGAGGTGGCGTCATGGAGCGGCACCGATCGCGTGACTGTGCTGCTGCTCGGCATTGACCAGCGGCCAAATGAAGATCCGCGCACCACGCGCACCGACACGATGATGGTGCTCACGCTCGACCCGCGCGCAAAAACTGCCGGCATGTTGAGCATTCCCCGCGACTTGTATGTGCCGTTGCCCGATCGCGGCCAGGACCGCATTAACACCGCGCATGTGTATGGCGGCCCGGCCTATGCCATGCGCACGGTCGAATACAACTTCGGCATTCCGGTTCAGCACTACATTCGCGTGAACTTTACCGCCTTGATCACGTTGATCGACCTCGTCGGCGGCATCGAAATCTACAACGAACGCGATATCGACGATCCGCTGTATCCCAACGAAAGTTACGGCTACGATCCCTTCAAGCTGGCCGCCGGCTGGCACACGCTCGACGGCGCGACTGCCTTGAAATATGCGCGCACGCGCCATGGCGACAGCGATTTTTACCGCATCCGCCGGCAGCAGCAGGTGATTATGGCGCTGCGCGAAAAGTTTGTGGGCAGCGATGCCGTGACCAAAGTGCTGCCCAACGCGCCGGCGATTTTGCAGACGCTGAACGAATCCATCGTCACGGATCTGACGCATGTGGAGCTGGTGCAGCTGGCGCTGCTGGCCAAAGACATTCCGCCGGAAAAAATCGCGCGGGTGGCGATCGATGAAACCGCGGTGCAACCCTGGACCACGCCCGGCGGCGGCAGCGTGGTCATTCCGATTCGCGATCGTTTGCGCGAATTGCGCGAGCAGTTGTTCAACCCCACCAGCGCGGCCGCCACGCCCGAGACAGGCGTGCTCGGCGTTCAGAACGGCACGCAGACGCGCGGTCTGGCGGCAGGCGCAAAAGCCGCGCTGGAAGCCAAAGGCTATCGCGTCGCCGAAGTGGGTGATGCGCCGCAGACGGCCGCGCGCACGCTGATCTTTGATCGCAAAGGCAAACGCCGCTTTGCCGAGCAGGTCGCGCGCGATCTGGGCTTGCCGGCCGTGGCGGTGCTTAGCTCTGCCGATCCGCAAAGCGCGGTGGATGTGCTGATTGTGTTGGGCGACGATTACACGCCGCGCTAGAACGCATCCAAAATGGCCGCGCCCGTAGTCAGACGCTAAGACTAGAACTCATCCTAAAATTTGGACTCCACCTTGCTTGCACACCTGAAACGTTGGCGAAAAACGTGGGACCCACATTTTCAGGATGAGTTCTAGCGCCGCGCAACGAGCGTCTTAAGCTTGACGTCCTTGCCGCCCAGCTTGTATTTGTAGCTCTCGTTGCCCTGCAGAAAGTCAAACGCGCTGCGTTTCTCGGCAATGGCCTGCTCGATAAGCCGCGCGATGAGCACCTGCCCCGGGCTCAGATGAGCGAACTTCATCGGGTCAAGCCCGGAGTTGTAGACCAGCACCGTGTTGTTGTAGATGAAATTGACATAGGCCGCGGCGCGTGTGCGAGGCGCCTCGTCGCCCACTTCAAGAAAAGACAGCTGCAGCCAGCCGGCATCGCGCATGGCGCGCGCCATCTTGTGAAAAAACGTCTCCATGCGCGGCGTCATAAAGTCGCTCTTGGTGGTCATCGACGCCTTCATCAGCGTCAAAAAATCGTCGATATCGCGATCCAGCGCGGACGCATCGGTGGCATGCACCACGCCGCTCTCTTCGCTGGCGCGGCGCAATTTGCGCTGCAATTCGCGGCGTTCTTTGCCGTCGAGTGATTCGAGGTAGGCGTCGAAACTGGCGGGCAGCGCGATCACCGGGCAAACATCCTCGGCCGGAGTCTCGATCTGGCAGCCGCTCGCCCGCAACGCATCGGCAAATGCGCCGAACAAGCCGGAGCTTTCAATCACATTGGTCAGGCTGAGCGTGGTCCAGGCGGGCGCCTCGGCGCTGGTGAGCCAGCCGGCCAATGCTTGATAGATCTCGGCCTCGCGGCCGGCCGCCACAACGATGTCGAGATAGTCCGATATTTCCTTGTATGCGGCGAAACCAACCCCGCCCTCGTGGAACGCCAGCGGCGCCACGCCGATCAGCGCGCCGGCGGTGTCGCGCACTGTCACGATGCATAGCTGGCCCGCGCCAAATTCATCCCATGTCAAACGCTGCCATAGCGGCGTGTAGAAAACGGTGTTGAACGGCGCTGCTTTGAGCAGCGCATGCCAGTCGGCCGCGAGCGCGTCAAAAGCGTCGGCGTGGGTGTGTACGCTGAGGTGCATGTGGACTATGTTAGATCAGTCTGCTTCGGGGGCCGGCGTTGCGGCTATTCGGCGTCGCCTGCGCCGTCTTCGTCAACCTGCCAGACGCGATCCGGCGCGACCAGCTTGTCGATGTAGAGGACGCCGTCGAGGTGGTCAACCTCGTGCTGAATTGCGCGCGCCAGCATGCCTTCGGCGTCAAACTTGACACGGTTGCCGTCGCGATCGAGCGCCTTCACGGTGATTTTCGACGGCCGCTGCACCACGCCGCGCCAGCCCGGAATTGACAGGCATCCTTCGGGGTTCTCCCACGTTTCTTCCGACGACTTCACCACTTCCGGATTGATCAGCACAAAGGTCTTGGTGCGCGGGTTGCCTTCGCCGTCTGGCTCGCTGATTTCCACAACCGCCAATCGTTGGGCGACGCCCACCTGCGGCGCGGCCAGTCCCAGGCCATGGGCCGCTCGCATCGTTTCCAACATGTCTGCGATCAGCTTGTGCGTCTCGCGCGAGATTTTGTCGATCTTGACTGCCTTTTTGCGCAGCACCGGATCGCCGATTTTTCGAATGTTTCGAACCATTGAAGAGTCCCGAGTCCCAGTCCCGAGTTTCGAGAATGCGTTCTCGCACATGGGACCTGGGGCAAACTGCTAACCAAGTTTCTTGCGGTCGTGCATGCGCGCGAGCTCGTCGTAGATGCCCAGCCATTCGGCGATTTCGCGCCGGCGCGCCTCGGCTTGAAACTCGCGTTGCGCATTTTGAAAAACTTCCAGGCGGTCGACGATATCACGCTGCACGCGGCGCGGGTTCCAAACGCGTTCAAAGACCAGCTCGCCATCCGCGCCGCCGGTCTGGACGGCCACATCGCCGATGTTGAAAACGGTGTCCAGCACGCCGCGCGTGGTGTAGGCCACGTTTTGAATGTTGCCCATGCCGGCGGTTTTTTGCTGCGTGCCCATCAACCCGAAAGGAGAGCGATCGGAATCGATCACCCGGTCGAGCTTGAGAATATAGGTGTCGTTGCGCCAATCTTCATAGCACCAGATCAGCCAGGCCAGCAAGACCAGGCCGAGGGCGATCACCGGAATGACCAGCAGGCTGCGAAAGGCCAGCAGCGCCAGGTCCATGCTGACAAAGGGCAGGGCGATCAACCCGATGCTGTAGAGCAGCAGGTTGGCCAGCGGTAAGACGGTCGATTGAAGCAGCTGCAGCCAATGCTTGTGATAGACGATGTCGTTGCCCTGCACTTCGCGCATGGCCGGCAAAAAAGCATAGCGCACTTTGACCAGGCCCGCGCGCAAACGCTTTGAGAAGGGCAGGCTGTGCGGCGCGGATTCGCGTTTGGGTTTATAGGTCGTGTCCGTGCGGGGCACGTGCTCGCCGGCCGACATGCGCATTTCACGGCGGATGGTGGTGCGGATCTTGATGCGCTCGGTGGCCTGGTTGACCACGCGCGCCTGCGAGGCTTGATTGAGGATCGCTTTGGCCGCCGCGTCCGGCGTGTGCACCCAGCGAAATTCGACGTTGCCGCGCGCGCCCTGCGTCTCGATCGTCACATCGCCAAGATCGAAAATCGAGGACACCCAGCTCGTGCGGCGCACGTTGACGTTTTGCACCTTGCCCACCGGGCATTCGTCCTGCTGGTCATACACCAGAAACACGCGTTCGCGGTGAATCACGCGCTGATCGGTCACAACGTAGTAGTCGTTTTGCCAATCGACAAAATGCCAGACCGCCATCAACACGGCGATGACCAAAGCGCCTGTCCACAAAAACGTGCCGATTGTCGACTGCAGAAAAATGCCCAGAATGGCCCATTGCCAGCCGATCAACGACAGCGCGGCCAGCACAATGAAGGTCAGCCAGGCCAGCCCGGCGTTGCCCACAAAGACCCACCAGTGCTTTTTGCTTTGCCAGAGCACACGCTCGCCCGGACGTTGATCGTCAAACAGCTTGGTTGCGGTGATGAACGCTTTGGCATCGTCCGGATAGACTATTTTTTCCTCAAGCCCGGCCCAGTCCGCTTTCATCGCCCGAAAGTCGTTGCCTGGAAGCACCCACACTTCAAGATCGTCGGCCGCTTCGACCGTGAAGTCGTTGAGCTTGCCGGTGAGGAATGAGGTGACATTGAGCAGGTGGCCGGGGTAGCGCCATTCGGAGATCGGGTCGATGCCGCCAGGGACCGCGGCGCGGATCGCCACACGTCCGCGCCTGATGACATACAGGTTTGGATCGTTGCCGTTTTGGGAAAGCAGAATCGTCCCATCCGGCACGGATTCGATCTGCAGAAGCGACATCATGGCGCTAAATTCCTCTGGCGTGAAATTGGCGAAGATCTTGTCTTCGCGCAGTTTTTGCCAGAGGTCTTGCGGCGTGAGCGGCATCTGTTTGCGCGTCTCGGACCTTTCCATACCTGCCGTGATTATCGCCCCTCGCGCAGCACCCACCATGCAAATCGCAGCAGATCAAGCTGCCGCCGCCAGCGCTGCGGCTGCCGGATCAGGCGATACAGCCATTCAAAGCCCGCCCGACGCACCCACGCCGGCGCAAACGGCCGCACGCCCGCCAGATAGTCGAAGGTGCCGCCTACCCCCATGCCGATCAGGCCGTGCTGCGGCGCCGGCTTGGTCACGCAAGCGTCCAGGTGGCGCGCCAGCCACAGATCCTGCGCCGGCGCGCCATATGCGACAAACAAAAGATGCGGCTGCGCGGCGCGCACGCGGGCGGTGATATCCGCCGCGTCTTCCGCGCGCGGTGAACCGGCATGCGCGCCGGCGATGATCAAACCGGGATGGCGTACTTGGAGAAGCAGGCCGGCGCGGGCCGCCACTCCCTCGGCCGCGCCGAGAAAAAACACGCGCCAGCCCCGCGCAGCCGCGCGCGCGCAAAGGCGCTGCGTCAGCTCGACGCCTGTGACGCGCTCTGGCTGCGGCCGGCCGCGCAGTCGGGCGGCCAGCGTGATGCCCACTCCGTCGGGAAGGTTGAGCGCGCTGCTTTCCAGCACCTGCGCAAACTCAGGATCGCGCCGCGCGGTGGCGACAAACTCCGGGTTGACTGTGGCAAAACGATGCACGCCGCCGCTTGCCAGG
>JANMNW010000172.1:0-3179 GCA_031368515.1 Chloroflexota bacterium
CCGTGATCCACCCGGATGGCACGCCGTTCATGTCCACATACACCTCGCGCGCCGGACCGCATACGCGATAGCCGCTCGATTCGATCCAGCGAATGATGTCCTGATAGCTCTGCTTGAGGGTATCAAACGGGCCTTTGTGAATCAGGCACGCCATGGCCGGCACGCCGGGGAGTTCATACACTTTGAGGCCGTCGCCTGCCGGCGCCGGGCCAGCGATGGGCGCGGCCGCTTCGACGCGAATGTCCTGGCCGGAGCCGTCGTCAAAATAGAGCGCAATCGTTGGCCCAGTTATCCGGGACACTCGCGCGGCATGGCCGCACGACGCGCCAAACAACCTGTCGAACACCGGGCTCAAATTCTCGTAGTTCGGCACATGGGCCTCGGCCGCAACGACCCAGATTGGATCGACTTTCTTTATCACAACATCAATCGTGGACATATGACCCTCCGTTTCAATCAGCTGAATGCGCGCGTCCACACGGGCTAGTTGCTCGCGCACCTCGCGCGCCTGCGTTTCCAGTTCACTGCGCTTTAGCTTGAGCATGCCGCGGATTTGTTCCGCCGTCACGCCATCGCGCAGCACATGCGCCACCTGTTCCAACGACAATCCCAGGTCCTTTAGCGCAATGATGCGGTTCGGGCGGGGCAGATGGTCGGCCGAGTAGTAGCGGTATTCTGTAAACGTGTCAATGTGCGCTGGTCTGAACAAGCCAATCTCATCGTAGTAGCGCAGCGCTTTCACCGACACCTGTGTCATCTTTGCGAAATCGCCGATCTTGAACATGCTCGCCAGACAGTGTAAAGCCTCCTCCGGGGGGAGAGTCAAGTAAAGTCATCCCCATGAATCCCACGTTCAATCTTTTGCATAGCCATCGCTCCATCCGCCGCTACAAGCCCGACCCAATCGCGCGTGAAATCGTCGAAGCCATCGTCGCAGCCGGACAACGCGCATCGACCTCGTCAAACATGCAGGTGTATAGCGCCATCGCCGTGTCCGATGCAGCCACACGCGCGGAAATGTCCCGGATTTGCGGCAATCAGGAACACATCAAGCAGGCGCCGGTCTTCATCGCCTGGTGCGCCGATCTCAGCAAGATCGAGCGGGCGTGCCAGCTGCGCGGGTTGCCGCACGTGCACGACTATGTGGAGAACTTTCTTGTCGCCGCGGTGGATGCGGCGCTGGTCATGCAAAACGCCGCCATTGCCACCGAGTCGCTCGGGCTGGGCATGTGCTACATCGGCGCGATCCGCAACAGGCCGCGCGACGTGATCAAGCTGCTCAAGCTGCCGAAGTTGATGTTCCCCATCGCCGGCATGACGTTGGGCCACCCGGATGCCGAGCCGATGCTGCGACCGCGCCTGCCGCTGCCAGCCGTGCTGCACTGGGAAAGCTATAGCCGCGATCACGAGGATGAGGTACTGCGCGCCTACGACCGCGCCATGGCCGCCACCGGCATCTATGACAACCGGCAGATTCCAGTTCCCGGAAAACCCGGCGAAATGGAAGATTACGGCTGGCTCGAGCACGCCGCTCGCCGCGTCACCGATCCGATCCGCGTTGAGCTGCGCGAGGTGTTGCGTGAGCAGGGGTTCGCGCTGCAATAGCGTCAGGCTGCGCGCTACACCGCGCGACCCGCATGCGCCACCAGGTCGGCCCGCAATTGCCATAGCGATTGCGACAGCGACACATGATACGTGTGCGGGTTGATCAGGCGCTTGACGCCCAGATCAAGATGGGCGAGATCGGCATTGCGCATGCGGCGCATGGTTTCGATGTCGGGCATGTCATAGACCAGGCGGCCATCCCGCAGGACATCCACAAGCAACGCCTCTATGTGCGACAAGTCACTCACCGGCATCGCGCGTTGCTGCGTGTCTTCTGTCGGATGCCGCAGCGCCAATTGCCGCTGCGCGCGCGGGTCTTCATCCTCAAGCGCCACCAGATCGGCGACGGCCTTCTCACGTTTGTCATATAAACGCCACACGCGTTTGTTGCCGGGGATGATTGTCTTCTCGGGTGTCTCGGAAATCTTGATCGCGGGTTGCCAGGCGCGGCCGTCGTGCAGTGAGACGAGCTTGTAGACGCCGTCCAGCGCGGGGTGGCCTTCCGAAGTAATCAAGTTTGTGCCGACGCCATACACCAGCCGTTTGAGCAACGCATCGGCTTCCACGCCGTCACGCGCCGACTCTTCCTTGATCTGGGTGATGATCTGCCAGATCACCAGTTCATCGAGCTGATTCGAAAGCACAATGGACGTTTCCGGGAAGCCGGCGGCATCCAGCATTTTTGCAGCCTGGATGCTGAGATAAGCCAGGTCGCCCGAATCCAAGCGCACCCCCACCGGGCGATGACCCTTGCGCCTGATCTCTTCAAAAACCTTGATCGCATTGGGCAGCCCGCTTTGCAGTACATCAACGGTGTCGACCAGCAGCAAACAGTCATCCGGATACACATCGGCATAGGCACGAAAGGCGCCAAGCTCGCCTTCCCCTAGCGCCATGAACGCTTGCACCATGCTGTGCGCGTGCGTGCCGCGCGGCTGGAAGCCCAGCACATGCGACATGCCGACGTTTGAGCTGAAATCGGCGCCGCCGATCAACGCCGCGCGCGTGCCGGCGTTGGCGGCGCGATCCTGCCCGCGCCGCAATCCGAACTCGAGCACCAGCCGCCCCTGGCTGCTCTCGCGAATGCGCGCGGCCTTGGTCGCCACCAGCGTCTGATAGTTCAAATGATTGAGCAGCGCCGTTTCAAGCAGTTGCGCCTGAACCATCGGTCCCTCGACCACGGTCAGCGGAGTGTTGGGATGCACCACGCGGCCTTCTGGAATGGCGCGCAGGGTGATCGCGTCAAACCCGCCGTTGCTGCGCAGCCATGCCAGAAAATCATCGGCAAAAATGCGCGCGCCGGTCGATGTTTTCTGGCTGCGCAAATGCGCGATGTCTTCATCGCGGAAGCGCGCCTCGTGCATCCAGTCGATCAGCCATTCCAGGCCGGCGTTGATGCAATAGCCGGCTTTGTGCGAACCGTAATCGGGCGTCTTTCGAAAAAAGTGATCGAAATGCGCGCGACGCTCATGCAAACCCATGCGAAAATACAGCTGCGACATCGTCAGCTGATACTGATCGGTGAACAGAATGCCTTCCGCTGTGGCGCGTTGATCGGACCTCATTGGGGGCGG
>JANMNW010000181.1:0-17305 GCA_031368515.1 Chloroflexota bacterium
CACGGCTACGACCACAGCCACGACCACAGCCACCTGCTGCCTCCCACGTGCTACGGTCACCTACCACGTGCCACGACCACGGCTGCGACCACGGAATCGCCGATCAGAAAGATAAGGATATTCAACACGGCGTATAGTCACCGCATGCGACTCTCCGAAATGAACTGGCCGATGGTCGAAGCGTTTTTGCGAAACGATGATCGTTGCGTGCTGCCGCTGGGCAGCACCGAACAACACGCTTATCTCAGCCTGAGCGTCGATTCGATCCTGGCGGAAAAACTTGCGCTCGACAGCGCGGAGCCGTTTGGCATTCCTGTGTTTCCGGCCCTGCCTTATGGCGTCACGCCGTATTTTCTGGATTACCCAGGCACCGTCTCGTTGCGTGTCAGCACCTATTTGTCTGTGGTGGGCGATGTGCTGGACTCAATCGCCCGGCATGGCTTCAAGCGCATCCTGATTGTCAACGGCCATGGCGGCAACTCGCCGGCCGGCGCCTACGCCGAAGAATGGATGAACGCCCATCCCGGCGTGGCCATAAAATTTCACAACTGGTGGAACGCGCCGCATACCTGGGCCAAGGTCATGGCCACCGATCCGGTCGCGTCGCATGCGTCGTGGATGGAAAATTTTCCGTGGACGCGGCTGGCTGGCGTGGCGATGCCGGGAGGGCAGAAGCCGCCGCTCCCAAACGCGCGCAAGCTCAGCGCATCCGAAATGCGAAAGCTCCTGGGCGACGGCAACTTCGCCGGCGTCTATCAACGTTCGGATGACGAAATGAACGCGATATGGCGCGTCGCCATCGATGAAACGCGCGCATTGCTCGAGCACGATTGGGACATGGCATGAACATTCACTTCAGCGGAAAGACCGTCCTGGTGACCGGCGCCGCGCACGGCTTTGGACGCGCAATCGCGCTGGCCTTTTCGGCGCGCGGCGCACAGGTGCTTAGCTGCGATCTGCTCGGCGACGAACTGGCCGAGACCAAAGCGCTGTGCGAGCAGGCGGGTGGCAGCTGCGAGGTCGCAGTAGTCGATGTGACCCAGCGTGACGCCGTGCATGAGTTCGCCGGCGCGCGGCGCGTGGATGTTCTTGTCAACAACGCCGGCGGGGTACTGGGCCAGGCCGGCCAGCCGCTGGAACGCGTCAGCGCGCAGCAGTGGCAATCGATCTTCGATGTCAACGTCAGCGCGGCGTTTTACTTTGCGCAAGCCGTGGCGCCGGGCATGAAAGCCGCGCGCAGCGGGCGCATCATCAACATCAGCAGCGGCGCCGGGCTCGGCATCAGCTTGACCGGGATTCAAGCCTATGCGTCGGCCAAAGCCGCTCAAATCGGATTGACGCGCCAGCTCGCGCATGAGCTGGGGCCGTTTGGCGTCACGGTCAACAACCTTGCGCCGGGATTTGTGCGCAGCAATCCAAACAGCGAACGGCAATGGCAGGCTTATGGCGAAGCCGGGCAGCGCGAACTGGTCGAAGGCATCGCGCTCAAGCGCCTCGGCAGCCCGGATGACATTGCCCACGCCGTGCTCTTTTTTGCATCCGACTACGCGGCCTGGATCACCGGCCAAGTGTTGCAGGTGGATGGCGGGCGGTAGTGCGGTGTGCCGATGGGCTGTGGGGCGGTGATCGGTAAGCAGTAAGCAGTGAGCGTTGGGCGATGGGGCGTGAAGCAATCAGCCAGACGCGGTAAACTGCTTACCGCCTCACCGCATACCGCTTACCGTTCACCGCTCACCGCTCCGACCGCCAACCGCACATGAGTGTCTTCGATACCGATTCGCGCCTGCCGTTTACCTCCGGCGTTATCGCCATCGCGGCGGCGATTGGCGGGGCGATTGCGGCAATCATTGCGTCGGCGCTGCTACCGATCTCTGGGCTGACCTTTCTTTTTGTGCTGCTGGCCCTTAGCTTGCTTGGATTGAGCGGCTGGCTGGGCAATGCGTTGTATGGCTATTTGCGCTCAAGCTACGCCATTGACCGCAATGCCTTTGTGGTGCGCTGGGGCGCGAGCCGTGTGATCGTGCCGATGGGTGACATTCAACGCGTCTTTCCTGCCGATGAGCTGGCCGATGGGCTGCAGTTGCGACGCTTTCCCCTGGCAGGCTGGTGGCGCGGCGCCGGCCGGCATCCAGCCTTGGGCGCACTTGAGTTCTACGCGACCCAGCCCGTGGCCAATCAGATCGTCGTGGTGACGCCGGATCGCAACTTTGTGGTGTCACCATACGATACCGAGGCTTTTCTAGACGCTTTCAAAGCGCGTTTTGAGATGCAACCCACCCAACCGGTGCAATTTTCGCAAAACGGGCCGGCTTTTCTGGAATGGGCCTTTTGGCGCGATCGTGTGGCACACGTGCTGCTAATTGCTGCTTTTGCGTTAAACTTGGGGGTGTTCGGGGTGAGCTTGGCTCGATACCCCTCTGCTCCCGCCCAGGTGCCATTGCATTTCAACGCCATCGGGGTTGCGGACCGGCTCGGCTCTCGAACGCAGATGTTCACGCCGGCTATCGTCGGTCTGATCCTGCTGATGGCAAGCGCCGGTTTGGGCGTTCTACTATATGTTCGCAGAGAGAGATTGCTGGCCTATTTGTTGTGGGGCGGCAGCGTCGCTGTTCAAGCGATGTTTGTCGTGGCCGCTTTCACTGTCGCGTTTTCGTCACTTTAGCTCATGATATTGGTTATTGGACCGACCGGCTGCATCGGGCGGGCCGTTGTGGATCGACTGGTCACATCGGGTCATCAAGTCAAGTGCCTGTGGCACTGGGGTGAGTGGCATCTTGTCCCGCGGCGCGTAGCCATCTGCGGCGGCGATGTGCGCAATCCGGAATCGCTGCGGCAAGCCATGGCCGAAGACGGCGTGCATACCGTGATCAATCTGGCCTCGATCCGGCGTGAATCACTTGATGACTCGTTTGAAGATGTGCACATCACCGGCATGCGCAATGTGATCGACGCGATGAAGCACAACGGCGTCAACCGCCTCATCACAGTGGGCTGCCTGGGAGCCGAAGGCCGCTCGCCGTATGCGATGCTGCGCTCGCTCGGCAAAGCCGAAGACATCGTGCGCTCCAGCGGCGTCAATTTCACCGTGCTCAAATCCGCCGCCGTCTATGGCGAAGGCGACTGGCTCACCGCATGGATCAGCGGGATGGCCAAAGCCATGCCGTTTGTGATGCCGGTGCCGCATGGCGGCGATACCAAGCTGCAGCCGATCTGGGTCGGCGATGTGGCCGCCTGCGTCGATCGTTGCTTGAACTTGCGCCAGACCTTCCGGCAAGTGGTGCCGATCGGCGGGCCGCAGTCGCTCACACTCAACGACATTGCGCTCACGACGCTCAAAGCCACCGGCAAACAGCGCCGGCTCATGCGCGTGCCTACCACGCTGACGCGCCAGGTCTTCGGCATGTTCGAACGCATTCGCGGCGCGCTGCAACAGGACGAAATGGACGCGCTCTCATACAACCGCACCACTGAAACGAGCGCGGTTCACCGCGTGTTTGGATTTGCTCCGGCCAAAATGACAACCAAGCTGGCGTATCTCGCGCCAAACTACGAGCCGCCGCCGTTGCCGATTCAGTTCCGTGCCCAACCGCGCTGGAACCTGCGCCAGCGTCTGCTCGGCCGCTAGGCTTTTATGCGAGCGCGCTTCGGGAGCTCCAGCCAGCTGTTTGTGCTGGTAGCCGGTCTTGTTGTCCTGATCGCAATCGGTTACGGGCTTTTCAATGCCGGTCGACAATCCGCGCTTGATCAGCAAAACGCCAGCTTGGCGCGCCTCACCGCTGTGGCAGGCGCCGTCACGCAGGAGGCCGCCAACAGCGAGGTGCTGTCTGCAGCGGATGAGAAGGCCGCCGCTGCGCTTGAAAACCCGGGCGACGACGCACAGGCTGAGATCGTCGTCGCGACAGCCACGCGCGCGCCGCGCGCCACACGCACACCGCGGCCCAAAGCACGCGCCAGCGCGACGGCGGAAGCGCCGCCGGTTGAATCGTTGATCGTGCCCAACCAGCGCATATACGCGCTGGACGGATCTATCGCCTACGAGGGCGATATCGATTTGGCGCCGGTGCTCGCGCGCATCGAGGCGGGCAAACGCGACCGCCATCCCAATGATGGATCAGCTTTCGGCAATCGGGAGGGTTTGTTGCCGCGCAAAGCGCGCAACTATTACACCGAGTGGGTGATCCGCACGCCCGGGCTGCGTGAAGTTGGGCCGCAAAGACTGATCACCGGGCGCGAGGGCGAGGTGTATTACACGCCTGACCACTATCAGACGTTTGTGCGGATTCGATAAATGGCAGGCGGGGATTCGGCTGGAAACATGGCTCAACGCAACACAGACAAAGACTACCGGACAGTGATCGCATTCTGCGAAGCGCTGGACTCAAACCCGATGGTGGACACCGACAAGCAGACGCTGGTCGACCTAGGTTTGCGCAATGCGCTGCGGCAGGCCGGCTGGTTTGTGTCCGTGGTCGATCGCGCGCCGATTTTTGACAAGGACACGCTTCTCCACGCGTTCTACCAAGCCGGCCAGTTCCCGGGTTACTTCGGGTTCAACTGGGATGCGCTGCTGGACACATTCTGTGATTTATCGTGGCTTGGCGATGTCAACGGCATCGCGCTGATCTGGCGCAATCCATCCATTCTTGCCGCTCGAAGCCCGGACGTGCTCACCGCATTTGGCGAAGTGCTTGCAGAAGCCAATTCGACGCGCTGGCGAAAGAGCCTGGCGCCGCTGCGCATTTTGGCGCCGCGCGTGCGTTCGGCCAGTTTGTAACGACGGCGGTCTACAATCGTCGCGTGGGCCGAACGATTGTCGTGCTTTCCGATGCCGGGCTGTTTCAAACGGTGTCGGATGGGGCGCGCCAAGGCGGTTTCAACGCGCACTTCGCAAGTGACGCCGAGCGCGTTGATGCGGTGGCATTTTTGGCTGCGCTGCAGCCGGCGTTGATCATCATTGGGCTGAACGCGCCACCGAATGACTGGGAGCGTTTTGTGCTGGCAGCCAAGACGAGCCCCGCCACGCGCAAGATTCCCATTCTGGCGCTTGGCCCGGCGACTGCGGAGTTGTTGCAGCGCGCCCAGCTCGTCGGTGCCGATGCGGTGGTCAATGAAGTTGCCGCTGTCCCTGCGCTGGCCGCGCAGTTCGAGCGCCATGCGCGCCCGGATGACAGCGGTGCCCTTGCCGCTGCGGCGCGCGAGCCGTTGCCGGAGCTAGCGCGCGCAGCCATCGCGCAGTTCAACGCGGGCGAATTCTTTGAACAGCACGAAACTTTTGAGACGCTCTGGCGCGCCGAGCCCGGTCCGATCCGGCAACTCTATCAAGGCATCCTGCAAGTGGGCGTGGCCTATCTGCAGATTCAACGCGGCCACTACGACGGCGCGCGCAAGATTTTCCAGCGCGCCTGGCAATATCTGGCTGTGCTGCCGGATGTGTGCCGCGGCATCGACATCGCGCGGCTGCGCGCCGACGCGCAGGCGGCGCAAGCCGAGCTGGAGCGGCTTGGACCGGAACGCATCGCGGAGTTCCCGGCGGCGTTGCTGCGGCCATTGACTATGGCCGAATGACCGTCGACAATTGCATCCGCGATCAGCCAGTCGCAGTGCGATTCACCATGATGGTTAAACGGCGCTGGATAATGATCAGCATCCCTCATGACATACGACTTTTCCAACAAAATCGCGCTGATCACGGGCAGCGGGCGCGGCATCGGCAAAGCCACCGCGCTGCACCTTGCCCGCCAGGGCGCCGACATCGTGATCAACTATCTTCGCAAACGCAGCGCGGCGGAAGAGACCGCGCGCGAGATCGAAGCGCTTGGCCGCAAGGCGCTGATCGTGCAGGCCGATGTCGGCGCGCCTGAAGACATCGACCGGCTGTTCGCCGAAGTGGAACAGGGCTTTGGCGGGCTGGATATCCTGATCAACAATGCAGCATCCGGCTATATTCGGCCGGTGCTGGAGCAAAAAGTGAAGGGCTGGGATTGGACGATGAACATCAACGCGCGCTCAGCGTTGTTCACCGCGCAAAAAGCCGCTCCGCTCATGCAAAAGCGCGGCGGCGGGGCGATCGTCAATGTCAGCAGCATCGGCGGCGCGCGCACGCTGCCCAACTACGTGGTGATCGGCGCGTCAAAGGCGGCGCTTGAAGCCGTCACGCGCTATTGCGCCGTGGAACTGTCCGCGCACAATATCGTGGTCAACGCGGTGTCGCCGGGCATCATCGCCACCGACGCGCTCGATTTCTTTCCCGAGCGCGAGAAGATGCTCTCGATTGGGCGCGATCGCACGCCGGCCGGCCGCCTGGTCACACCGGAAGACGTTGCCAAAGTCATCGCGTTTTTGTGCTCGTCCGACGCCAGCATGATCCGCGGCCAGGTGATCTGGATCGACGGCGGCTGGAGCGTGGATGTGCGCTAACCGCCGCGAACCATGAAGACCAAGCGTGTTGCGCGCCAGCCCGAGAAAGCCGTGCTGCTGGTATTCGGGGTGCTGGCGCTGGTCTTTGGCGGCATCGGCGCCGCCATTGCCCTGAGCGTGACGAACGAGCGCGCCCGGATGGTGCACACTGAAGGCGGCATCGTGGATCTGTTGCGCGAACGAAACAGCAAAGGTGAGACGCTGTATCGCCCGGTTTTTCGCTTTAAGACAGCTGACGGCCAAGCGTTCGAAATCAAGAGCGATGTGCGCAGCAACCCGCCATCCTATGAGCTGGAGCAGCGCGTGCCAGTGCGGTACGATCCGGCCAACCCGTCGCAGGCCAAGCTCGACACGTTTTTCGAGAACTGGTTTCTGCCCGGACTGTTTTGCCTGTTTGGAGGGGTGTTTGGCGCTGTCAGCGGCGGGATGCTGCTGGGTCTGTTGCGGCGGCGGCTGCGGCGCCTGATCTCGATGTAGAAGATGCGCGCCGCCATGCTCAAACGCTCGGGGCATTGAAACTGGAGCCGCTCTTCGTTACGCACTTTGGCTCATGGAAATTGCGATCGGCTTGATCCTGCTGGCGTTGATGCTGTGGCTGTTCTCAGCGCGGCTGCGCAAAGACAGCGGCCTGCCGGATGGCGAGGTGGTGTACAGCGACACCGGCGCCTGGCAGCGCAACGACCGGGCGCTCTTTTCCAAACGGCATCAGTTGACCGGCAAACCCGACTATCTGATCCGCGACAACGACGCGATCGTGCCGGTGGAAATCAAGAGCGGCGCCGCGCCGGCCCGGCCGCGCGAAGGGCATGTGTTGCAGCTGGCAGCCTACTGCCTGCTGGTCGAGGAAGAACTGGGCGTCAAAGTTCCGCGCGGCATCATTCAATATTCCGACCGGCAATTCGTGATTCAGTACACGCGCGAGCTGCGCAGCACGCTGTTGCGCACACTCGAGCATATGCGCGCCGATGCGGAGGCCGGCGACGCCGCCCGCAGCCACAACCAGGCCGGGCGCTGTCGCACCTGCGGTGTGCGCGAAGCTTGCGATGAGCGGCTGGACGGTGGGCAGGGGACAGTGAGCAGTGAGCAGTAAGCAATATGCAGTTAATAACTTACTGCATACGGCTTAGTGCTCACCGCCTACCGCCCACCGTGTTCACCGTTCTGTAATCTTTCCCCACTAGAGTCACCCTTTCGGAGGAACCCAAGCATGAAACGTACCGTAGTTGCATTGGCAGTCGCCGGCGTCTTGCTTTCAGCATGCGGCGCGCCCAGCCAACAGGCAGCGGCGCCCAAAACTGAAATCAAGGCCGAAGCCGCTGCGCCGGAAGGCGGGGCAAAGATCCTGGCCAAGCCGGTGTTTATCGATTTTTACGCGCCATGGTGAGGAAGCTGCATGGCAATGAAGCCTACCGTGGGTAGGCTCGAAGAAGAATTCAGAGGCAAAGTCGAGTTTCAGGCGCTAAACGTTGACGACGCGGCCAACGATCAGGCCAAGTCAAAATATAAGTTTGTCGGCCAGCCACAGTTTGTGATCGCCGCGCCGGACGGAACCATCATTTCGTCGCGCAATGGGTCGCAATCGTACGAGGCGTTAAAAGCCGACATCGAAAAAGCGCTCGCCGCAGCCAACTAGCGCGCTCTGCGCCGCGATCCAGACTCGCCGTACCCGCAAACCCGCCAAGCTGCGCCAATGGTTGATGCCGTTGGCGCGGCTTGCTTTTCCGCACACGGCGCTGTCCGGGAATTGAACTGCCTCTTAGAGCGCGCGCGCAGCGCTTGCGATGATGCGTGCCCGTTGCGGCGCGTCGCCCACATACGCATCGGCATTGAGCAGCGCGCGCGCTTCGCCGGCTTCAACATAGCGGCGCACATGCGCGTCGGCGCACAACGATTCAATCAATGGATTCGCCTCGCCTTCCTGCAGCTTGGCCCAGGCGGACAGCGAGTGCTCGCGGATCAGCTCGTGCATCTCCTGCCGATCGGCGCCGCGCTTGACCAGCGCCATCAGCAAGCGCTCGGTTGCGGCAAACGGCCCATACGTGCGCATGTTGCGCCGCACCGCGCTTTCATTGACGCGCAAGTCGTTGACGATGCGCGTGGCCGCATGCACGATTTCATCCGCCGCCAAAAATGCCTCGCTCAGCACCACGCGCCGGTTGGCGCTGTCGTCGAGCGTGCGCTCGAGCAGCGAATGCGCGGCGTTGTCCCACATTACGCGCGGCAGCGCCGCGATGTAGCGCGCAAGCGAGTCGATCTTTTCGGCGTTGATCGGATTGCGCTTGAACGGCATCGCGCTCGAGCCGACCTGCTTTGCTCCAAACGGCTCGGCCCATTCGCCGATCGGCGGCGTCTGCAAAATGCGCAGATCGAACGCGAACTTGTAGAGCGACTGCGCCAGCCCGGCCAGAGCGTTGATCACCAGCCAATCCTGCTTACGCGGATAGGTCTGCGTGGCCGCATCAAAAAACGGCAGCCCGATGCGCCGCGCCATCAGCGCTTCGACGGTGACGCCCGGCGCCGAGCCCGTTCCGCCCGTCAACTCCAAATACGAGGCGCTGGTGCCAACCGCGCCTTTGAAGCCTTTGCCCTTGACGCCGGCCATCGCGCGCTGCAATTGCTCCCAGTCCAGCAGCAAGTCTTGCAGATATTGCGCCAGCCGATAGCCCACGGTTGTCGGTTCGGCCGGCTGAATGTGGGTAAACGCCATGGCGGGCAGTTCGGCATGCCGCTCCACTTGCTCCGCAAAGGCGGCTATCAAGCCGCGCACGCCGCTGCTCAGCACGCCCAGCGCTTCGCGCAAACGCAGCGCATCGGCATTGTCTTCGATGTCCATCGACGTGGCGCCGAGATGAATGATGCCGCCGCCCACCGTGCACTGCTCGGCAAAAGCGCGCACTTCGGCCATCAGGTCGTGCTTGATCTCATGCTCGATTTGCAGCGCGCGCGCGACCGACGCCTCGGTCACATCGGACGCATGCGCAGCCACATCGTCGGCCTGCGCGCGTGTGACGATGCCCAGCTCGCACTGCGCATCGGCCAGCATCGCCCACAGGCTGCGCCACAGGCGGCGCTTGTTGCGCTCGCTCCAGATTTCGCGCATCGCTGGGCTGCCATAGCGCGCGGTAAACGGGGATTGATACTGTTCGATCATCGTACTTCAAAGTTGGCGACAAACTGCGGGACATTGCCCAGCAACACGCGCACCTCATACAGACCAGGCTCAAAGCCGCCATCGGGCGTCCAGGAGATCGAGGCCACACCGGAGCCAAAGCGGTCCAGCATGTCATTGCCAAAATAGGCGCTGCCGCCGTTGTGAAACCAAGTGTGGCGGATGGACGCGCTGGGCGGCACATCGTGATACGTAAAAAACACGTGGATGGTGCGCGTCCGCGATTCGAAGCGCGTGCGAGCGTCGACCGGCTCGCCGGTTGACGAGATGCCAGACGCAAGCGCGTGCAACTGCATGCGCTGCTCAACGCGCGCGGACGCGGTCGCCGCACGTGTGGCGGCGCGTGTGGCGGTTGGCATTTGCGTGGCCGAAGGGATGGCTTCCGGCATCTGTGTCCCCGCAGCGGGCTTCGGCCCTGTTTCAGACGTTGGCGCCAGGCTTGGATCGCGTGTCGCTTCCGGCTGCGTCACGGCTGTGGGCAGCGGCGCTTCGGGAAGCGGCGCGGGCGCATAGACCCGCGCGATAATCACGGCCCATACGCGCTCAACGGTGAGGTCCGGAAGCGCGCCGCGCATCACAAAGCTGCCGGCCGACAACGCCAGTGCGACAAAGGCGACCATCAGATAGCGGTTGGAGGACAAACGCGCTTCCCGCCGTGTGCCGTAGAACGCCGCATCGCGCGCGCTCCGCGCACCCGATACGCCGCGCACCAGGCAAGCCGCTCCGATCACCGCCAGCACAAGGGCGAGAATGATCAGGAGGTTAGCACTTGGCAACATGCGCGCAAAATTCTAGTGTACAGCGCCCGCATGGCTAGAATAGCTGTTCTACCCATGCTCGACCAGCTCAAGCTGTTCTTTCAAATCAACGACGTGATCGTGCAATTCGTGCATGGCCAGGTCTTTCTGCTGTTGGGCGTCACCATGGGATTGCAGTTCTTCCAACGCAGCCGACTGGAGCTGGCGCGCGCACTGCCGTGGCTGGCGGCGGTGGGCGTGCTTGAAGCGGTGGCCACCTGGGGCAACAGCTTCATCCCCATCCAGGAGCGGTTATTGCCCGCATCCACGATTCAATCGCTGCGATTTCTGCAGCTGATCGCGCATCTGGTCTGTTTTTCAGCGCTGTTGGGGTTCGGGTTGCGCTTGAGCGAGCCGTCGGTGCCGGCTTGGTCGGCGCCAACCGTGGCCTCTGTGGCGCTGCTGGTCTTTGGCACGTTGATCATCACCGACCGGCTGCTTTCCAACAGCACGGATGCGATTGGCAACGCCACCCTGGAAGCACTGTTGCGCTATTTTCTGTGCGCGCCGTCGGCGCTGCTGGTTGCGTTTGGCCTGCGCCAGCAGGCACAGCGCCTGATCGGACCGTTGCAGGCGCCGCGGCTGGTGAACGTTTTGCGCGTGGCCGGCTTCGGTTTTTTGTTTTACGCGCTGGTGGAAGGCCTAATCGTGCCGCGCGCGCCGTTTCCGCTGGCCAACACGGTCAACGCCGAAGCGCTGTTTGACCTGACCGGCATTCCGATCGGCATTATCCGCAGCATGGTTGGCGCGGTCATCGTTTGGTACATGTTCCGCTCGCTGGAAGCGTTTCGCATCGAGGCCGACCGCATTGCCGACCAGTTGCACAATCAGCAGGCGCTCAACACCGAGCGCGAGCGCATCAGCCGCGATCTGCACGACGGCACACTGCAAAACATATTCGCGACGGGTTTGATGGTCGAAGACGCGCGCCACGCGTTGAGCAACATCGAGGAGCAGCGCGACGCCGCGCACGCCAAACGCCAGCTCGACAACGTGCTGACGGCGCTCAACAAGACCACCCAGGAGATCCGCGGCTACATCTATGACTTGAGGCGCGTCGTGGCCGGCGACGAAGATTTAGGGCGCGGGCTTTACGACATCGTGACCGAGTTCCGGCTGCGCACGGCCATCCCGACCGAGTGGCAGGTAACCGGGTGTGCCAACTTTAAAACCACGCCCGAGCAGCGCTATCACATTTATCAGATCGCGCGCGAAGCGCTGAGCAACATCGCGCGGCACGCCTCGGCTTCGCGCGCGCAAGTCACGCTCGACTATGGCGGCTGTGTGGATGACGTGGCGCAGTTTGTTCAGCTGGACATTAGGGATAATGGGCGGGGGACGATCGGATCGGCGCAAATGGGCAAGGGTCTGCTCAACATGCGCGAACGCGCAAGCCTGCTGCAAGCGGAATTCGACATTGGCAGCGAGCCAGGCAAAGGCACCGTCGTGAAGCTCGTCGTACGGCGGTAAAACACATGTCAAAACTACGATTGCTGTTGGTGGATGATCACGAGGTCGTTCGAATTGGCCTAAAGACCATGCTGGGCCGTTACCCGGATTTTGAAGTGGTCGATGAAGCATCGACCGGGCAGGAAGCGGTGCGCAAGGCGCTGGCGCACCGGCCGGATGTGGTGGTGATGGATGTGCGGCTGGGAGGCATGAGCGGTATCGAGGCGTGCAAGGAGATCACGGCAGCGGCGCCCAACGTGCGCGTGATCATGCTCACAAGCTACGGCGATGACGATATTCTGTTCGAGAGCATCGCGGCGGGCGCAAGCGGCTATGTGCTCAAGCAGCTTGGCAGCGACGACCTGATCAAGAAGATCCAGGAAGTCGGCCGTGGCGACGCCGCCGCCGATCCAACCACGACCAGCCGCATGTTCGCGCGCATGCGCGAGATGGCGCGGCGGCGCGAAGAGAGCGCCTTCTCGCTGCTGACCGAACAGGAGCTGAAAGTGCTGGCGCTGTTGGCCGAAGGCAAAACCAACCGCGAGATTGCCGATGTGCTGGTGTTGGGCGAGGGCACTGTGCGCAATTACGTGAGTTCGGTGTTCTCAAAGCTGCATGTGAACAACCGGGCTGAGGCCGCAGCCTATGCCGCGGCGCACAACATCAAAGACTACATGTAGAAAGGTCAAGCCCTTTCAGGTCTTGACCTTTATTTGCGTCACCGACGCGGCTGGCAACACCAAACGCGAGGCGTCTTGGGCTGTGGAATCGGCCAGTGTGGCGTCAAGCGCTTCGGTCGACGACGCGCTAAGTGTGCGCACTGCGGCGCTCGCGCCTGCCTGCATTCCGGCGATCGACACCTCCAACGCTTCGGAGCGATGACGATTGGTAAGCAACAGCGTGGCGCCTTGCTCACCGCGCGACGCCGAGACGCCCAGATACGGCAGGCTGCCCGCGGGGTATGTGGTGCTCCAGGCTGGCTCGCCTTGCCCGGCCGCCATGTCGCGCGCAGGGCAGGCATCGATGGCCACACGCAGCGCGGTCGTGCCGCGATGCGCGGCATACAGCGCGAACAGCTCGCCCGTCGGTGTGACGCGCACGCTGTCACCCTCGGTTTGCAGCAGCGGCTGCAGCACGTTGACGATCTGCGCCATATTGGCCATGGACACGGCATCGCAGTGCGCGTGAAAGACGTCGAGCGCCGCCGCGGCGGCCAAGGCGTCGCGCATGGTTGAAGGCGCCTGGTATTTGCTGTTGATGCGCGCGTCGGCGTGCCAGACGCCCCACTCGTCAAACGCGATGCCGATGCGGTGATTTCCGCGCGCGCTGCCGGTGAAGTAGTCGATCACGCGGCGCGCTTCGCGAATGTCAGCGTCGACGAGCTGCGCGCCGTATTGCAGCCGGTAGAAGGCGTCGTCGCTCGGATCGGTGGATGGGCCGGCGCTCCAATACCGATGAATGGACAGGTGCTGAATCAGGCCAAGATGATCGCGTAGCGTTTCAAGCACGCGCAGGTTCCAATCGCGCCGGTTGCGGTTGTCGCCCACCGCGACGAGCTGCGCCGACGGATCGGTGCGCTGCACCATGGTGGCATAGCGCCGGTAGTCGTGCGCGTACTCGACCGGGTCGTAATTGCCGCCGCAGCCCCAGCTTTCGTTGCCAATGCCCCAGAACTTGACGTTCATCGGCGCCGGGTGGCCGTTGGCGGCGCGTTGGCGGACCAGGGCGGTGTCGAGCGTACCGTTGCAGTAGTCGACCCAATCGCACAGCTCTTCGGCGCTGCCCGAGCCCACGTTGCCAGCCAGATACGCTTCGGCGCCGATCTCTGCGCACAGCGCGATGAACTCATGCGTGCCGATGCGGTTGGTGTCCAGCACGCGCTCGCCGCAGCTTTCGGCGTAACGGCGCGTGCGCGATTCAAGCGGGCCGATGCCGTCGCGCCAGTGATACAGGTCGGCATAGCAGCCGCCCGGCCAGCGCAGCAGCGGCACCCCAATGCGTTTCAGCTCGGCGATGACTTTGGGCCGCGCCGCGCCATCTTTCGACCATAGGCCGTCGTAGCAGCAGCGGCCGAGGTGCTCGGCAAAGTGGCCGTGCAGCAACGGCGAGTCGATCCCGATCGGTTCGTTGGGAAGAAGGGTGATTTGGGCTTTCATAGCGATAAAAGAAAGGTCAAGACCTGAAAGGTCATGACCTAGTCGCCGCTCCGCAGGTCAGCCAGCGTCGCCGCCTTGTAAGCCACCCGCTCAAACGCCACCGCGCACCCGGCGCCGGTGGGTGATTGCGCCAGAAAGCCGATACGCGGTTGCGCCAGCGCACCCAGCGTGAAGTGCCGCACCAGTTGCCAGTACGACCCGTCCAGCGAATAGTGAAATGCAAGCGCCGGCCCGTGATAGTACAGCCGCAGATACACGCTGCGGCCCTCGACGATCGCCGAGTTGCAGTCGTCCGAGGTGCCGCGCGTCACCACCGACACCACCATCGGCTGCCGCTGCGGCGAGTATTCAAAGCACAGCTTTGCCCAGCAATCATCGCGCTCATAGATCGCCAGCACCCCGGCATCATAGGTCGAGGCGAAATCTACGGTCACACGCGCCGACAACGTGTAATGCGCATCGGTTGGAGCGAACAACGCCGCCGGGGCGTTGACCTTGGACATCCCGCCAGCCGGGTCGACAAACCAATCGGTCTGCCCGCCCGCGACGATCGACAGGCGCTCGGTGTCAACCGCGCTCGATATAGGTTGGTTTTTCCATTCAAAGGGTCTGTTCAAAACAGTCACGATGTGCTCCTACTGGCGCCATTGATTGGCGCGAATATTGTCAACCGCAAGGCGCGCGGTTTCCTCCACGCGCTTGGCGCGCGTTTCGGGGCGCTTGGCGCTCAGTATCCATTCCAAAATCCCGCGCTTGGTCGAGGGCGGAAAGGCTTCGAAATTTTCGCGCGAGCGCTTGTGCCGAGCGAACGCCGCGCTCAGGTCATCGGGAATTTCCAGGGCATCGACAACGTCCAGCGCGTTCCACAAGCCTGCGCATTTGGCCGCTTCCACTTTCGCCAACCCAGCCGGCGCCATCTTGCCCGACGCGGTCATGCGCTCGACGCGCTCGCGATTGATTTTCGACCAACGGCTGCCCGGCTTGCGCGGCGCGAACCAGAGCATCGAGCGCTCGGCGTCGAGTTTGGCCGGTTTGCTGTCGACCCGGCCGAAGCACAGCGCCTCTTCAACCGATTCGTCGTAGTCGATGCGCGGTTTGCCTGCGGCTTTTTTGTAGGTGATCAGCCACACGCCTTCGTTCTGCGTGTGGTTCTTTTTCAGCCAGGCGCGCCACTCCGCGCGCGTGAGGGCGTGAAACGAGTTGGGAGGGGCCGCGGTCATGCGGCCCATCAGACCACAATTCCGGCATCTGTAAGCCGCGGCGAGACTGTCAGACAGAGTCAGGCTACACGCCGCACTACGCCGGCCGGCCACGGCCATGCCGCCCAGCAACAAAATCAACCATGCCGCGCCACATCGCATCGCGATGGCCGCGCTTGCCGCGCCACCGCGGTTTCAGCGTCCAGCTTGCCAGTGTCCGGCCAAGCTGGCTCCACGTCACCAGCCATGTCGACAACGGCACGCGATGCTTTTGCAGCATCATCAGCCGATTGCGCGTGCCGTAATACGTGACTGAGGGCTTGGGTTGATAGTTTTGCTGCACGCCTTTGTGCCAAAGCCGCGCCGCCGGCGTCATCACAATGCCCCAACCGGCCTTGCGCGCGCGCAGACACCACTCAACTTCTTCCCAGTAATAGAAAAAGCGCGCGTCGAGCATGCCAATTTGCTCAATCACGTTGCGCCGCACCAAAATCGCGCAGCCGGAAATCCAATCCGACGCCAGCGGACGCGCGTACTGCCCGGCATCTTTTTGATTCTGGCCGCGATGCCACGACTCCAAATGAGTGTTCATCTCGCCGCCGGCCGACTGAATCACATCCTGGTCGTCGTGGTGATAGACAAGCGGCCCGACTATGCCGACCTTCGCATCCGCCTCGCCCTGCGCGACCAGCGCAGCGAGGCAGCCCGGATCAAGCACGGTGTCTTCGTTGAGCACAAACACCCAATCGGCCCCGCGCTCCAAGGCGAGCTTGATGCCGACATTGTTGTTGCCGGCATAACCCTGGTTGTCGGTCAGGCCGACCAACTCGACATTCGGGAATTCCGCGCGCACGGCCTCGGGCGAGCCGTCGGTCGACGCGTTGTCGAGCACGATGATGTGCTGGCGCGTGTGCGTCTGCCGAGCCAGGGAAGCCAGACACTCCAGCGTGTCGGCGCGGCGGTTGGTGTTCAGGATGACAGAGACGACGAGCGTGTTCGACATGTCTGCCGCTCAGCTTAGCCAGGCCTTGGGGAAATTCTTGGTGATTTCGATACCCGAGAACGGCTTGCTGGCGCGCGCGCCGTGCACCTTCACCCACGCAGCCATGCGCGCAAGTCCTTCATCCAGGCTCCACTCTTTGCGCTCGCCAAACACGCGCCGCACATTGTCATGCGACGAATAGGCGGCCATCACTTCGTTGCGCGCCGGCAAATGCGCGATATTCGGCTCGGCACCCATCGAGCGGGCGATCGCCTGCGCCAGCTGGTTGACCGAATATGGATGATCCGCGCCGACATTGAAGATCTGATTGCGCGCGCCGGGCACGTCGATCGATTCGGCCATGAGCGGCGCAACATCGCCGATGTAGCTGAACGCGCGCGTCTGCTCGCCGTCGCCAAACACGCTCATCGGCTTGTTCTGCAAAATTTGATTCATGAAAATGCCGACGACGTTGCGGTAGCGGTCGCCAATATTCTGCCGCTCGCCATACACGTTGTGCGGCCGGAAAATGATGTAGTCCAGCCCAAACATGGCCTTGTTGGCCGCCAGCTCGTGCTCAACCGCCAGCTTGGCAACGCCGTATGGATCTTCCGGATGCGGAATGGTCGCCTCGGTCATCGGCAGCTCGGGGCTGGCCCCATACACCGCGATCGACGATGTGAACACAAAACACTTCACGTTGGTGTTCACCGCGGCGTTGATCAAGTTGACGCTGCCGATCAAATTATTGGTGTAGTTGAAGCGCTTGATGAAATGGCTCAAGCCTTCCGCCGCATACGCCGCAAGATGATAGACGTAGTCGAACTGTTCGCGCTCGAACAGCGCGTTTACCAGGTCGACGTTGTTGATACTGCCTTCAGTAAAGCGCGCGCCATCGACGATATTGTCGACAAAGCCGCCGCTCAGGTCGTCCAGAACCAATACATCATGACCGCGCGCGACCAGCGCTTCGGCGACGTGCGAGCCGATGAACCCCGCGCCACCCGTAACCAGTATCTTGCTCATTGTTCCTCTTTAAGGCGATTATGTGTGATGTTGACTGCTCCGGCAGACTGCCGGGCGCTTACTCTACTACGCTCAATTAACGCGGCGCAAGAGCGGGATAGCATCCGTGG
>JANMNW010000233.1:0-5036 GCA_031368515.1 Chloroflexota bacterium
GCCCAGCACCAGGCGCGCGTTGGCCAGCACCGCCGCCTCAAGAATGTTGCTGAACAATGGCTTGAGATCGCTCAGCCACTTGTCATACGGCGCGTTGGTGCAGTTGTAGATCACCGCCGACCCCGCCGCAGCCGCGCGTGCGGCATCGAGGTTGCTGGCATCGGCCGCCACCACCGACGTGCCTGCCGGAACGCCCTCCGGCAGGCGCCCACTGCGATTGACCATGCGCACCGGTTTTCCCAGTTTAGCCAGGGCGATCGCAGTGCTGATACCTAACGGTCCGGTGCCAAAAACGGTGTGAAATGTGTTCGTCGTCATAATTTTTTCCGCCACGACGAACAGCTTACGGTCTCAGGTTACCTGAGAGTCAAGCCCCTACCTCCGCCAATCTGGCCAACCCCGTCATTTGCTCACTCAACTCCCACAGCCGCCGCGCTTTCGCCAAGTCATACGATTCAACGCTGGACTTAATCGCCTGGCCACCGGCGAAAAAACTGCCGCAGGAACGGGCATACGCCGGATCCAAAGCCAGATCAGCCAGTTCCCGGCCGGAAACGTCGGCCGTGCGCGCGGCCGGGATGAGCATCAATACACGTTTATAGAACCAGCGAGATAGACCGCGTTTGGTCGCGCCAAGCGTCTGCGGCACAAAGCCGGGGCAAGCCGCCAGCGACATGATGCCCTGTGCCCGCGCACGCCGGTCGAGCTCATACGCAAACCAAACGTTGGCCAGCTTGGTGTTGTTGTAGAACAGGCGCGGGTCATACCATTTCTCGCCTTTCAGGTTGTCGAAGTCAAACGTGGCCCCCTTTCCACCTTTGCCTGGAATATGGCGGATTGAAGACACCGTGATCACCCGAGCCGGATCGGTCGCAGTGGCCGATGCCTCCAGCACCGGCAGCAAGAGCTGCGTCAGCAAAAAATGCCCAAGGTGGTTGATGCCAAATTCAAGCTCAAAGCCGTCACGCGTAAATTGGATCGGACCCGTAATTCCGACCGCACCCGCGTTGTTGATCAGCGTATGCAATAGACGTCCAGAGTCGCGAAAGCGCGCGGCAAACTCACGAACCGACGCCAGCGACGCTAGATCAAGCTGCAACACCTCAATCCGCGCGTGAGGATGCGCGGATCGAATTGTTTGCGCGCTCTCTTCGCCGCGCGCAGCATCGCGCGATGTCAGGAGCACGTGCGCGCCACGCGCGGCAAGCGCCTGGCTGGTGGCGAAGCCGATGCCGCGGTTGCCGCCGGTCACCAGTACGGTTCGTCCCGTGGTTGTCATTTCGCCTCCACGATATCCCGATTACACGTGCCAAAGCGTCTGGCTATCGCGCCAGGCATCGTTTGGACCGGTCCCATCGGGCCAGGGCGCAAAGTGCAAGGCCATCAGCTCCTGCCACTGCTCAGGCGTGTTTTTTGTGCTCAGCGCGCCGGCTTTGGGCGGCACTTCCAACACAAACGGCTTCTCCATGTAAAAGAACATCAGGTTCTCGTGAATGGCAATGACACAATACTTGTCAAAGCTGCCGGGCTGCTCTTCCTGCAGCTGATAGTGATAGAAAATGTAGCTCGCGACTTTCTCCGGCCGCAGGCGGATGACCTTGCCGTCATACAGCTCGACAGGGCGCTTGCGCCGCCAATACTCGGCGTCGAGCGGCTCGCCGCAATGAAAAATGTCCATCATCGGCACAAAGCAGCGTGGCGCGGCTTCGCCCGGCCATTGGGCCAGCACATCGGACAGATCGCCAAACACCGCTTCCGGCGGCAGCGACGCGCCAAGGCTTTCGTAATACACAAACACGTCCGACCGGTAGCGATAAGCGCTGGCGGTCATCAGTTCGCCCGACACCACGCGCGCTTGGGCGTCGCTGGCGCGCGCGTTCAGCGCGGCAACGGCCGCATCGTCACGTCCCGGCAGCATTTGGGCGCGAAACAGGAAACGGTGCACAGAGGTCATATCAGTCGATTGTCACACAGCCGCGCGCCGCCGCAATGCCCACAACGACACTGCCTGCACGCTCAACGCCGCAGCAACCGCCGCGCCAAACGCACCGGCAATGCCCACTCGTTCAATCAACAACGATTCCACCAGAAAGAACGTGGCAAAGGAAAAGAGGCCGTAGAGCAAACCGCGCAGCACACTGTTTGCCGCGGCCGGGCCGCGCTGCTGATGCGCGAATGCGGCCATGATCGCGCCGTAGGTGGGAAATGGGCTGAGCAGCCCGGTGAGCTGCGGGCCGAGCACCGGCGCAAGCCCGGTCAGCACCAGCACATAGCTGGTGGCGATGAGCATGCGAACCGAAATATCCCAGCGCGGCAAAGGCGGCGGCGCGCTGTCGCCGGCTGCAGCGACGCGGCGCGGCATCAGTGCCAGAGCCAGCAACAACGCTGCCAACACCAGCGCAAACTGCAACGGAACGGGCAACGACGCAAAGCGCATCAACGCGGTGGCGGCGCCAAAGCCGAGCGATGCGGCCAGCACCGCCATGGGCCACCGCACCCGCAGCGCCAGCCAGCCGTAGATTACCGCAAACACCGCTTCGGTCAACGCGCCCGCCATGGTGCCCAGCGCCGCGGCACGCGCAAATGGAGCGCCCTGCCCCAGCGCCAGAATCAGCGCGATAGGACCCGAGGTCAGAGGCAATCCGATCAACCAGCCACTGATCGATGCGCCCCAACGCCTGCCAGCAAGGCTCGCCACGGCGATCAACAACGGCGTCAGCAGCAACCGCAGCGGCAGCGTATCCATGCGTCAGAGGCCAAGGGAGGCGAGCGCGGCCAGATCAGACCGCAGCGCGTCCAGCAGCACCGCGCCAACCGCGGCCATGCAGGCCTCGCCGTATTCGGCCGAGGCGTGCATGCGCGGATCGCGGCCGCCCACACCAGTCAGCACGGCGTTCAAATCGGATGGCGCGCGCTGTAGATGCACCAGCTCCGGGTGCAGGGCCATCATAAGGCTTGTTTCGTTTGCGGCGGCGTGATCGATCATCAGGCCCAGGTGATCGTTGCGCGCGGCATCGCGATTCCAGCAGTGATGACAGCGCACGCCATAGCGTTTTTCAAACTCCGGCATGGCGTTGCGAAACGCCAGCGTCGATGGGCCATGACCATGCGCAACGATGATGCGAAATCCTGCGCGCGCCAGCGCGCGCACGATGGCATCCAGCATGCTGTCGAACAGCGCGTCATCGACCCAGTAAGCGCTGCCGTCCAAACGCTGCGGCGGCACGGTGGTCTCGGCATAGTCCATGCCGATCAGGTCGGCCTCACCTTCAACGCGGCGGCGATCCGGCCCCAGATACAGCATTGGCAATACGATCCCGCCAATCAGTTCGGCGATACGCGCGAAAAAGCCGCGTGACTGCAACCCGTCCGAGCCCAACGGCAGATGTTCGCCATGCCATTCCAGCGTGCCCAACGGGACATAGGCGATCGGCGCGGCGGCCAAGCGCGCGCGGAAGTCGGTTGGCGTGAGGTTTTCGTAGAAGACGGAGGACATGCCGGGATTGTATGGCCGCTGCGTAGCGCGTAGCGACCTGACGGGTAAGGAAATTCTCAGCTTTCGCCAGCCGGTCGCATGGCGACAATCGCCTGAAAGGCCTCACTTCCAGTGACCCCGCCCAGCGTCGGCTGAATCTCAATGCCCTCAAACCCACAGGCGGCCAGCATCGAACGGTAACCTTCGTCTGTGTATGCCTGGGTGGTTGCGCCGAAACTGCGCAGCTCGCCCGATTCCGCATCGACAATGAACCAGCGTTCGACCGCCACCCGGGCGTCGTCCAGCCACGCGCTCTCCGACAAACCCAAATGCGGCCGCTCCCAAAACAGCCCGCTCTCGGCCGTCCACCAGCTCGGCGCCCCGGCGCCGATCGCGCGCACGCCGGCATGGGTCGAAACTTCCAACAGTAGGCTTCCGCCGGGCTTTAGCGCCGCGCGGGCTTTAGCCAGAATCGCGAGCGCATCGGCCGGCGTGAACACATTTAGTTCTCCGTAAATGAACATCACCAGGTCAAGGCCGGCTCCATACTCGGCAACGCGGATGTCCCGCAGCGTGTAGTCGATAGTCAAGCCTTCGTCGCTCGCCTGCGCGCGCGCATAGTCGATCGACGCGGGCGAAAAATCGATGCCGCGCACCATGTGCCCGAGCCGGGCGAGACGCGAGGCATACAACCCAGGGCCACAACCCAGATCCAGCACGCGCGCGGGCAGGCCGCCCAGCAACGCAGTGTGAATCCAATCTACATGCCGGTCGATCGGGCCGAAGCGGCGGCTGGCGGCATCGTGCGACTGCGTCAAATGCTCCTGCAACATGCGCGCGCTGAACCCGGGTTCGTGCCAGGGGATTTTGTCGCCATCGACCCAAGGCCGCATGGGCGCGCGCCGCAACACATCCAGCACAGCATGTGTCATGCGCGCGCGATCTCCCACCCGGTCAGCAACGGCACGCTCGCCGCGGGCGGCCCGCCATCTTTTGCCTTTCCGGCGATGCGCCCGCGCAGCACGTGCTTCGGCTTGGCGTCCAGCGCGGCGATCAATTCAGCAGTGATGCCGCCCAACGCAATCTTCGCCCGGCGTGTCCAGCTCGTCATCGCGTCGCCCGCCAAGGTGCCGGAATTGATGTAGACAAAGCGCCCGCCCCGCGGCCCTTGCACAAACGGCCCGCGAAAGTCGATCTGTTCATCGCTTTGCACAACACCGATCGTGATGTCGAACACCTCATCGGCGCCGGCCGAACGCCGCTGGTCGACAGGCTCACTTTTGCCTCGCTGAACCGCAAATGTCACATCCGTTGGCGGATTCACCAACACAATACGAATGGGAAGCTCTCGTAGGTCTTTAGGCATGATGCTGGGTATTGTGCCTCAGCGTAAGATGCGCGGATGCCAAAGGCCATGCCAAAGGGTGCACCTCAGGATTTTGTAGAGATGGCGTTGTCCCAGCGCCAGCCGGCGACGGGCTTGTAGAGGAAAGAGTCGGGCAATAGCTTGGCTGGGGGATCAATGGGGGTAGAAGGGCGTTGTCGGCTGGCCTTGGCAATG
>JANMNW010000235.1:0-9042 GCA_031368515.1 Chloroflexota bacterium
CATTCTAGAAATAGGCATGATGCAGCCTTTGAAAGCATTAGCCCCGGCGCTGGCTAGGTCGGGCTTTAAACGCTCACGGACTGTATGTAAGACGGTTTCGACCGCAACACAGGTTGAAGTGAGCACAGCGATGTGCGCGAACATTCGCGCATATTAAAGGTAGCAGTTATCGACTTGCTTTGAGGTGGCGCTGTCCACCCATTCAGCCGGGACAAGTTGCGCACCGTTCCAACAGCCGCGTTGCAGATACAACTGGCCGAATTTGGCGATGTCTTCGGTGGTGATGCTGAGACCCCAGCCGCCAACGTCGATGCCGCGCGGGTCTTGTTCCCAGGTCGGGCTGACGATGCCCAACGGCTCAAACAGACGCGGCGTCAAGTAGTCCAGCAGGCGCTGCCCGGTAACGCTTTGCAGGATGGCCGAAAGCAAGTAGGTTGCGCCAGAGTTGTAAACGAAGTGCGTTCCCGGCGTGTGGTCGACTGGCTGGGCCAGCACCAATTGCGCCCAACTGCGGCCAGGCGACTGGTAGATCGCGGCTAGCGTATCGACCGAATGACCCGTCGACATGGTCAGCAGATCCCAAATACGCATCTCAGCCAGATTTGTGCTGACAGATTCCGGCAGCTCACCCGGGAAAAACGAGACGACTTTGTCGTTCACGGAAAGCACACCCTCTGACACGGCCATGCCAATTGCCGTTGAGGTGAAACTTTTGCTTAATGAGAAGAGCATATGCGGGCGCGCTGGCGCATAGGGCTTCCACCAGCCCTCAGCGATGACGTGGCCGTGACGCATCAACATGAAGCTGTGCAAATGCGAAATAGTTGCTTCGGCGCGCGCGACAAAGTCAAGAATGGCGGACGAGGCGACGCCTTGGGCTTCAGGTGTGCTGCGGGGGAGGGAGCCGGTTGCGGTCATAGTAGGCCGCGATCATGGCATGATCTTCCAAAATGTCCAGACATTGGCGCAAACGCGCTGACGGTGCTCGTACAATTCGCCCATGCCGGAAGCCATTCTCGACCGCCTATTGCGTTACGTTCGGATTCACACCACCAGCGACTCGCATTCATCGACCTCGCCCAGCACCGAACGACAATGGGTGCTGTTGCGCATGCTCGAATCCGAGCTCAAGACGCTCGGCGCAGCGGACGTGATGCTGACCGAGCATGGCTATGTCATGGCCACCGTGCCGGCAACGATTGAAACCGATCTGCCCACAGTGGCCTTTCTGGCACACGTCGACACGGCGATGGACTACTCGGGCGATGGCGTCAAGCCGCTGCTTCATCGCAACTACCAGGGAGGCCGGATTGTGCTGCCCGATGCGCCGGATCTGGCGCTGGACTCGGCCGCGGACGAATGGCTGGCCAAGTCGATCGGCAAAGATATTGTGACCGCCAGCGGCTTGACGCTGCTCGGCGCGGATGACAAAGCCGGCGTTGCCATTTGCATGGCTTTGGCCGAGCACCTGCTGGCGCACCCTGAAATCCAACATGGTCCGATTCGCATTTGCTTTACGCCTGATGAGGAGATTGGGCGCGGTGTGGCGCATCTCGACCTGAAGCAGCTTGGCGCGGACGCGGCCTACACGTTCGATGGCGAGTTCCCGGGCGAAGTGAACTGGGAGACGTTCTCCGGCGACCACGCTCTCATTGTGATCGATGGCGTCTCCACGCATCCCGGCACAGCGCGGCGCTACGGGTTGGTCAACGCCGCGCATCTGGCAGCCAAGCTATTGGCCATGCTGCCGCGCGAAGGCATCAGCCCGGAAACCACCGATGGCCGCGATGGCTTTATCCATCCGGTCGCCATTCGCGGCACGGCCGCGCGCGTTGAGATCGAATTCATCCTGCGCGATTTTGACAACGACAGGCTGGCCAGCCATGGCGCCCGGTTGCGCGCGCTTGCCGATGCGGTTCAGGGATCCGAGCCGCGCGCGCGGGTGAGCTGCACGATCACGCCCAGCTATCGCAACATGGGCTACTGGCTCAAGGACGACAGGCGCCCGGTCGATCTGGCGCAGCAAGCGTGCCGCGCGGCGGGGCTGGAACCGCAGTCGCCGCCGATCCGCGGCGGCACCGACGGCTCACGGCTGACCGAGCTGGGGCTGCCGTGTCCCAACTTGTTTGACGGCGCGCATAACCTGCACGGCCCGCTCGAATGGGTGGCGGTGCAGGACATGGAAGCGGCGCTGGCAGTCGGCATACATCTCGTGCAGTTATGGGCGCACCACAGCGCAGGCTATCCCCGGCGTTGGAGCGCGCGCGTTTAGTGGCGCCTATTGCTTGATCACCAGAGGCAACGGTGCAGCCGCCCTTGCTGTTGGTCGTCGTCGCATCCAAGCATGGATCGCCGTTTCTCGTACTCAGGTTCATGGCTCGACGGACAAAACCTCGTTTGTGCGGGTGTCGCGCCTGACCGTGATCCAGCGCCGGCAGCCGTAGACGTGAAACCAGCGCTCGATTTGCGCGCCTTCGGTGTTCTTGCGCATAAAGGCGCGGTCCAGGTCAATCGCGTCCGGGTCGCTGATCGAGTCGGGCGTCTCCGGCACTTCGCCATAGAGGTATTCCTGAATCGGCCGCGCGCCGCAGTGGGGGCAGGTGAGGGTGATATTCATTGCCGATGATGTGGCCGATTGTATGCGGACTTGGCTTTCCCACGCTATCGCGATGCCGTGCAGAGGCTTGAGGCTGAGCAGTTTGGAAACCGGGCCAGCTCGCGCCTCAATGCCCTGTGATTCCGAGCGGCGGCATGATCCTGAGCGACAACACTTTCATGCCGGGCAGAGCACTGTCATCCTGCGGAGCGAAGGATCTGCCGGCACCCGCACGGCAAAGCGTCTAACAGCGTGACGCATTGTTTTGCCAACATCCTATAGATCAATTGCTCGCTCGGGACGACGGCTGCAGGGGGATGAAGAATGCGAATGGGGATGACAGATGCGGCGTGAGGCGGCGTGCGCTAGGGGCGTGAATAACGCGCAATCACCTGGCGCTCGCGCGCTTGTGCGCGCGCCCAGGCATGCGGAAAGCGCGGGTTGGCGGCGACATTCGGGCCGGGCACATAGGGGAAGCGCTGCTCCAGGTCCGGCGCCAGCGTCATGCCAAAGCCAGGCGCGTCGCTGAGGGTGATCGCGCCGTTCACCGGGCGATACGGCTCGACAAAGAGCGCCTCGCGAAACGGATTGGGATACAGAAAGTATTCGCATAGGTGTCCGCTCGGCGTGCCGGCGACCGTGTGCAGGTTGCACATGGTGCCCAGGCACGAGCTCCAATTGTGCGTGACGAGCTTGACGCCGTGGCGCGCCGCGTGGCGCGCGATTTTGGCGTTCTCGCTGATGCCAATGATGAAGCTGTCGGATTGCACCGCGTCATAGATGTTCTTCTCGATCCACGGTTGCGCCTGCTCCAAGCCGCGAAAGGTCTCGCCGCCCCACAGCATCACGCGCGGCATGCGCGCTTTGATGCGCAGATAGTCGTCAAACTGGGCCGGTCCGATGTCCATCATCGGCTGTTCGAAAAAGTGGAAGCCCAGATCGTCGATGATCGGCGCCATCTCCATGCACTGCTCGAACGTCCATGCGTCGTAGCCTTTCTTCTCAAGCCCGAGTTTGAAATCCGGCCCCACTGCGTCGCGCAGCTTACGGCAGATATCGCCCAGCTTGGCCGGTGTGATGCTGGCCTCTTCCCAGTCGGTGCCTGGGCGCCACTTGAACGTGTCGAAGCCCATAGCCTTGTAGCGCAGGGCTTCGTCGATCAGCGCGTCGGCGCCGAACGGCTGGCCGTCGCCCTTGTCGTAGTAGGTCCACAGCACGCCGCCGCTGGCATACACGCGCACCTGTGGATCGGGTGTGTGGCCGCTTTCGGCGGCGAGAAGCTTGTAAACGGGCTGGCCCAGCGCTTTGCCTGCGATGTCCCAGCACGCCACATCGATGCCCGCCGGCTGCTGCGTGCCGAGCAGGTCGAACGGGTTCGCGCCGATCAGCTCGGCATGTTCGGACGTGTCGTTTACGTTCCACGGGCCAATGCCGACGATGCCCCGATCGGTGAAGATCTCGACAATGCCGACGTCGTATTTGGTCAGCACCACCGGGCCGCACTCGTGCACATATGCGCCGCCGTCGGGTTTGTAAGTCAGGCGCGTGGTTTTCACGCCGGTGACCGTGATGGGTGGGGTAGGCGATTTATGCATCCCGCAAATCCTGGCACTGCCGCACGAATGCGTGCCCCATGTACGCGGCCAGCATATGTGAGGCACGCATTCGCGCCGGCCTCACGCTAGAAGACGACGCTTCTACGCGATTAGTACATCGAGGTCTGAACCGTATTCGGGGTTTCACCCTCACGCCACCAGTACGACTCGCGTGGTGCGGTGGGCTTAAAATCGAGCCGTTCGAGGCCGAGGTAGTGTAGCGTGGCGCGCTCGAGCAGCGAGAAGTCCGCCGGATTGGCGCGGTTCAGATTCATCGGCTCCTTGAGCACCACGGGCGGGTTGCTCATAAAGCGCGGAATTCCGGTGATGTTATTCGAAGATGCGTGCAACATGAACGGGTGAATGATGACCACGTCACCGGCCTTGCCGGTCACCTCCTCAAACCGGGTGCACTGCTTAATCAGCTCCGGGAACTTGAAGTTAGACGGCGGCACGCCCTCCGGGTGATCGGCGAGGAAGCGCGCAATCAGGCGCACCGAATCCGGGGCGATAAATGTCGCGCCGCCCTGATGACGCATGTCCGACCACATCACGATCGGGAGCAAGGCCTGTTCTCGGCTGTCCAGATAGTGGCGAAAGTAGCTGCCATCTTTGTGCCAGCCAGTAGCCTCGGGTGAGGGCGGCTGCCAGGGCTCGTTCGCTCCGCGATTAAAGTTGACGATAAACGAATCAGACCAGATCCACGAATTGATGCTGGTGAAATGGCCACCTTTGATGTGCATGACGTCGGTTTCCAGCCGGTCCTCGCCGCCGATTACATCCATCAACGCATCCCATGCCTTGGGTGCCACATCCTTTACCGGCAATGAATTCGCGTGATCCATATGCACCAGCCCGCGTACCCAGGTCGAGGGGTCCTTAGGGTCATAGCCCAGGCGCGCATACGCGTTCACGATCCAGGTATTGGCGATCGAAAGGTCGACGGCATCGTTCAGAATCAGATAACCATTGTCGAGAAAACTCTGAACATGTTTGTCTGTTAGTACTTTGTATTTGGACATTTGAGGCTCCATTCGTTTGTGATACTTGCTTCTTGGTATGTGTTGTAAGGTGCTTTCAAGTGTCGCCAGGCTTTTTAGCTTGCCAGCGACGTCGCGATTTCCGCACCGCTGACGATCGGACTGTCCTTGTACAGGTAGCACGCAACAGCGCGGTCGTCATCGGTGCGATACAAGGGGGGCGCGGCGTGATGGCACTCCGGCATCACGAAGGGACACCGGTTTGCAAACTTGCAACCTTGGGCCTCCGTAACACGTGTGTTCGCTTCTGAGGACTTCACCTCAAGCTCGCGATCACCGCCCCAGCGGACGTCCGGATCCGGCAGCGGAATCGAGCTCACAAGCAAACGTGTATACGGGTGCTTGGGTTGCTTGATGACTTTCTCGACGCTGCCGACCTCTGCCACTGAGCCGCGATAGAGGATATAGATACTCTGGCTCACCTGGTAGGCGGTCGTCAGGTCATGCGTGATATAGACAAGGGAGATGCCAAGCTCGCGCTTTAGCTTGACCAGGCTCTCAAGAATCGTCGCGCGCAACGACGCGTCGACCATAGACACGGGCTCGTCTGCCAAAATGATGCGCGGGTTGAGCAAGAGAGCGCGCGCGACCATGATGCGCTGGCGCTGACCACCGCTGAGTTGATGGGGATACCGTCCCAGCGTCTCCTCTGGCCGCAAGCCTGCCATGCGCAGGCTTGCCTCCACTTGCGCGTAACCCTCTTCTTTGGACTTGGCCAAGCGGAACTTACGCAACGGCAGCGTCAGCACTTGGTCCACCTTGTATACCGGGTTGTAGGACTCGTATGGGTCTTGGAAGATCGCCTGCACTTGTCGCCGAAACTCATCACGGCTTTGCCTGTCCATGCCCAGCAAGCTGCGACCCCGGTACAGAATCTCTCCGCTACTGGGTCGGATCATGCCAAGCAGCAACCGTGCCAGCGTGGTCTTGCCGCTGCCGCTCTCGCCCGCAATGGCCGTAATCGTCGGCTTATCTTCTTTGATGACAAGCGAGACGCCATCGACCGCAATAGTCCCGCTCTTGTTGAGCAGGCTTGTTCCGAAGACGCGCGACACATTCTGGGCTTCTAGCAATGTTGTCATGACTGCCCTTTGTCATATAGCAGGCACGAGACCCACTGATCCGGCTTCATTTCCACGAGCGTCGGAATATCTGTCGAGCAGCGCGCCATCGCCTGTGGACAACGCGGGTGAAACATGCACCCGGGCGGCGGCTTCAGCAACGAAGGCGTGAGCCCAGGGATGCCGCGAAAGTTTTCTTTCATCTCCAGATTTGGCAGGCTCTTGATAAGCAGTTGCGTGTAGGGATGCAGCGGGTCTCTGAAGATGCCGCGCACCGGGCTCAACTCAGACAACTTGCCGCCATACATGACACCAATGCGGTCCGCGAACTGGGCCATCAGACCCATGTCATGCCCGACCAGGATTACCGCGGCGCCCAACGACTCCTGCACCCGGCGCAAGGTTTCCATGACTTGTCGCTGAACGACGACATCAAGCGCGCTCGTGGGCTCGTCGGCGATGATGACTTTGGGGTTGAGCAGGATGCCCATGGCGATACAGACTCGCTGTTTCATCCCGCCGCTGAGCTCGTGAGGAAAGCTATTGGCCACGCTTCCCCGAAGCTCCACCGATTCCAACGCCTTCTGGATTCGTGCGTAAATATCCGTTTTGGAAACGCTGCCGGCGCTATGGGCGAGGATTGTGTCGCGAAGCTGTTCGCCGATCTTCATCATCGGGTTCAGCGAGTTCATGGCGCCCTGCGGGATCAGCGAGATCTGTGCAAAGCGCGCCTGCCGCATTTCCTCGCGCGAGAGACCTAGCAGGTCAACGCCGTCCAACAGCACCTGGCCCCCCTCGATTACTGCGGACTCCTGCAAAAGTCGCATGAGGCTCAGCGCGGTCGTGGTCTTGCCCGAACCGGACTCGCCCACCAAGCCCAGCCTTTCACCGGGCCGAAGTGCGAAGCTGACGCCGTTAACCGCGCGCACGGGTCCAGCTGCTGTGCGGTAACTCACCGTCAAATCGCGCACGACCAACACATGCGGAGCGCGATCCTTTACCGGATTACTGGTCATACGCTATTCCAAAGCCTGCGATCGACTTACTTATTTCCATGTGGCTGCGCCTATGTGCTAGCTCCCCTGGCTTCCTTTGAGCCGGGGATTGGCATACTTGTCCAACGATACGCTCATCTGGAAGAGCCCTGCGAAGATGATAGCCAAGGTCACCACGGGCGGACCCCACCACCAAAACATGCCGCGAAAAAGGGCCGAGCGCTGAAACGCGTAATAGAGCGTGCGGCCGATGGTGGGTATGTTCTGCGGACCGAGCCCCAGCACTTCCACACCGACGGAGGCCAGAATTCCGCCGCTCACTGCGCCGACAAACGCGGCGGCCAGATAGGCAGTCAGGTTTGGCAAAATTTGAGTGATGATGATCTCAAAGTCGCTCGCGCCGGACAATTTGGCGACATCGACAAACAAGCGTTCGCGCAGGCTGAGTGTCTGTGAGCGAATCACCCGTGCAGGCAGGGGCCATGACAACAAGCCGACGATCATCGCCATGATCTCCACCGTCATGACCCGTACGTAGGCCGAGACAGTGATCAAGATGGCGAGGGTGGGGATGACCAACATCACATCGGCAAAGGTGCTAAAGAACGTGTCCGCCTTGCCCTTATAATACCCTGCAAACAGACCAACGAGCGTGCCGATGGCGACACCGACGATGCCCGCCAGAAACCCGATCCTAAAAGTATTTGGTATGGCGTAGACCATGACAGCCACCATGTCGCGACCAAATCCGTCGGTGCCAAGTGGATACTCCCAACTCGGGCTGCGATTCAGAGGATTTGCCCCCAGATCCGCTTTCTTAATATCTATAAACGACGATCCGATCAGGCCGAACAAAAGCAACCCGAGCAGCAGCAACAGGCCGGTTGTAAAAAGCCGATTGCTCCCAAGGAAGGCGAACACACCGCGAATCACTGATCCAATGCCGTCCGATTTGGCTCTCGAAACTGTTGTCGTACTCATCAGCCCGATTTCTCCGCGACATAGTTCACCCGCGGATCCAGCCGTGGATAAATGAGGTCGATCAGCAGCACGGAGAAGCCAACGGACAAGGTCAGCACGAGCGTGATGCCCTGAATGACCGTGTAGTCGCTATTAACAATTGCCTGATAGAGCTGATAGCCGAGTCCTGGATACGAGAAGACAATCTCCACCAAAATCGCGCCGGACACCACATACCCCAGTGCGATGGCCAGATGCGTGACTTGCGGGGGAATCGCGTTGCGCACGGCGTACCACCACAAGATGCGCGATCTTTTGAGCCCCTTGGCTTCAGCCAGGAGCATGTAATCCTCGCCAATCGTGTTTACGACCAGCCCGCGCATCGTTAATGCCCAAGTGCCAAGGCTTGTGAGAATTATTGACTGGGCCGGCAAAACTGCGTGGCGGGCAACGCTGGCGACATATTCCCAACTCAGTTCTTTCGTTATTGAGCTACTGACGGCGCCGCTCATGGGCAGCAGCTTGGTGCTAAAGGCAAAAATATACAGTAGCAGGATGCCCATCAGATAGTACGGCAACACGCCGCCGATCATCGTCAGAGGCAGCAATGATTTGATGATTTGCGGTGTGCCCTTCCAAGCAAGTCCGGCGCCCACTGTGATACCAAGCGCAAAGGTCAGAATCACGCTCGTACCGATCAGGCCGATCGACCAGCCGATCGCCGGCCGAATAATGTCCCACACCTCGGCCGGATACGCCGACAACGATTGTCCGAAATCGAGGCGGAGGACGTTC
>JANMNW010000250.1:0-15806 GCA_031368515.1 Chloroflexota bacterium
CACGATTGGATGCTGATCGATGCAGGTGCTCTGGTTCGAGCGGTTGTACTTGCGCAGCGGATACGTGCGCTTGCCTTTGCCGCTCTGAATGACAATGGCGCGTCCGGTCACGCTGATCACTTCGCCGTCTTCAACGGCCACGACCACCTGGCCGGAATCGCTGGCCGCCTGCTCTTCCATGCCGGTGCCGACAATCGGCACTTGCGGCTTGAGCAACGGCACGGCCTGGCGCTGCATGTTTGAACCCATCAGCGCGCGCGATGCTTCGTCGTGCTCGATAAACGGAATCAGCGAAGCGCTGATGCCGACGATCTGCTTCGGCGAAATGTCCATGTAGTCGATCGCCGCGGGCGATGCGAATTCGAATTTCTGGCGGCGTCGCACCGACAAGCGCGTCTCGGTCAGCTCGCCCTTGCCGTTCAGTTTGGCGTTGGCCTGCGCCAGCGTGAATTTGTCCTCGGTGTCGGCGCTCATGTAGGTGATCTCATCGGTCACATACGCGTTCACCGGCAGCTCTTCGATGGACTTGAAGCGCTGCAATTTGACGGCGAGCTCGTGATCGATCAGCGTGTCCGCTTCCGCAATCACATTGCTGTCCTTGTCGTAAACGTCCTCGCGCAGCGTTCGGCCCTCACTCGCCTCAGCCGAGTTTTCAACCGTTTTGGCGATCTTGCGATACGGCGTCTCCAGAAAGCCGTAGGCGTTGACGCGCGAATAGGTGGCCAAACGGCCGATCAGACCGATGTTCGGGCCTTCCGGCGTCTCAATCGGGCAAATGCGCCCGTAATGGCTGTGGTGCACATCGCGCACGTCGAAGCCGGCGCGCTCGCGGCGCAGACCGCCCGGGCCCAGGGCCGAGAGCGTGCGCTTCGAGGTCAGTTCGGAGAGCGGGTTCGTCTGCTCCATGAACTGCGAAAGCTGCGACGAGCCAAAGAACTCGCGCACGGCGGCGACCACCGGGCGGATGTTGATCAGGTTGACCGGCGAAGGCGAGTCGTTGTCCGGCATCGACATGCGCTCTTTGACCATGCGCTCCATGCGGCGCAGGCCCACACGCAGCTTGTTCTGAATCAGCTCGCCGTTGGTTTTGACGCGGCGGTTGCCCAGGTGGTCGACATCGTCCGGCCCAAACACGCCGTTGTTGATGCCGATCATGTGCTTGAGCAGCTCCACGATGTCGCGCTTGGTGATGGTGCGGTGAGTGCGCGGAATGTTGCCTTCGCCATCCAGCCGCTGATTCAGCTTGTAGCGACCCACGCGCTCCAGATCGTAGCGGCGCTGATCGAACAGTTGCTGCTGCATGAATTCGCGCGCATTGTCCAGCGTGGGTGGGTCGCCAGGGCGCACGCGCTTGAAGAACTCGACCAGCGCTTCCTGCGCAATCGGGCGCGAAGGCTTGTAGGCCCACTCGGGCTCCTGCTTAAAGGTGGCCTCAATAAAGCGATGATCGGGGTTGGTGTCGACGTCGGCAAACAGCGCGCGAATTTCTTCGTCCGTGCCCTTGCCCAGCACATCGCCGCCGGCCAGGCCGTCATCGACCGCCGCCAGCGCGCGCAGCAAAATCGTCACTGGGATGGTGCGCTTGCGGTTGAACTTGAGGACGATGTAGTCGCTCTTGCGCGTCTCGAATTCCATCCAGGCGCCGCGATCGGGGATCAGTTTGGCCTGTCCGAGAGGGCGGCCGCTGCTCGGATCTTCGTCCGCGCTGAAATACACGCCGGGCGAGCGGATCAATTGCGAAACAACCACGCGCTCGGTGCCGTTGATGATGAACGTGCCGTTCTCCGTCATCAGCGGAAATTCGCCAAAGTAAATCGTGTCGACCTTGTGCTCGTCGGTTTTGCGGTTGTGCAGCGCAACTTTGGCATACAGCGGCGCGCCGTAGGTCAAATCGCGTTCGACACACTCGTCAATGCTTACTTTCGGCTCTTCGAACCAATAGGTCAGGCCATATTCTTTGGCCTGCTTGTAATTGCCGGGGAAGTAGATGGCCATCTCGCCGTTGAAACTTTCAATCGGCGAAATCTCTTCAAACAATTCGCGCAATAGCTCATTTTGGAAGAGCTTAAACGACTCGATCTGGACCTCGATCAGCTTGGGGATCAGCTTAATATTGGCCGTGCGTGCATACGACTTCGTGGCGCGATTCAGGGTCATTAACCCACCTTCCTTGAAAATGTTACAGTGACCAGTCAGAGGGGCGATGCCACTAGAGCAATAGACGCGTTTAAGGCGACCAAGGGGTACTTGGTCGCCTCTAAAGGTCGATCAATGGCTTTTGCTTCTGACCACGGAATTATACGCAGTTGAGCACATCCGTCAACAGTCTGAGAAGCAGCCTCAGCATCGGCATTTCGGGTGTGTCAGCCCAATCTTCGCAACTACTGGCGCGCCGTGCCGCGCCGCCGTCGCATAGCCCGCGCCAGACCAAAGACGGCCAGCCAGAACACGACCACCGCCCCGCCGCCAGCCCCAGCCGTGGCAACGACCGCCCAACGCGGCAAGGCCGCACGGCCAAACGCTTCAAGCCGGGAAGCGCTTGCCTTGGCGCTGTTTGGAACAAAGCGCACTTCGGCCGAAACCACTGCCGGAGCACCGACGGGCGGGCGCGCTGGCGCATTGTCACCGGATGGCGCAGCAGCTCGCGTTTCGGCAGCGCTCCCGACCGGAGCGATGAACGCCGTGGCGTCATCGGCCCGCGACGCCTGAGGCGCCGCAGCGTTGCCGCCATGCGTTTCTGGCGCCGGGACTGTCGCCCCGCGGTCTTCCGCCGCCGGCGCGGCGACGGGCAACGCGACGGGCGCCGCAGCGCCGGCCAAAACAATCGGCTCCGACTGGGCCTCGGCGTCACCCGCGACCAGCGCGCGCGTGGCGGCCAGCGAGGCCGATGCGTCGGCCGCCGCCGGCATCTTGATGCCGCCTAGATCGGAAATCGGAAGCGGTTGCAGCAGCGTCACAATCGGCAATGCCGGGTCGAAGAACACCGGTCCGTAGTCGTTCAAACTGCCGTCGAGCTCAATTTCCTGAAGCCAGTAGCGATATGCGCGGCCTGAATCGGCGCTTATGTCGACAAACTCGTAGTCCGCGCCCGCACTTGTGCGCGAAGCAATAGGATCGGCGGTCACCCGTACTGCGCCGGCGCGATCGTCCGTTTCCGCGCGATAAACGTGAAATGCCAGCGTGTTGATCTCAAGCGCCGTGCCCCAATTTAGCCGCACGCCGGTGGCGGCCACGCTTGCCCGCAGATAGTCAATGCCCACCACGGTCGGTAACACCGGCACACTGGCCACATCCACCCCGACGATGCGCCCGCCCTGCAACACATAGGCCTTGTTGATGACCTGATTGGTGGCCGTAACATTCACGCGCGTGCGGAAGAGGATGCTCGCCGAGGCGCCGGCCGCAATCTGCGGCAACGTCCACACCATCGGTGATGTCGAGGTCGGCGTTGGCACGCTGCTGCCCGCCACATACTGCAGATGGCTCGCAAGAGGGTCGCTCACCACCACGTTGTTGATCACTTGCGCCGAGGCGTTTGTGACAATCAAAGTAAACGTCACCACGGTGTCGTCGCCAAGCACGCCATTCGGCCCGCTGGCGCGGGCGATCTTGTCGATGATGGCCGGCGCAATGACGCCGGCATCGATCGTGGCGTTGAGCTGGCCGGGCACAAGCACAATCGTGCCCGAGGCGCCGGCCGGATTGACGTTGCTGTCGGTGTCGCTCGACGGATTTGCGCCTTGGGTCGTCCAGGCAAACCCATTGGGCAGCGCAAACGTGACCGAATACGACACGCCGGGCTGCAATCCTATGAACTGATAGAAGCCGATGCCGTTGGTGAGCGTGGTGCTGATCGCCACGCCATTGCGATGCAACGTCACCGTGATGCCTGCGACAGGCGGCTCACTCGAGTCCTGGAAGCCGTCGCGATTCTGATCGAACCACGCGTAGTTGCCCAGACCGGCCGGCAGCGGCACGAGGCCCATGTCGACGTTTGGATTTATCGCCCCCGGGCCGAGCGCCACGGGCGCCGTTGCGCCGGTCGAGGGGTTGGCGTCGCTATCACCGCTCTCGCCGCCGCCCAACACATCCTGCGAGGTGACGATCGTGTTTGTCGGCACCGTAGTCAGGTTGAAGACGACTTGATACGTCCCGCTGATCAGGTTGGTGAAGGTGTAGTAGCCGGGCCGTCCCAGAGCGTCATTGGCCGTGACTGTCGACGCCAGCGGCTGAAAGCTCCCTGAAACGCTGATATACAGCGTGGCGCTCACGCTATTGACGCCATTGACGGCCGGTTCATTTTGGATGCCGTCGAGATTGTCGTCGCGCCAGACATAGTTGCCCAACGCGCCGACCGGGACAAAGCCAAAATCCAGATTGTGGTTGTTGGCGCCGGGGCCGAACGTATTCACTGTCACCTGAGTGGCGTTGTTCGTTGCCGGCAGCCCGGCGTTGTTGCCGTCACTATCGCGCAGGTCGTTGCCGCTGTCGGCGGGCGCGATCAAATAGCCGTTTAGCGCCGGCTGCCCGGCGCACACGCGCACGGTCCAGCTTTGTCCATGCGTGTTGGCGAGGGCGGCGTCGACCGCGCTCAGGCTGAAAAAATACTGGCCGGGCGTGCCGTCCGGGCCGTTGGCGGTGGTTGTGGTCGTCACAGGCGCGCCGCTTGCGTTGAGCAGCGTCACAACCACGCCATTCAAGCCAAGCTCGCCGGGGTCCTGGATGCCGTCGCTGTTGTCATCGCGCCAGGCGCGATTGCCTATTTCCAGCGGCGCGGCATCGACCATCGCCTCGATGTCGCCCATGCCGTTGCTTTTGCCCAAATACGATCCTGACGAGAAGGGTCCGGGAAAGCCGGTGAAATAGACTTCGGTTTTGCTGACGAGCCAGCCTTGGCTTGTGGTTACAGTCACGCCCGGGTGGTTTGAGATATTGCTAAAAATGCGCGTGCCACCGCCAAAAATGCGCGTTGGATCCATAGCCGTGCTGACCACATCCGGAAATCCCGGCACCTGCGCCACGCCACCCAGCGCCGGCTCATCGTGGTATGCGGTGGCGTCCTGGAAATAAAACTCGCCGCCGCCAGGTCCGCTGGATGTGCCCGCGCCGGCAGTCGGTCCAAAGCGTCCGGCTGGATTCGACGACGAGTTGTTTTCAAGCGTCCACGTGCCGTTGCCGTTGTAGCCAGCGCGCAACAGGTCACCCTCGGCAACATAGTTCAAGTCTTTGCCGAGCGGGTTCGATTGTGTCGGGCCTGGATCGCCCACGCCAAACATGTCGCCGGAGCGGTCGCGAAAACCCAGCACCATGTCGCCTCGATCGAACTCAATGTCGGTGAGCATGGGCTGTGGATAGCTGCCATAGGTGCTAGAGCTGGTGTTTGATTGAAAGTGGGTGTAGGTGACGATCGTAGAAACGGCGTCGGTCCACGGATTCCAGTCGGCGTCAGCGCCCACCGCCGTCGTCTCATCGCAATCGAGAGACGGCAGATAGCTGATTTCGGTATCGGCGCATTTGCGGTTGTAGTTCAGCGCGAATGTCAGCAGCGGTGCCGTGCTGTAGCCGCCGGAAATGGTGTGCGAATACACATATGCGCTCAGATGGGTGGCAGTGCCGGCATTGGCGTCGCACACACCGCCGATGTAAAGCACGCCGTTGTTGAAGCCCAGGCCAAACGGACGCGCCGCGCCGTTATTGCAGGCGGGCGCTGGAATCGCGCCGTGATCGGTCACAGCCAGTAACGCTATGTCGATCGAATACAAATGCCGGTCGTTCAAGTTGACAGCAAACAGCGTGCGTTCGTCATCGGAGAGTTCGATGTCACCCAAGCCGCGCTTGCCAACCGCGGCAAACGCGCCATTGTCGAAATCGCCGTCGGCATTGAGCGGGTTCATGTCGGTATGCGGATCGGCGCCGGCGTTTGGAATGACCGCAAACGGCGCGCCATTGTCAGCGCCCGGTCCGTTTGGCGCGACCACATAGATTTGTCCGGTTTTGTTCGTTGATGCCACCGGGCCCAGTCCGCTCAAGCGCCGCACATACGCGGCCGCGTAGAGCCTACCGGATGCGCTGCCATAAGCCAAACCCCAGGTCGTGCCGATCTGATTGGCGCTGGCTTCAGTATCGGTCACCGTGCTGCGATAGGGATGTGAAAACAGCACCGCCTGGCTGCCACTTTGATCGCCGCTCACATAGGCGTTGGTGATCAAGCGCGGATTGGCTTGCGAGTAGTGCGCCGGGTTGTTAATACCAAGGCTTACATTGGCCGTGCCGCCGCTGGCAAATTGCACCTGCGTGCCGTTGCTGGGCACGCTTGTCGAGCCGCTGGCGCCGCGCGTGCTCGCATAAAAGCCGGCGGACAGATTCGAAAACTCGATGCGATAAGCCGCGCCGGCGGTGAGCCCGGTCAATGTATATGCGCCGGAGGCGTTGGTCGTCGCCGTTGCGACCGCGCTCGGGCTGCCATAGCCATACGCCTGCACGGTGACACCGGCCACGCCAACGTCGATGGCCGGGTTGACGGAGTCGCTGGTGGTGTTCATGACGCCGTTGGCGTTGAAATCTTGAAACACCGTGCCGCTGATGTTGCCGCCGGGGTTAGCGCCCGGCGCTCCGTCTGCCTGAGCACTTGGAACGGCGCCGCTTCCCATAGTCGGGGCAGCTATGGCAGCCGCCAGCTGCGCCACGATCAATGCGAGTCGATACGCGAATATCTTTGGGCTTTTCCCGGCGCGGAGTTTCAACACAGTTGGCTTCCTTGTGTCGCGCAATCATCGGCCTATCTCCCGAAACATTTGCGCTGTGTTGCAATGCTGCGTTAGTACAGCGGCAGTTCATCCTATTGTTGATGATTCATCTGCGGGCTTCAACCATTTTTCGGCTGACACCGGCTACGCCAAAACACTTAGCCGCCTGGTAGAATGCCGATCCTAAAATAATAGTCAGAAGTTTTGTTCGGGAGATTTCCCCTGCTCGCAAAGCCAGGAGGGACGTTCTTCCACCACAACTTTTGCGCACCAACGTAGCTCATCAACGACAACCATGAACAAAACAAAATCGATCAGCGCAATCACCTCCCTTTGTCTGACGTTCATCGCAACTGGCTTGCTCGCTGCGGGCCAGGCGCAAGCGGGTCCTCGACAGCCAACGGCTGAACTGACGGCGCGGGCATACCTGCCCATGGTGCTGAATGGCAATTCGGAAATCCAGCCCACGCTGACGCCAACCAGTCAGACTCAGCCGGGCACACCCAGCGTTACACCAACGCAGACGGGCACATCGACACCCACGTTAACGCCGACGGCGACTTCGACGCCAACATCGACCTCGACGCCGGATGTAACTGCAACGGCCACACCAACGCCGACCGCTACAGCGACAGCGACCACTCCGGGCACGGCAACCAGCACGCCGACGCCCGACCCTGGTGGACTCAGCAGCGGTCGCGTCGCATGGTGGCGTTTTGACGAGGCCAGCGGCAACTCGATGCTCGATGCGTCGGTAAACAACAACATTGGCGCGATCACCGGCACCGTCACGCGCACGGTCAGCGGCAAATACGGCAGCGCGCTGGAGTTTGCTGAAGGCATCAGCAATACGGTGCTGGGCTACGTCACCGTGCCGCCGTCGGCCAGCTTTGACTCGATGACGCGCACGATCACTGTGATGGCGTGGATCTATCTGCCAAACAGCCTGGCGCCGTTCACCACAGTGGCCTCTCGGCAGCTCGGTGATTTCGCGCATCCCGACCAGTTCTTTCTCGGGCTGTTCTACGAAAATCACAAATGGCATGTGGGCGAGACGCTGACCAACGAAGCCTCGTGCTACATCAGCCACAATGATCAGGTCGTTCAATCGCCAAGCCCCATTCCGCTCAATCAAAACTGGATGCACATCGCCGGCACCTATGACGGCAGCTTTCTGCGGCAGTATGTCAATGGCCGACTGATCTGCACGCTGGCGTTGAGCATGCCGGCGATTCCGGTCGACACCACGCGCCCGGTGACGATCGGCGCGGAGGAAAACGGGCCGGCGCATGATCCGGTCACGCCGTTTACCGGGCGCATCGACGAAGTGAAGTTCTACAACCGCGTGTTGTCTCAGCCCGAGATCGTGCAAGCGATGAACGAGCAATAGGCGGCTGATGAAAAAGCAAAGTCCGGCGTCGATGCCAGACTTTGCCTTGTACTGAGTGGACCTGCGAGAAAGTGTTCGAGCCCGCCTGTAAGCCGGATTCTGTTCCGCCGCTGACGAAGCCAGCGGCGGCGACGGTCATCTGTCTGCGACGCGCGTTGCCGCGCGCCTTCGAATCTTGCGATCCGTGCTGCCTACCTGCGCGTCGGCGAGCAGCGTCAACCGCGCTGTTTGGCATTGCTCCCGGTGGGGTTTGCCAGGCCGGCGCATCGCTGCGCCGCCGGTGCGCTCTTACCGCACCATTTCGCCCTTACCCTGGTGAGTCTCGAGCCGTCAGGCCCGAGTCACGGGCAGTGGAGTATTGCAACTGCACTTGCTCGGGACTTGGGACTGACTGCTCGGGGCTCACCCAAGGCGGTATATTTTCTGTTGCACTTTCCGTCGCGTTGCCGCGCCTGGCTGTTAGCCAGCACCGTGCCCTAGGGAGTCCGGACTTTCCTCACGCACTTGACAGAGCCAGGCACGCGCGACCGTCCGGCAGACTCGAACATCGCAATTATCGCCCCAACGCGGCCAGCATCGCGTCCACGTCTGTAAACTTCAATCGCGGCCGGCCAACAGCCTGACCATTGGCAAGCTCCAGAGCATCCAGCGTCTTCCAATCCCCATAGCTCACAAAGCGCGGCTGGCGCGCCTGAATCAGCGCCAGCGCGGCGTCAGCCGTCGGCGCCGCCGGCTGCGCGGTTTGGCCCGCCTGCAGATCCTCGAGCATCAAGTTCACCGTCTCGACCGAATCGGGTTTGTTGGTGCCGATCACGCCGCTCGGACCGCGCTTAATCCAGCCTGACGCGTACAACCCGGGCAACGGCGTCTTGCCGGCCGGATCGAGCACCCGCCCCTTCTCGTTCAAAATGGTGGCGGTTTTCTCGTTGAACGGCACGTCCGGCAGCGGCACACCGCGATAGCCAACCGATCGAAACACCAGTCCGACGTCGATCACTTCAAATTGATCGGTGGCTTTGGCTTTGATGTCGCCGCCGTCGCCAGCCACCAAAATATTCTTGACCAGCTTCATCTGCTTCACGTGGCCTGTCTCGTCGCCGATCAACTCAGTCGGCGAGACCAGAAAGCGCAGCCGCAGCTGGTTGGCTTTGCCCGTCAGCGGGCGCGCGGCGTAGCTCTGCAGAATTTCGACTTTTTTCTGCACTGTCCGGTCATTGGCGATGGCCGCCTGGCTGAGCGGATCAAGCTGCGTCTCCTCGGGCAAACACACCGGGTCGGCGTCCACCATTTCGCCCAGCTCCTTCACTTCCGGGTTGGTGAAGGCCGCTTGCGCCGGCCCACGCCGGCCCAGCAAATACACCGTTTTGATTTTGCTGGCCGTCAGCGCTTCAAGCGCGTGCGGGGCAATATCCGTGGCCCTCAACTCTTCGGGCGTGCGGCACAAAATGCGCGCCACATCGATGGCCACATTGCCCACGCCGATCACCGCGGCCGTTTCCTGCGACAGGTCAAACTGCAGATGGCGATAGTCCGGATGTCCGTTGTACCAGGCCACAAATTGTGTGGCGGCAAAGCTGCCCTTGAGATCTTCTCCGGGGATGCCCATCTTGCGATCCGACTGCGCGCCGTTGGCGAACAACACCTGGTGATAAAGCCCGAGCAGATCGGATAGAAGCACATGCTTGCCAAACTCGACATTGCCAAAAAACCGAAAGCGCGGGTTGGCCGCGATCTTGTCGTAGATGGCTGTCACGCTTTTGATTTTGTAGTGATCGGGCGCCACACCACCACGCACCAGCCCAAACGGCGTGGGCAGGCGGTCGAACATGTCAACCTCGATCGCCAGCTGGGTTTGTTTGAAAAGATGATCGGCGGCGTAAAACGCGGCCGGGCCGGATCCGATGATTGCGACGCGCAGCGGGCTGTCGGGTGTGCCGAGGGTTGCCATGATGTGTCATTTTACGATGCGCGCCAAGCGCACCCCTGAAAACGGGAGCGCCACAGGATATTGAATGCGCACACAGCCACCACCCAGCCTCCCTTGTCGCCTATGCTGCTCTGCGGCTCCCGGGGAGGCCAAGTGGTGGCGATGGTTGCACGTCACTCTGACGCTTTGAGCGAATACAGGCGATTGTGGCGCATGCCTGGCCTGACGAGGCGCGCGGCTTGCAACTTATCTCCGATGCGCCCGCAGGGACGGGCCGATAGCGTAAGAGCGACGCACATACCCTCGGCCATGTTCAAGACACTGCACGCCCGCGCCCTTTCCGCCATCGCCCTGGCCTACGGCTTTGGGCTGAGTGCGGCCATCGTGGCGCAGTTCACCGAGTGGGCGCACAACGCCTGGGTGGAAGCGCTGGCCAACACCATGCCGTTGCCGCTGTTGCCCGCGCTGGCGCTTGCTCCGGTATCGCTTATTTTTCGGCGCTGGGTTCTGGCCGCCAGCCTGTGCATCCCATGCCTGTATGGCGCGGGCGCCTACACTCCGCTGCTACTCGCCAAGCCTGCGGCCGCACTGGCCAATGCCGGCAGCATCACCGTGCTGAGTTACAACTTGTATGCGCGCGACCGCGACTTTGAGCCGGTTTTTGCGCTGATTCGTGACGCCGACGCGGATGTGATCGCCTTTCAGGAGCTCGGCGGCGCCGCTGCTGAGGCGTTTGAACGCGAATTTGCCCGCGACTATCCATATCAAGCCTTTCACCCTGAAGCGGGCAGCAACATGCGCGGCCAGGGATTGATGAGCCGGCTGCCGCTGCTGGCCGACACCTACTGGCGCATCGGGCTTGGGCAGCAGCGCGTGGTCGTCGATGCCAGCAAACGCCCGGGCGGGCGCGCGACCGCGCTCTACAACATGCACCTGAACATGCCGTTTGAATTCAAGCGGCTGCCGCCCTTCGATGCGCGCAAGCGCGACGCTGTGGTGGACGACCTGCTGATGCGACTGCGCGACGAGCGCATTCCAACGATCGTGACCGGCGACTTCAACATGAACGACCGGTCCTACCAGTATCCGCGCATTACCGCGCTTGTGGCGGACAGCTGGCGGACGGCCGGCGCGGGCATGGGCGCCAGCTGGCCGGCCGTGTTTGACGACGCGTTCAATCATCGTGAATTCCCGCAGCGCCTGCTGCCCGCGCCCGTTATGCGCATCGATTATGTTTTTCACAGCGTCGGTTTGCGTCCGCTTGACGCTAGGGTTTGGCCCACCAGCGCCGGCTCTGACCACCGGCCGCTCCGTGTGACGCTGGCCTTCGAGCCCAAAAACCGGCGATAAACCGCGAGAAAGATCGCCGGCTTGAGTGTGTAGCATCACGTCCGTGGCGATGAACGAATCCGGCGTTACGTATCTGGATTGGTGGGATTTCTACTTTCGCATTGAAAGCCTGGCGCACACATATCTTCAGGACGGGATAGACGCAGTCTGCTACGTCACCAGCGGCGGCATGAGCGTGGCGCACAGGCTGATTCACGCGCTGAATCTGACGATCGACAAGCGTTTCATCGTGGCTTTGCCCATCGCGCGGCACCAAACGCACGAAATACAGGCGCTGGCGCAGGATGTGCGCGCCGACGGTGAATACGACCTGCGCGCCCTGGCCGGCAAGCATGTGCTGCTGGTCGACGATGCCGTGGGCAGCGGTCAGACGCTGGCGGCGGCGCACGCGCTGGTTTGCGCGGCCAACCCGCGCCGCATCGACACATTTGTCCTGGGCGTCGATCACCGCGACCGCAACCAACGCCCGCATCCGCCCGCCCATAGGCTCATCGAGAACGCCATCGTCGGTTATGACTATTGGGGCTGGCTGATTTTTCCCTGGGAAGCCCAGGCCGCCGATGGATTTGGCGCAGCAATGGCTCCGGCGCCGTACCGTCGCATGTCCGCGGCGCAACGCGGCGAGGCGTTGACGCGCGCACAGCCCCTTGGAGGGCCGCGCAGCATCGAAGCCTGCCGCGCCGCGGCGCGCGATCAACTCTGTGCCGCTCCCGTTATTTCATTGCCGGAGGCGCTGCCGGGACTGTTCGACACGCCGACGCGCCGGGTCGCGGCACTATGCCTGCCCCACGTTCTGCCATCGCAAATCGGGTGCGCGCATTGGCAGGACGTGCTCCATGCAGCGGCGCGCTGGCTGGCGCCCGGCGGTTTGCTGTGTTTTGACTACGCCGAGCGCATGAGTGTGCGCTCAAGCGAGGAGTTGACAGTATGCGGCGTCCGGCTGGAGCGGTATACCGCGCCGCTGCTCGCCCAAATTGCGCACAACGCCGGCTGCGATGTGTTGGACGTCCGCCCTGCCGACGCGCACAACATCGCCACGATGTGCGTAAGAGTCAGGTCTTAAATGAAAGCACCTATGAAATCTTTCAAATACCTCGACATCATCCTGGGCACGTTTGTAACCGTGCTCATCGTCAGCAATATCGCGTCGGCGGCCAAAATCGTGACGGTTGGACCCTTCACTTATGACGCCGGAACGTTGCTGTTTCCGTTGAGCTACATTTTTGGCGATGTGCTCACCGAAGTCTACGGCTACAAAGCCTCGCGGCGCGTGATTTGGATCGGCTTTGCGATGATCGCGCTGATGAGCGCAGTCATTTTGCTGGTCGGCGCATTGCCGCCGGAAGCCGAATGGTCCAAGAACGTGGGTCAGGAAGCCTTTGACAAAATTTTCGGGCTCACGCCGCGCATTGTGCTGGGAAGCTTGCTCGGCTACTGGGCCGGCTCGTTCGCCAACGCGATCGTGATGGCGCGCATGAAAGTGGCGACCGGCGGGCGCTGGCTGGCCGCGCGCACGATCGGATCGACCGTCATCGGCGAATTTTTCGACACCATCGTCTTCTGCCTGATCGCATTTCTCGGCGCGCTGCCCAATGAGGTGGTGTTGAGCATTGTTGTTTCAAACTATATTTTCAAAGTCGGCGTTGAAGTGCTGTTTACGCCTGCAACCTACGCGATTGTCAACCGGCTGAAACGCATCGAAGGCGTGGACGCCAACGACGCCGAAACCAACTTGAACCCGTTTGCCGCATGAATGCCACGCGCTGGATCGCCCTGTTTAGCAAATCCGGGTCGGAGCTCAACGCGGTGTCGGAGCGGCTCGGTCGCTATCCGGACCTGATCGTCACCAATCGCAACACCCTCGATGGCGTCCACAAGACGCTGGCACGCAAAGGTGTGTTTCGCGCCATCCCGCGCGCGCCACACGTGCGCGATTACATGGATGCTTTCGGCGCCGGGCCTCCGGGCGCGCAGCTGATCACCATGCATGGCTTTATGCGCATTGTGCCGGCGCGCATCTGCGATCGCCACACCATCTGGAACATGCATCCAGGCTGGGTGACGCGTTACCCGCAGCTAAAAGGCCGCGATCCGCAGCAACGCGCACTGGAATTAGGCTTGCCGGCCACCGGCGTAACGTTGCACCAAGCCACAGCCGAGCTGGACGGCGGGCCGGTCGTGATGGAGCGCGCCTGCCGCATCGCTCCCGGCACCACGCTCGACGCATTGTGCGCCGCGCTCACCGCCATGTCGGTGGATTTGTGGGTCGAATTTATATCGACACGGCTGGATCGCTAGAACGCATACTGGAAGGCACGTAGCCTTTGGGCTGGCGTCAAATGATGCGTTCGCCCGCAAGCAGCGCAGCGCCAACCACGCCCGCTTCTTCACCCAGCTTCGCCTCGACAATCAGCACCTTGTTTAGATCGTTCTTGTTGATGGCGTAGTGTTTGGCCACATCCCGGATCGGCGCAAGCATCCATTCGCCAAGTCCCTCGATCACACCGCCGCCGTAAATCAGCATCTGCGGGTCAAAGGCGTTGATGAGCGAAGCGGCATGCAATCCGAGGTAGTGCGCCGCGCGGCGCAACACATCAACGGTCAGCGGATCGTTTTTGGACACGGCCTTGGCCAGCACCGAGCTGGTGAGCGCGCCTTCTTTTTCCTGCATCAGCTCGGGCAGCACCGTCGGCCGGCCGGCTGCAATGCCGGCGCGCAGCTCGCGCTCAATGGCGCTGCGGCTGGCGAGGGCCTCGATGCCGCCGCGCACACCGCCGCCCACTGCGAACGGGCCGTCCGCCAGGGTAATCATGTGCCCGATTTCGCCCGCGCTGCCGCGCGAACCTTCATATACCTTGCCGTTCAAAATAACGCCGCCGCCAATGCCTGTGCCCACAAACACCGCGATCAGGTTCTGCACGCCCTTGCCCGCCCCCATGCGATGCTCGCCGACGGCGGCCACGCGCACGTCGTTGGAAAGCGCCACGGGCACATCATTCCATTTGCGCAGCGCTTTGCCCAGCTCGATATTGCGAAAATCGCGAATGTTGGTGATCTCGATTACAAACGCCCGCGCTGAATCCACAATGCCCGGCGCGCCCAAACCGATCGCCGCGACGTTCTTTTTTGACAGGCGCGCATCATCGAGCGCCTCGTCCATCGCCTTCATGATGCGCTCGATCACCACCGCCGGGCCTTTTTCGGGCTGGGTTGACTTCTTGCCTTTGCCGACGACTTTGCCGTCCTGATTGACAACGGCGGCGAGAATCTTGGTCCCGCCGAGATCGACTCCGATGGTGTAGCGTTCTTGTTTGGCCATGGTTCAAATACTTTCGTCCCTGTGAATATCTGCGAAGGATGCGATCTTACCCGCATCGCGGCAAACGCGCTTACGAATGTTAAAATCTCCGCTCACTTTTTTCAACGGTAATAGCACTCATGCGCGTACCCATTTCGTGGCTCAAAGACTACGTCGATGTCCCGTTGTCCGTCAAGGACCTTGCCGAACGCCTGACTCTGGCCGGACTGGAAGTCGAACACATCGACTATTACGGTCTTCCAGGCGCGGAGGTCGTTTGGGATACGGACAAAATCTATGTCGCTCAGGTGTTGCGCGTTGAGCGCCACCCCAACGCCGACCGGCTGCTGCTGGTCACGCTTGAGTTCGGTAACTCGGGTGCCAGCCGTCAGATCACAGTGGTCACCGGTGCGCCAAACCTCAAACCAGGCGATGCCGGCCAAAAAGTGGTGCTGGCGCTCAAGGGCGCGCGCCTGTACGACGGCCATAAAGCCGAAAAAGTGCTGGTGACGCTGAAAGAAGCCACCCTGCGCGGCATCAAGAACGACAGCATGGTGTGCAGCGAGAAGGAACTGGGGCTCAGCGACGAGCATGAGGGCATCCTCCTGTTGCCGGACGATGCACCGGTCGGTGCGCCGCTGCAGGATTACCTGGGCGACGCCGTGCTTGAAGTGGCGATCTTGCCAAACACCATTCGTTGCGCCAGCATCATCGGCATCGCGCGCGAAGTGGCCGCGCTGACCGGGCAAAAAGTGCGCTACCCGGCGGACGATTTTGCCGCGTTCGGCCCGCCAATAGACGCGGAAGCGGCCATCCGCATCGAAGACCCGCGCCTCAACCCGCGTTTCAGCGCCGGTTTGATCAAAGGCGTGGCGCTTGGTCCTTCACCCTTCTGGATGCAGCACCGTCTCAAACTGATGGGCCAGCGGCCGATCAACAACCTGGTCGATATCTCCAACTACGTCATGTTCGAGTTTGGCCAGCCCACGCACGCCTTCGACTTTGCGGCGATCCGGCCCGGCGCTGACGGCAAGCGAACCATCGTCACCCGCACGGCCAAACCGGGCGAACAGCTGACCACGCTGGACGGCAAAG
>JANMNW010000331.1:0-4909 GCA_031368515.1 Chloroflexota bacterium
CCGCAGTTCGTCAGCAGCTTTGGCGCAATCCGAATATTCACATATCCCGTATTAACCTGCACATCGCTAAAATATCCGCCGCCATCTTCAATACCTTTGCTTTTGCCCTGTGCTATTCATCCTGATGGACAAAGTCCAGCTTAGAGCTTCTAAGGAAAATCCGCCTGCTGTAATCCCGGGCCGCTGCGCGCTTAAAATCGCCGGATGTTCAAGCGATATGCCGGAATGGCGCGATCGGGCGCCGCACTAATCACCGCAGCCTTGTTGGCCGGGTGCAGCGCAATCAACGCCATGATGCCGCAGGTGGCCACGCTTGTCGCGCCCTTGCCTGTGCCGGCGACGCGCACACCGCGTCCGACGCGCACGCCGCGCCCGGCTACCGCCACGGCCGAGGCGACGCAGCCGCGGCCGACGCGAACACCACGGCCAAAGCCGGCGGCGACCCGCACGCTCGCACCGGATGCGGAAACGGCGACACCTGAGAGCGTGTCGGAACTGCCGGTTGACGGCGCACCTATCGTCTTTACGCAGAGTGATGCCGAAGGCGGCTGGCGCCGCTACAGCGCCGATGACGTCGGTTTCGCCATAGCGCTGCCAGCAGAGTGGACGCGCATCGATATCAACAGCGCCGAACTCATGGAGGCGGGTTTGCGCGCCGTCAGCCCGGCGTTGGCCGATGCCATGAGCGAACGCGTGCGCGCCCAGATGTCGGATGCGATGAAGTTTTACGCCGTGGATGGCTCCGCCGCGAACGACGAATCTTCGACGGCCACCGTCAACGTGTTGCGTCATTCGGTGCCCAGGCTTGTCTCGCTAGAGATTGTCATGGAGCAGGCGCTGGGTGGTTTGAACAGGCTGACGGGCATTGAGGGCGAGATCGATCAGAAGGTGGTCGAGCTGGGCTCGGGCAAAGCCGGCCGCTTCGCCTATGTGGTGAAGTCGAATATGGCCAACGGCGGAACAGTCAACATGACCGTGCGGCAGTATGTCTTTGTCAAGGACGGCGCGCTCTATGTGTTGACGATGGCCGTGAGCGAGGCAAAGTCGGCGCAGTATTCCGACATATTTGACGAGGTTGCCGAACGCTTTGAGTACTGAGACAGGCGCCGCATGATTCTGGTACTTGACCTGGGCAGTTCGTCCACACGCGCGGGGTTGTATGCGCATGCGTCCGCCGCGCCGGTTGCGATCGCGCGGCGGACGTTCGACTTTTCAGTGGATGAGCGCGGCCGCAGCGAAGACGATCCTCGCGCGGCGTTGGCGCGCGTGATCGATGTGATCGACAAGCTGGCGCCGGCCGCGGCGCGCTTGCCGCGCATCGAATGGATCGGGGTTTCGTCCTACGCCACGTCGCTGCTGGGGCTGGATGCCGCGGGGCAGCCGCTCACCCCTGCTTACACATACGCCGACACGCGCGCGGCGGCCGATGCGCGCCGCATGCGGCAGGCGTTTGACGAACTGGAAACCTTGCAGCGCACCGGCTGCCGCCTTCGCGCCAACTATTGGCCGGCGCGCATCGCGTGGCTGCAACGCACCCAGCCGGAATTGTCGGCACGCGTGCGCCGGCTTGTCTCGCTGCCCGACTACCTGACGCAAGCGTTGTGCGGCGAGCTGCGCAGCGGCGTTTCCATTGCGGCTTGGACCGGGATGTTGAATCGCGCTACGCGCGATTGGGACCGAGCGTGGCTGGAGCGTCTGGGCTTGCGCGCCGAGCAGCTGGCGCCAGTGTGGACGCAGCAGGCGCAGCCGTTGACGCTGAACCCGCCGTGGGCGGCGCGCTGGCCATGGCTCAAACATGCGCAGTTTGCGCCGCCGCTGGGCGATGGCGCCGCCGCGAATATCGGCAGCGGATGCGTGGATGCCTCACAGGTGGCGGTGACCATCGGCACGACGGCGGCCATGCGTGTGGTTGCCGACGCCACATCAGCTGCGCAGGCGCCGCTGCCGCAAGCGCTGTGGCAGTACTTTGTTGACCATGCCCACGCGCTGATTGGCGGCGCGACAACCGAGGGAGGCAATGTGTTTGCATGGGCACGCCGCACGCTGCAACTGCCGCCCGAAGCCGAGCTTGAACGCGCGCTGGCTGACATGCAGCCGAATGCGCACGGCTTGACGGTGCTGCCCACGTTTGCCGGCGAGCGCAGTCCGGGCTATGCCGAAGACATTCGCGCCACGCTGCACGGATTGTCGTTGAGCAGCAGCGGGGTGGACATTGTGCGCGCCTGCATGGAGGCGATCGCGATCCGGCTTGCGCAGCTGAACGCCGCGCTGCGCGAGAGCGGATTGGCACGTCAGGATGCGCGGCTGGTGGCCAGCGGCGGGGCGCTGGAGACGTCGCCTGCCTGGTGCCAGATGGTGGCCGACGCCTGCGGCAGCGCGTTGGTGTTGGCGGACACATCCGAAGCCACCAGTCGCGGCGTGGCGATGGTGGCTGCGTGGCAGGCTGGCCAGGCGATGGCCGGCGACACGCCAGCACGGACAGCCGGGCGCGTGTTTGAACCCCGGCCTGCGCATACTCAGGCTTATCGCGCTGCGGGCGAACGGCTGGCTGCGCTCTATGCGGCGTTGTTGCCGGCCGAGCCGATTTGACAATCGCCGCGAGTTTGCGCATGCTGGTGGACGATGACAACTGCATTCGATTTAAGCGGCAAGACCGCGTTGGTGACTGGCGGCGGCGGCGTGCTGGGCGGGGCGATGGCCGATGCGCTGGCTGCCGCGGGCGCGCGCATTGTGGTGGCCGGACGCCGGCTGGAACCGCTGCAACAGGCTGTGGCGCGCATCGAGAAAAATGGCGGCAGCGCCGGGTTGGTGCAAGCTGACACCACCGATCCGGAGTCGTTCGACCGGGCGCTGGCTGAGGCGGGCGATGTGCACATTCTGCTGAACGCGGCGGGCGGCACCGATCCCAAAGCGCTGACATCGCCGACGCGTTCGATATTTGAACTGGACATGGCTGCGATGCGCGCGGTGATGGATCAAAACTGGATGGGAACGGTGGTGCCGTGCATATCGGTGTGCCGGCAGTATGTGGCGCGCGGCGAAGGGGTGATTATCAACATTGCGTCGATGTCGAGCTACAAGCCGGTGACGCGCAATGTGGCGTATTCGTCTGGCAAGTCGGCGGCGATGAACTTCACGCAATGGCTTGCGGTGCACATGGCGCAGAACTACTCGCCGAACATCCGGGTCAACGCTATCGCGCCGGGATTCTTTTTGGCCGAGCAAAACCGCGCGTTGCTGACGGACCCGGCGACGGGCGAGCTGAACGAGCGGGCGAAGACGATGATTCGCGGCACGCCGATGGGGCGCTTGGGGCAGCCGAACGATTTGGGCGGGGTGGCAGTGTTTCTGGCGTCTGCGGCGTCGGCGTTTATTACCGGTGTGACGATCCCGGTGGATGGCGGGTTCCAGGCGTTTGGCGGGGTGTGAGGCTGACAGAAGCTGACAAAACGGCGGGAAAGGTCTTGATCTTTCAGGTCTTGACCTTTCCCGCAGCCAGCGCCACCAACCGTCGCACCTGTTCGGCGTCAACCGGCCTGTCGATCCGCTCGTCCCCTCGCACGGCGCGGCCAACGTGAAACGCATGGATCGGCGTGTGCGCGCGCAGCGCCGCCAAAACTGGCGCAGTCACGCCGCCCCCGGCCAGCACCGTAAAGCGTCCGGCCACCGTCGCATGCAGCGCGGTCAACGCCGTCACACGGTCACCCAGCGCGTGCCCGCCGCTGGTCAGAATCGTGCCGATCTGGCCAAACGGTCGGAGCGCATCGAGTGCGGCGCGCTCATCGCGCACATGCTCAAACGCGCGATGAAAGGTAACTTTGAGCGATGGCGCGGCGCTCAATACCGCGGTCATCGACGCCACATCCACGCGGCCATCGCGCAAAAAACCGAGCACCAGTCCGTCGATTGGCAGCGTCACCAGTGCATGTGCCTGTTCGCATAGGCACTTTAGTTCGGCGGCATCGGTCACCTCAAAGGCATTGCGCTCGCGCAGCATCACACGCACCGGGATGCGCACCGCCGACACAATCGCCCGCACCAGATCAAGCGACGGCGTCAATCCGTCTTGATCCAGCACGCGCACGATCTCCAGCCGATCGGCGCCGCCGGCTTCCGCCGCCAACGCATCTGCCACTGACGTAGCAATGACTTCGAGCATCACCAATCCAGAATCGCGTTGTCGTGTGCGCGCGCGGTGAACGCATGCACCACTTCCTGCTGAAACGGGTGTTTCTTGGCCGCGACCTCGTCAATCTCGATCCCCAGGCCGGGCGCGCTGGTTGGCAGCCAATAGCCGTTCTCGGTGGTCAAGGCATGCCGCACCAACTCCCAACGCCACGGCACATCGGCCAGCATGTCTTCCTGGATCAGGAAATTTGGCGTGCTCAATGCAAAGTGCAACGCCGCAGCATTGGCGACTGGCCCGAGCGGGTTGTGCGGCGCCACACCCATGTAATACGTTTCGGCCATCGCTGCGATCTTTTTGGCTTCCCACAATCCGCCGCAATGGCACAAATCCGGCTGGATGACCTGGCACGCCTGCTTCTCAAACAGCGTGCGAAACTCATAGCGCGTCACCAGTCGCTCGCCGGTGGCGATCGGCACGGGCGAGGCGCGCCGCACTTCGGCCATGGCGTCGACGTTCTCCGGCGGGACGGGCTCCTCGACAAAGTAGGGGCGATACGGAGCGAGCACGCGGCAAAACTCGATGGCGTTGGCCGGCGAGTGGCGGCCGTGGCAATCGACCATGATGTCGACATCGTCGCCGACGGCGAGGCGCATGGACTCCATGCCTTTGGCGGCGTACTTGTAGGCGGCGATGCTGTTCAGCGATTCAGTGGGCGGGGTGATGAGCACTTTTACGGCGGTATAGCCTTTGGCGACGACCGCCGCGGCCTTATCGGCAAAG
>JANMNW010000337.1:0-2746 GCA_031368515.1 Chloroflexota bacterium
GCAGGCGGTGGCGTCATTCGAGTTTGCCAGCGCCATGTCGCGCGCCGTCACAATGGACGATGTCTGCCGCGTAGCGATTGATCGAATTGGCACGTTTTTTGACGCTTCTGTGCGCATGCTGTTGCCTGACGCCAATGGCCGCCTGCGGCTTGCCGTGCAGGAGACGGATCCGTCTGTCGATCATGCGATCAAGGAACGCGAACTAGGCGTCGCTGCCTGGGCGTTTGCGCATGCGCGTGTGGCCGGCAGGTTCACCGACACTCTGCCGTCGGCCGAGTCGCAGCACATGCCGCTGCTCACGCCAACTGGTGCGGTGGGAGTGCTCAGCATAGCGCTGCAGGAGCGGCCAACCTCGCAGCAGGCTGATCTGTTGAACGGCCTGGTCAGCCAGACCGCGCTGGCGGTCGAGCGCGAGCAATTGGACGAAGCGGCGAAGCAGCGCAGCGTGCTGGAAGAATCCGAGCGCTTGTCCAAGACGCTGCTCAACCTCATCTCGCATGAGTTGCGCACGCCCATCACCGCGATCAGCGGCGCGGCCGGCAGTCTGATTGAGCCGGAGATCGACGGCAACCCGGATGCGCGCCTGACCTTGCACCAAAGCATACGCGATTCAGCCGCGCGCTTGAATCAGCTGATCGAAAACCTGCTTGACATGACGCGGCTAGAGAGCGGTACGCTGAGGTTAAGCCGCGACTGGACTGATGTGACCGATCTGATTCACATCGTGCGCGAGCGCGCGGCGCCGGAGCTGGCCGGTCACGACTTTGTCGTGGACATTGAGCCAGACCTGCCGCTGGTGCGCATGGACATCGTGCTGATGGAGCAGGTGCTCTACAACCTGCTGCACAACGCCGCGCTTCACACGCCCGCCGGCACGCGCGTAAGGCTGCGCGCGCAACGTGAAGGCGGCTGGCTGGTGCTGGTGGTGATGGATCGCGGCGCCGGGTTGCCGCCGCAGGAGCTGCCGCGCGCGTTTGATAAATTCCATCGCGTCAGCCAGTCCACCGTGACCGGGCTTGGCCTCGGCCTGTCGATCTGCAAAGGATTGGTTGAAGCGCACGGCGGAACGATCTCGGCTGAGAATCGCAGCAACGGCGGGTTGCGCGTGATTGTGCGCTTGCTGATCGAACCCGTGCCGGAGCTGCCCAAGGCAAACGATGAGTGACACCACACCGCGACCCATCGCACTGGTCATCGACGACGAGTTGGAAATTCGGCGCTTTCTGCGCGTGAGCCTGAGCGCCAACGGCTATGAAGTGCACGAGTCCGCCACCGGCAACGAGGGCCTGACGCAGGCGGCCACGCTGCGCCCGGATGTGATCATTCTCGATATTGGCCTGCCCGATATCAACGGCCTGGAGGTGCTGATCCGGCTGCGCGAGTGGAGCCATGTGCCGATCATCGCGCTCTCGGCGCGGCACGGCGAGACAGACAAAATCTCGATGCTCGACGCTGGTGCCAACGACTATCTGACCAAGCCATTCAGCGTGGGCGAGCTGATGGCGCGCATTCGCGCCGCGCGCCGCACCGTGCAGCCGGCGAATGAATCGACCGCGGTGCAAGTGGGCGATTTGCGCATCGACTTTGCGTCGCGTTCGGTCAGCGTCAACGAAGCGCCGGTCAAGCTAACCAAAACAGAGTATGCGCTGCTCATGCTGTTGGCCGAAAACCTGGGCAAAGTGCTCACGCACAAGCAATTGTTGCGCGGCGCGTGGGGCCCTGAGTACGAAAACGAGACCCACTATCTGCGGGTTTACATGGGCCAGCTGCGCAAGAAAATTGAAACCGACCCCAACAATCCGGTGCATATCATCACCGAATCGGGGGTCGGGTATCGGCTGCGGGGCTGAGTGTGCGGCGTTGGCCGATCGGCCAGCGCCTATCGACTTGCCGCATCCTTTCGGGCGCCGACGGGATAGCGATGACCCAAAAACGGCCGTTGCCCGGCGGGCGGGTGATGCAATACGGTGATCCCCGTCGCCAGCTCGGCTTCATCCACTTTATCTGCCATGGGCGATACCGTGTCTGCATGGTCGTCACCCACTGGCAGACGCAAGACGATGAGCCCATAGACGAGCACAAAGACGGCGATCCAGGCTTCGTCAGGCCATACGTCGAGCCAGTCCAAGCCGCTTGCAATCCACAGAACAAGCCCGACGATGATGGCGTTGATCACCGGAAGCCACCAACTTACCTTGCCAAGTCGTTTTCGCATGTAGCGCCTCCACCGAAACGTTGTAGCCCGGAAGGGGATCAAAAAGACATCAAAATCGGCCCAAAAGCATCAAGACAATATAAATATGCGTTGAGCGTCGCAGGAACCATCCGGGCATTCACGAGTCGCGATGCTCAATGACTTTGCTGCGGCTCCTGTTGCGCCGACACAGCCGCACTGGGCTGCTCCGCCGGCCCGCCGTGAGTATTCACATGCTGGAGCATCTGCTCGTAGTCGCTCGATGAGTTCTCTGGGTGCGCACCAACGTCCTCGGCGTGGAGCTGATACGGCACATCGGTCACAATCACGCGATCGAGCTTTTGCAGCTCGTGCATGATGCCCAACGAGTTGTTCGAGTGCAGGACTTTGGCCCACGGCGTGTCCATCACCAGCTGGCCCATGATGATGTGCACAAAGGCGTCTGGGTTTTTGGCCAGTTCGCCGCGCACATAGTCGCAGATGGGCTCAGTCAGGCGGCGATAGGGCGAAGGGAGAATCTTCAGCTCGCCCTCGCCAACGCGGTCGTGCCAC
>JANMNW010000342.1:0-1985 GCA_031368515.1 Chloroflexota bacterium
CGTCGATGACGATGTCGCAGCCGATGCCGGTGGCGTCCAGCACAGCTTTTTGCAAATCGGCTTCTTTGCTGTTGACGGGAATCGCGCCGAGCACTTCCTGCGCATAGTCCAGCCGGTAGGGCACCACATCGGCCATGATCACGCGGCCGGCGCCCGAGGCGCGCGCGTGCATGGGGAACAGCGCACCCATCGGCCCGGCGCCGATCACACACACGTTGTCGCCCGGCTTCACCGGCGCTTTTGCGAATGCGCCCACCACACACGACAGCGGCTCAAACAGCGCGGCGTCGTCGCGCGTGACATTGGCGCTGACTTTGTAGAGCGCGCGCTCGGGCGCGATTGCAAACGGCGCAAATGTGCCGTCCAGCGTGGTGCCGATGGTCTGGTAATTTGTGCACTGGTTGTCGAGGCCGCGCCGACAGTACTCGCAATTGCCGCAGGTGAGGCGCGGGGCGATGACCACGCGGTCGCCTTTCTTCAGGCTGCTCACGCCCGCGCCAACCTCGGCCACTTTGGCCACGCCTTCGTGGCCGATCACGATGCCGGTTTTGGCCTTGTGTGCGGCCGGCACGGCCAGAATGTTCAGATCGGTGCCGCAGATGCCGCTGGCTTCAACTGCGAGCAGCACCTCGTCGTCGCGCGTGATGCGCGGGACCGGGCGGTCTTGGTATTCCAGCCGGCCTTCGCCGGCGAAGATGGGAACGTGCATGTTCATAAAGTAACTTTCTCCCACCGCTCGCTCGTTGCCGAGCGATAGGCCGCGTCGATGATCGCCTGCACACGTAAGCCGTCGTCGACACCGGGCGAACTGGGCGTGTTCTCCCAGATCGAGCGCAAAAAGCGATACTGGCACTCGGCGTGCGTCCGGCTGATACCGACCGGTTGCGACCAGTCCGGCATCAGCGCGCCGTCGTAGCGCGCCACGGTCTCCACGCGCGTAAAGCCGCGCACGCTCACGGCGCCACGGGTGTCGAATGCGTAGAGCCAGTTGGGCTCTTCCAGCGTGAAGCGCAGCGCGCCTTTGTCGCCGCGCACTTCAAACCACACGTCGTTGGTCGCGCCCGTGGCCATGCGCGAGACCTCCAGCGTGCCCAGCGCGCCGTCGCCGCAGCGCACCTGCAGAAAAGCCTGATCTTCGACGTCGACCCGCTCGGTTTCGCTTGCGCCGACGCGCACCGGGCGGGCCGGATGGGGCGTGCTGACCGTGGCGCGCACCGCGTCGATGCCGCCAGTCTTCTCGCCGACCAGCCACTGCGCAAAGTCGACCACATGCGCGCCACTGTCGATCAGCACGCCGCCGCCTGCCTGCGCCTTGCGCAGCCGCCACGACATCGGCCGCTTCGGATCGATGTAGCTGGCGCGGAAGTAGCGCCCGTGAAAGCTGAAGATGCGGCCGCAAAAGCCCTCGTCCAGCAGTTGTTTGGCGCGCATGACGCACGGAAAGAAGCGAAAGTTAAACGTCAGTGCGCACTTGACGTTGGCCGCGCGCACGGCCGCGGCCATGCGCGCGGCCTCGGCGGCGTTGCGCGCCAGCGGCTTCTCGCAGTAGATGTGCTTGCCCGCGCGCGCGGCGGCAGTCACGATGTCCTCGTGGCTGTCGTGCGGCGTGCAGATGTCAATGACCTGCACGTCGTCGCGCGCGATGAGCTCGTGATAGTTGGCGCTGGCCGTGTCGCAGCCCAGTTCATCGGCCGCTTGGCGCGCGCTTTCGGCGCGCGTGGTCGCCACCGCCACGACCTTTATGGCGTCGGCCTTCAAGCCGTAGTGGTGCACGATGTCGCGATAGCCCATCGCGTGCGCGCGGCCCATCGCGCCGTAGCCGATCATGGCGATACGAGTAGTCATATGAGTAGTGAGTACCGAGTCCCGAGCAGGTAGTGCCGTGGTGACAATGTGTATCAATCGGGCACTACCTGCTCGGGACTTTCTTACTTCTCCGCGTCCGCCTTATCCATCGCGGCGCGCAGCTTGGCGACGGCTTTGGC
>JANMNW010000344.1:0-5246 GCA_031368515.1 Chloroflexota bacterium
CTATGGCGATCACCGGGATGCCTTGCGAGGCCACCATGAAGGGTGAGATGAGCCGATCGGCCAGGCGCCATTTTGCGACTGGATAGCCAACTACAAACGCCAGCACAGTGCCGGCGATAAGACCGGGCAGCGCCTCCGACAGCGTGGTAAGCGCGTGCACGATCAGCGTGCCATCGGCAATACGCTCGGCGAACTTTGCCGCTACCGCCAGCGGCCCAGGCAGGATGAACGCCGGATAGCCCAGACTGACCAGATGCCATAGCGCCAAAAAAGCAACCGCGGACAAACCGGGCGCGGCGCGATACAGCAGCGGCCGCCGCTTTTTTCGCCCGGCGCCCGGCTGTGGCGCCAGCTGCGCAACTTCGTTCATCGCGTGATTTTTCTTGATTACAGACATGAAAAAGCCCCGAAGGACACCATCCTGCGGGGCTGTGCGGCGCAAAGCGGCGCGCAGCGACATTCGCGCTCATGGCGCGCGGGGTTGCTGCGCAAAAGAACCTGGCCTTGCATCGCCCTGTTCTTGCGCCTGCCTTCTTTACATCCAGACTGTCACTGTCGGCTCCGGAGTCGCACCGGATCATGCGCGCCTTTCAACACGCTCGTGGGCTGTACCACCGATCGGGAATTGCACCCTGCCCCGAAGGCATTCGATATTTAGTTGATTACTCTTCGATCATAACCCAGACCATGCCGTCGCGTTCTTCTGCCGCATAGATCGGAATACGTTCCACGGCCGGGAAGGTGGCTTTGCCGGTAACCAGATCAAAGCGCGCGCCGTGCCTCGGGCAAATCACGCAACCGGCGGCAATTTCGCCATCGGCCAGCGGCCCGTCGTCGTGCGTGCAAATGTCCCCAAATGCGCGCACTACGCCGCCGATGCGCGTCAGGGCGATGGGCGTGTCGTTGATGTTCAGCGACAGCATCGCGCCTTCCGCGACATCTTTTGTGGCAGCGGCTTTGACGAAAGCCTCGCTCATCGTTCCACCGGCAACCCGACGCTGTTGCCCCATTCGGTCCAGCTGCCGTCGTAGTTGCGCACGTTGTTGTAACCCAGCAGATACTTGAGAACGAACCATGTGTGCGAGCTGCGCTCGCCGATGCGGCAGTAGGCCACCACGTCCCTGTCCGGCGTGATGCCTTTGCCTTCATAGAGCGCCTTCAGCTCATCAGCAGATTTGAACGTGGCGTCTTCCCGAACGGCCTGCGCCCATGGAATGCTTTGGGCGGTGGGTATGTGTCCGCCGCGCAACGCGCCCTCGTTCGGGTAGTCGGGCATGTGCAGGCGCTCGCCGGTGTATTCCTGCGGGCTGCGCACATCGACCAGCGCGCCGCCGCGTTTGATGTGCTTGAGCACATCCGCGCGGAAGGCGCGGTTGGTCTTGTCGTCGCGCTTTTGGGCTTTGTAGGCCGATTTTTTGAGCTTGGGCACTTCGCGGGTCATTTCGCGATTCTCGTCGGCCCACTTTTTGCGGCCGCCGTCGAGAATGCATGTTTGCGTGTGGCCGAACAGTTCGAACACCCACAATGCATAGGCCGCCCACCAGTTGTTGCGGTCGCCATAGAACACCACAGTCGTGTCGTTGGCGATGCCTTTTGCGCGGAGCAATTTGGCGAAGGCCGCGCGGTTGATGTAGTCGCGCGAGAGTTGATTGTTCAGATCGGTGGTCCAGTCGATCTTGACTGCGCCGGGAATATGCCCGGTGTCGTACAGCAGCATGTCCTCGTTGGATTCGACGATTCGGATGCCCGGATCGTTCAGGTGCTCGGCCAGCCATGCGGTGCTGACGAGCTTCTCGGGATGAGCATAATTGGCCATATCCGACAATTCTATCTGTCCGCCGTCACAACTGGAATTAACCGGGGTTAAATCGGCAAGCGCTCAGATGTCCGGCTTTGTGCAGTGCAGTGGCGGATAATTGTCCCGACTAGGTATACACCATGACCGAACTGATACCCTGGATTGCGTTCAACATCTTTGTCGTCGTGCTGATTTTTCTCGACTTGTTTATCTTTCAGCGCAAAGCGCACACGATTCTGTTGCGCGAGGCGGCGGTGATGAGCGCGATGTGGGTGGGGGTGGCGTTGCTGTTCAATGTGTTTGTCTTTGTCTGGCGCGGACGCACCGCCGGCATCGAGTTTTTTACCGCCTGGCTGCTTGAAAAGTCGCTCAGTGTTGACAACCTGTTTGTCTTTCTGGTGATCTTTTCATACTTCAAAGTGGACAGCAAGTATCAGCGGCGCGTGCTGCAATGGGGCATCATCGGCGCCTTGATCATGCGCGGCATATTTATTGCGATCGGCACGACCGTGCTGTCGCTGTTTCACCCGGTCATTTACGTGTTTGGCGCGTTTTTGGTGTACACCGGAATTCGGCTCGCGCGTGAGAGCGATAGCGGAGAGCCCGATCTGGACAAAAATCCGGCGGTTAGATTTATCCACCGCTTTTTTCCAGTGACCGATCACTATCACGAGGAGAAGTTTTTTATCGTCGAGGCGGGCAAGCGCATGGCCACGCCGCTGTTGCTGGTGCTGGCCGTCGTTGAAACGACTGATGTGCTGTTCGCCGTCGACTCGATTCCGGCCGTGATCGGCGTGACCAAAGACTCGTTTATCGTCTATGCGTCAAATGTGATGGCCATTCTCGGCCTGCGCGCGCTGTATTTTTTGCTGGCCGGCGTGATGGACCGTTTTCACTTGCTCAAATATGCCCTGGCCGCAATCCTGGCATTTGTCGGGCTGAAGATGATGACGGAAGATTGGCTGCTCGAAGGCATTCTTGGCATTCACAAAGAGCAGCTGGTTGTGATCACGCTTGGGTTTATTGTTGTGGCATTGACCACCGCGATCGTGGCGAGCCTGGCGCGGCCCGCCACCGCAAAGCATTAGCAGCGCGGCGGGCGCGTGGCTGCTTGGCTTGAGCGCACCTAGCCTCGAGGGTTCGCAAATGCTTGCCGCCCCCGCAGGCAGGTGCAGAATGCGTTTGCCGCAGCGCGCGGCGCACACAGCTAAGCTTGCCGCGACTGCTAGGGCTTGTATTCAACGGACACGGTGCCGATATCGTTGATCTTGTCGGCGGCCAGCGTCCAGATGCGGGCCTTGTTTGTGGATTTGTCTTCCTTTTCCGGGACGATGACATAGCTGGAAGAGTAGGGATCGCCGACGACCATTACATAACCCTTTGGCGCCACTTCGGCCATTGCGAAACGGCCGGATGCGTCTGTTACACCCGTTGGTGCGCTGGAGGTGTCCAGCAAGAAACCGCACTCCTGTTCTTTGCACTCGACAGGCGCCAGCCGGACAACGACTCCGACCAGAGGCTTTTGTGTTGCCTTATCCAGCAGCAATCCCGTCGCTGTTGCTTTGCCTGCGGATGGCATAACGATAGGGGGGAGTGGCAGGGCCGATTCCAGCGGGGCGACACCTGGCGCCGTTTGCACGACCTCCTTTATGTTCAATTTGTCTGCTGGGCTTTCGATCGCTGGAATGACCGCAGTTGGTGGCACAGCGGCGGGTGAGCAGGCTGCCATAAATGCGGCGCATGCGACCGCGCCGATGAGTCTCACGAAAGTTATGTTTGATAGTTGGGTTCGATGCATGGGCAAATGATATGTCTGAGGACAAAAAATGCCTCTTACCCGAACGGGTAATTGCCCAAAGGGTCAAAAAAGGCAGAATGAACGCCGCAGCCATAGCTGCATAAGTGTTTTCAAGGAGAATCACAATGAACTGGAAAATTTTTTATGGAGTGGCAGCTGCAATTCTGAGCACTGCTACCGCGGGGGCGGTTCGAGCTGAGTCTGGCTATCAGGCTTCGTTCACCACCTCGATCACGTATCAGAACGTTGGCACCGCCGCCGCCACAATCTCCATCACGTATTACACGGAGACGGGGACACAGATTCCGTTCTCGCCGCCAAACCTGGCTGCGGGCGCGTCCAGCTCGGTGTTCGCCGGCAATGTTTCTAACCTTGCTGCCGGCTTCCAGGGCTCGGCCATCCTTTCGTCCGATCAGCCGATCGTGGCGACCTTGGTGCAGGTTTCGACCGGCGCCGGCACCGCGGTGCTCAACCGCCCGCTCTCGAACGGTTTTGCCAGCGGCGGCCCGAAGGTCCTGATCCCCACCACGTTGAAGGATCGCTTCGGTGTCACCACGCGCTTTGCCGTGCAGAATGCCTCGTCGGGCAATGCCGACTTCACGATCAAGTTCTATAACGCTGACGCGGGTGGCGCTTTGGTCCACACCGTCAACTTCACAAACGTTCCGGCTGGCTCGGCCAAGTATGTCGATCTTGGCACAATCTCCGCCATTCCGGCCAACTTCAACGGTTCGGCCACTGCCGAAGCCGTGACGAGCGGCGGATCGACCGGCGCGCCCATCGTGGCGTCGGCGCTCGAACTCGGCACTGCTTCCACGTATGCCGCCGCCTTCGAAGGCGTGACGGACGGTTCGAGCAAGGTCTACATGCCCTCGGCCCTCTGCAATGCGTTCGGTGGCTACAACTCGGCTTACGCGGTTCAGAACAACGGCACAGCCGCCACAAATGTGACGGTGACCTATGCCAACGGCGCGACGCAGTCGGCTTCGATTGCCGCCGGCGCCAAGGCCAGCTTCCAGACTTGCGCCGCCTCCGGCATGCCGCAGGGCTACAGCGGCTCGGCCACAATCGATGCCGGCGCTGGCAACATCGTCGCCATCGGTAAGGTCAGCGGCCTCGGTGTCACTACCGCGTTCCTCGGCGCTTCCTCCGGCGCAGCCAAGCTCGCTTGCCCGTATGTCCGCTGGTCGGTCTCGCAGTATCCTGGCGCTCGCCAGCGCGCGTTCCTGGCCGTGCAGAACGTCGGCACTTCCGAAGTCGCCAGCGTGTCGATCAAGTACATCGACAAGAACGGCGCCCAGGTCGGTGCAGCCAAGACGTTCTCGAACGTCGCGGCCGGCGCCAAAGTCAACAGCAACGCCTCGGATGCGGGTGCGGCGGCGAATGAATTCGGCTACTACTCGGACGGCACGTTCGGTGGCGGCGCGATCATCGAAGCGCCGGCTGGCGCGCAGATCGTTGCGATCGCCCGCGTGCAGACGGCGCAGAGCGCCTCGGCCGGCGTGGGCGAAGACTACAACTGCACCGCGGTGAACTAATCACCTGGCAGCAGCAACGTGAGTCTCTGACAACGGGGAGCATCGCAAGATGCTCCCCGTTGATTCTCACCGACGTTCGTGCGGAGGGAGTGGGGCGTGATCACGCGCTGAT
>JANMNW010000385.1:0-14274 GCA_031368515.1 Chloroflexota bacterium
ACGGCGCGCAAGGGCTGGCACGTGGTCGGCGAATTTCAAGACGACTTCACCGGCCGCAAGGCGTCGCGGCCAAAGTTTGACAAGGTGCTGGCGGAGCTGCACAAAGGCGCGGCTGATGTGCTGGTCGTGCTCAGCCAGAACCGGCTGATGCGCAACACGGGCGAGCATATCCGCGTGCGCGACGAACTGCTGGCCGCCGGGCGCGAGCTAAGCTACGCCGAAGGCGTGCAGCTGGACGGCTCCGCCGATTCGGAAATGTTCGACACCATCGGCGCGACCTTTAGCCAATGGTGGAGCGACAAAATCGGCGAAGCCACCCGGCGCGCGATGATGGAGAAAGCCCGCGCCGGCCACATCCCCGGCATGGGCAGCCCGCGCTATGGCTACCGCTACAGCCGCGAAACCAAGACCCTCACAATTCACGAACCTGAAGCTGCGATTGTGCGCCAGATTTACAAGTGGTATGTCCACGGCGGCGAAGGCGGGCACAAGCTAAAAGCGCATGTCATTGTGCTACAGCTCAACAAGGCAGGCGTGCCCACGCCACGACCGGCAACGGACCGGCGACGCACATGCAACGCCAAGACATGGAACTCCGAGATCATCTACAAAATGCTGTCGGACGAGATTTATGTCGGTGTTTACCGCTATGGCCGAACAATCACGGTAAAGGGCAAGGTTCAGGCGCGGCCGCTGGATGAGCAGATTGTGCTGCAAGTCCCGGCCATCATCGACCGCGAGGCATTCGACGCGGCACAAGTGCAGCGCACAGCTAACGCTGCGCTCTCAGCGCGAAACAACAAGAACCAAGAATATCTATTGCGCGGTCGCATTCGATGCGGCACATGTGACAAGGCGCTGGCCGGGCACACGAAAATTGAGACCGGCCTGATGACCTACCGCTGCACTTATCGCTATCGGCAACTATGCGGGTCGATTCACGAGCGCTGCCCACAGCTGCCCGTTAGGTGCGCCGAAGTCGATACCCGCGTGTGGGATTACATGTTGGAGCTGCTGACCGGCGACGGATTCGAGCAAGCCTTACGCGAAGCGCAACGCGCGGAGCTGGATGCGGTGGAGCCGCAGCGCCAGCACATTGCGGAGATTGACGAGCAGCTACGCGCGGTCGAAGCCGAAGCCGCACGGCTTGCCGATAAGGTCGGCCTATTGATCGACGGCGGCGCGGTTGCCAACGCGCTACGAGCCAAGATAGACACAGTAGACGCGCGGCACGCGGGCCTGCGCGCGGAGCGTGACAAGCTGGCAGCTCAGATTGAGCGACCGACATTCACGGATTCGCGCATCGCCGACCTCGTGGCCTTTCGCGCCGATACATTGGACGGGCTGAAGCTGGCGACATTTGAGGACAAGCGTGCGGCGCTGGACGCATTCGACGTGCGGGTAACGGCCACCCGTCAAAAGCTGACGATTTCCTGCGCCTTGGACAACCCTAAAAGGACATTTGAACAATGTATTTCCACCAATTGTTCTGTATCCCGGTCGGCGTGATGCCTTCGACATGCGGAAAGCGCTGCATCCACCAGATGTGATGCGCACGAATATCACCGTCGCCCCAGGCTGCGCAGTTTTGCAGCTTGAACTCGCCCGTGAAGTTCGGATAGTTCAACCAATCGTCGGCGTTAGTCGGCACATGCGCGGCATTGCCCCAGTCATAATCGCCTTGGCTGCTCGGCGCAAAGTGCACGTTGCCGCATTGCGCCGCGCCGGGGTGCGCCTTGTCGTAGCGAATGAACTGCCGCCATAGGTTGCCACTTGGGTCAGGCCTGTGTTGGCCAATTGGCTCAACGGTAGACGCTCGTCGACCAAATAGCCTGGCAAGCAGCCCTCCGTCATCGGCCTTCTGACTTCCATCCACCGCCCAGCGTCCACTGCCTGCCGGCGCGTCGGGAATGTCGCGAAAGACATGCTCCATGATGTTCTCGGTGCGGTGGCCCAGGTTCTCGAGCATCTCGCCCACCCCGCGCTCGTACGAAAAACCCATCACGCAAAAGCGGCGCGAGACGTTGCTCGTGCCCGGCACAATATCGCCGTTGCACCAGATTGCGCCGCGCCCGCCCATGCAGCTTTCAAAATAGCCGCCATACGGAAAGGCGAACATCCACAACTCGTCAACCAGTCCGGCTTCCAGCTTGCGCACAAAATCGCAGCGCTTGAGCAGCGTCGGATAGTCCGCGGCGTCCGGTTGGTGAAACCCGCCACGCGCGCGCCACGCCCGCAAATAGCTTTCGTCGGTGTAGCGAAACCCGTCGCGCTTGAGCGGCCATTCGTCGAACTCAAGCATCTCCACGATGTCGTAATTGACGAAGCCGTGGCTGGCTTGGCGCACATCGTCGACATAGCGCGCGGCCAGCACACGCGGGTCGTTCCAGCCCATCAGCTCGTGCAGCTTGCGGCCTTGCTCGTTTTCAAACAACGGATCGTGAATCATCACAAGCACGCGTGGGGTGATCATGCGCGCAGTGTACTGGGTCTGAAGCTTAGAATTTCCTTACCTGTCAGGTGGGGCTTCATAACCTTAGAAAAACCTTGCCTGTCAGGTCGCTATACGGACTCATGCCGACGCAAATCCGGATACCGCCACGCCACCCAGGCGGTGATCAGCACCGTCGCCACGCCTCCGCTGACGATGGCAAACGGCACGCCAAACGCCGCGCCCACCACGCCAGCCTCAAGTTCGCCCAGCTGCGGGCCGCCTTGAAAGAAAATCTGATTGACGCCAACCATGCGCCCGCGCATATGATCGGGCGTGGCTGTTTGCCGCACCACATTGCGGATCACTGTTGACACCGTGTCCGCTGCGCCGGTAATCGCAAACAGCAGATACGACACGGCAAAGTTTGTCGCCAGGCCAAACAACGCGGTCGCCGCGCCATAGATCGCCACGCACGCCAGCAACACCACCCCCTGGCGTTTGATGTCGCGCCGCAAGGTCATCGCCAGCCCGGTGACCACCGAGCCCGCCGCTTGCGCGGTCGACAGCAGGCCAAAGCCGGCCGCGTCGGTCTTGAGCAATTCGGCGGCGACGATCGGCAGCATGGTGCGGGCCGATGAAAAGAATGTGGCCCAGAAGTCGAGCAGCATCGTGCTGCGCAGCAGGCGCGCGCCAAAAACAAAGCGAAAGCCGTCGGCGATGGCCGACAGATCCACCCGCGCAGGCGACGCCGCGCGTGCGTCGCGATAGCGCATCAGCGCCACCGCCACGAGCGTGGCGAGAAACGTCGCGGCGTTGATCGCATACAGCCAGCCGATCGACACGCGGCCGATCAGGAATCCGGCCAGCGCCGGCCCGCCGATCTGCGACACCTGCAGGATGAGGCTGTTCAAGCTGACCGCATTTGTAAAGTCTTCCTTGGGCACCAGATTGGGCACCAGCGCCTGGCGCGACGGGTTGCCCAGTGCCGCCGCGGCCGAATTGACTGCGGTGAGCAGATAGATTGTGACCAGGCTGGCGCTGCCGGCCAGCGTAAGCGCCGCCAGCGCGGCCGCGGACAGCATGGCCAGCACCTGCGCGACAAACAGCACGCGCCGCCGGTCGGTGCTGTCGGCCAGCGCGCCGCCGACCAGCGCAAACACAAAGATCGGCGCCACGCGCGCCAGTCCGATGGTGCCCAAGCCCAGCGCGTCGGCGCTGAGCGCGATTTGCCGGCCAAAAATGGCGACCGTGCTCGACTGGCCTCGCAGCAGCTCAAACACCTGCCAGTTGACTACCGTCAACTGCATTTGCGAACCGATAAAAGATACGAGCAATCCAAGCCACAGCAGGCGATAGTCGCGATGCCGCAGCGCCGTCCAGCGCGAAGCTTGCACCGTTACGCCATGACCTGGCTGCGCTCCGGCAGAATCTTGACCGTGACGCGCACTTCGCCGGCGCGGCGATAGGGATATAAGTCGACACCCAAGTACTTTTTGGCCAGTCCGTCAATGACGGCATCGGCGCCTTCGGTGCTCATCTCCACCACCCGGCCGCGGATCTGCACATAGCGATAGGCGTTATCCGGATCGTTGATCGCGATCGACACGCGTGGATCACGGCGCATGTTCTTGTCTTTGGTGCGTCCCAGCGCGGTGTTGACGATGATGTGCGTGCCATCAAAGTCAAACCATACCGGGGTGACTTGCGGCGAACCATCGGCCATGACTGTGGCCAGCTGAGCAAATGCGATTTTGGTGGTGAGCAAATCGTGGAACTCTTTTGGAATGGACGTAGACACGCGAGCATTGTATGCGCCACACAGCCCAGCGGGCCCCACCTCAAGGTAGGGCCCATCTTAAGGTATCCGACACCTCAACGTGGGTGCTTTTCGAAAACTGTCAGCATGTGTCAGCCAGGCGGCCGCACCGAAACCCGAGCGCCTCGCAACGCTGCCTTCGTTCTGAGCGAAATGGCAGGTGCTGAATTCGCCAGACCGAGTCATCGACCGGCGGCTACGCCGCTTCGGCTTGCGGCTCTGTGTGAAAGACCTCATCCCACACATTGGTGCTCACGCCAAAGCGCGCCTTGGGCGTCTTGTAGTGGTGCTCCATGTGATGGCGCTTTAGAAATTTGAGCACCGGCCCCTTCATGGGCATGTGATGCTCGGAGTAGTGCAGCAGATCGTAGCCAATGTAACCCAGAGCAAATCCGGCAAACATCGGCCACATCAACGCGCTTGCGCCAATCACGCCAAACACGGCCGAAAATGCAAAATAGAAGGCGATTGCGCCCGGGACGCTGACAACCGGAGGCATCACCAGACGCGTTTTGATATGCGGTTGCACATGATGTATGCCGTGGAACAAAAAGATAAAGCGTTTGCCCCAAATGCTGCGCGGCTCCATGTGAAAAAAGAAGCGGTGCACGAGATACTCGGTCAGCGACCAAACCGCCAACCCGGCCACAAACAGCGCCGGAACCGCCGCCAAGCTCACACCCGCTGGCAGGCTCATAACGCCGTAACCCAGCGCACCCAGCACCACCGGCATGAAGATTGCCACGACCGCCACCGGGCTCACATGCGTGAACCACTCTAAAAAATCGGATTTGAACAGTCGAATCGGCTTTTGATCATAAATGATCTTGGCTTCGTCATAGTCTTCAAAACGCGAGGTGAACAGGTCTTGCAGAGCCATGCGCGCAATTGTACCGATCCATCTGAGATGTGGGCAGGTCAAATGGCCCATTTTGCCATTCCGCGCCGCGGAATGCTGCAATGCACTAGTAATGCAGCCGATTATGGCAAGCATGACACCACACAAACACAAGATTAGCGGTCATTTACCCTTAAGGGCGCTCGCGCGATTCACACGCAGCCAGCTATCCTGCTCCAACAACGACGACCATGACGGCCCTTTCGCAGCCCACGCGTCCGCTTCCACTTCCCCATATTTTGGCTGGGCTGGGCCTGACTTTGGGTGGTGTCCACCTCATCAGCATTGCCGTTCAGCTCCCTCATTACGCAATCGCCAGCGTCAGTGATTTGCTCCTCCTGATGGCGGAAATCCTGGTGACAACGGTCGCCACCGCATTTGCCACATCTGAAACCCGCAAGCGCGCCCGGCTGGAAGGCGGCGCCTGGCAATGCCTCACTCTCGCCATCGCCACTTTGCTGCTGGGCACGATTGCCACAGTCGTCATGCTTGGTGCCGGCATATCGCTCACGCCTCCCACATTCGTAGACGGACTATCGATCCTCAGCCGCATGCTGCTCGTCGCCGCGTTGGCGTTGTTCATGTCGCGCACCAGCACGCGCGGCTTCTGGTTGCGAACTGCGCTGGAACTGGGCGTCATCGCCGTCGGCATGATCTTGTTGTACGCCGAACTGGTTATCGAGCCTCTCCTGGAGGCTTCAGCCTCTCTGCCTACTGGAGCGCTTTTCGGGGCCATTTACCCAGCCTTCGATCTGCTCATCATCTGGCTGGCCTTTGTGCTGCTTTCACGCTACAACAAGCCGCCCCTGCCGCTGGCGCTGCTGATCACCGCTTCCATCCTTTTTGGCTGCGCCGACGCCCTGTTCAACTTGCCCTTCATCAAGGTCACATTGCAGGCCAGCGTCACAAGCGCGCTATCGAGCCTTTTGTTCAGCGCCTCAACCCTCACCCTGACGCTGGCCGCCGCTGCACAGATCCGGCAGCCGTTCCTGCTGCGTCTCGACGCTGCTCGCGCATCCATCGGCGTTGAGAACACCAGCGTGTTTGCGCGCGCTTGGCCTTATATGCAAATGATTGTTCCGCATCTGTGGATCGGCGTGGCGTACTTCATGCTCCTGGGCGAAGGGTCTGAGACGCCCAGCAAATTCGATCTGGTGCAAGGCAGCATCGTGCGCATCGGAGCCGGAATGATCGTGGCCATGGTCACGCTGCGCCAGTTGCTCATCCTGCGCGACAAAGAAAAGATAGCGGCTCAGTTGCAGCGCGTGCTGCAATCATCCGAAATGCTCGCGGCGCCCGCTCAGGGCGATGCCGGACAAATGGTGTTGCATCAGCTGCGCAAGCTGCTGCTCTTTGATCAAGCCGCATTGATTCTCTTTCAAGATGACAAAGCGCCAGCCGGATTGCGGCTGACCGGCGATGAAACACACACGGAGACATTTGCTGCTCGTGACCACGCCATCTGGCTTGATCGCCTGGCGCGCCAGCGGTTGCGCATCAATATTGCTCACGCCAGCGACGATCAGGCGCGCTCCGATGAAGATCGCTTGCAGAATGTGCTCTTCCCTGCGCGCGGCCGGCGCGTCCGCTCGTGGGCGGCGGTGTCGCTAATGGCCCAGGACCGCCCTGTTGGCCTGTTGGCAGTGGCCGATCAAGCGACTGAGCGCTATGGCCCCGACCATATTGAGTTGCTGGTGGCGTTTGCACGGCAGGCCGTCGCCACGCTTGAAAGCGCGCGATTGCTCCACCAGGAGCGCAACTCGGCTGTCATCGCCGAACGCAGCAGGCTGGCGCGCGATTTGCACGACTCAGTCTCGCAAGCGGTCTTTGGCGCGCTGCTGGGCATCAAAACTGCGCGTGAAACCCAGGAAAACGACCGGGCAAAAAGCCGGATGGCGCTCGACTATGCCGAATCGCTGGCCGACGCCGCGCTCGTCGAGATGCGCGCGCTGATCTATGAATTGCGCCCCGAAACACTCCAGGAGGAAGGGTTGATCGGCGCGCTTGAACGGCAAGTCGCGGCGCTGTGCAAACGGCACAACATAGAAGCGCAGCTGAACGCGTCGGCAGGCGAACCGGCATTGCCGTTTGAAGCCAAAGAAGCGCTGTATCGCATCGCCCTGGAAGCGGTGCAAAACACCGTGCGGCATGGCCGCGCGCGCAAAGTTATTGTGACGATCAGCCGCGACCGCGGCGGTCACACGCTGCGGGTTCAGGACGATGGGCGCGGCTTTGACCCGTCTCAGCGCGTGGAAGGCCACTTTGGCATGTCGACCATGCGCGAACGCGCTCAGCAACTTGGTGCCAGCCTGCAGGTCGAAAGCATTCGCGAAACCGCGCCCCATGGCGGGGCAGATGACTCCGCGCACCCGCACGGAACTACCATTACCGTCCACGTGCCGGCGTAGCTCGGCACAGGCCCGAAACTCGAGAAACCTGGACTCCCCCGCCTTGCCATGCAGCCCAAAGCGCATGTGGCAGAGCGGAGTCCGCTTCTCTGGGTTCAGGTCCACTCCTCATCCGCGTCGCGTGAAGAAGTCGGTCACACGGCTTTCAAACTCATCGGGCTTTTCATGGTGCACCGAATGACCGGTGTCGGCCGGAACCCACAATTCTGCGCCTGGTATCCACTGCGCCAGCGTCTGGGCATGCCGGCCGATTTGATTCAGCGTGTCGTTCTCGCCCTGCACGCACAGGCACGGCACGCGCATCTGCGCCAGATCGGCGGCGTTCCAATCCGGGTGGGTTACGGTCTCTTCCACTGTTGCAGCCAGCAGTTCGCGCCAGTAGCCGTCTCCATGATGGGCGTCATGCAGCGCGATCATTTCGCGCATCCATTCCGGCGTATCGCGCTCGACACGCTGTGGATTCATGCCCATGGGCACGCGGTTGCGGATGTAGTCGTCGATATGGCCGTTGGCGGCCAGCAGCACTGCCGCCCGGGTCACCTCGGCGTGCTCTTTGGCCAGATACAGCGCCACATTGCCGCCGTTGCTGTGGCCGATGACAAACGCCGGCCCCGCGCGCAGCCCTGCCAGCAATTCGGCGCAATCGCTCGCCATGTCGGCAAACGAATACTTTAGAAACTTGACCCCTGGCGCGCCTTCCCGCGTCTCCCATAGCGCTTCCGACTGTCCGTGCCCCTGGCAATCGGGCACGATCACCCGATAGCGGCGCGCCAGTCGCTCAGCCAGATTGGAATACACGCAAAAGTCCTGCTGTCCGGTCAGCGTGCTGCCATGGATCAAAAGCACTGCAGGGGCCTCTTCTGAACCGCGCGTCTCGTAGTAAATCTGATGGCCACGGCGGGTGTGGAATTGCATCGCCGTTAGTCCGCAAACTCGCGGGTGATTTCCATCAGCAGTTCTATCTCGCCGTCATCGGGAATGCCGCGCGAGTCGAGCAGAAAGTAGGTGCAGCCCATGTCGATCAGCGACTTGATCTTGGCGCGAAACTCTTTGGGGGTTCCCCAAATGCCTTTGTCGCGCAAGAACGCATCGCGCAGGCGCGGCTTGAGCGCTTTGTCGGTGCGGGCGGATGTCGCGCCGCCAAACCAGGTCAGGCGCAGTTTGGAAAAGTCGCGCCCGGCTTTTTTGCTCTCGCGCTTCAGAATGTCAACCTTGTGCTGCCAGTCTTCGCCCTGCGCGCCGCCGTTCCACCAATCCGCATAGCGCGCTATGAGTGGCAGCATTTTCTTTTCGCCGCCGCCGCCAATCAGCAGCGTGGGCGGCTGCGGGGTGCGCGGCAGGTTGTACGCGTCAGACACCTGATAGTGCTGGCCTTTGTAGGTAGTCTGGTCCTTGTTCCACATGCTGTGGAAGATTTCGACCGTCTCCTGCAACTGCGCCACGCGCACCCCGGGAGGCGGAAATTCGTAGCCATAGGACAGGTACTCGTCCTGCTTCCAGCCTGCGCCGATGCCCAGGATCAAGCGGCCTTTCGTCAAATATTGAATGGTGCTGGCCATTTTGGCCATTAACGCCGGATTGCGATAGCCCTGACAGGCCACGATCGTGCCCCAATCCATATGCGGAAATAGCGCCGCATAAAACGAAAGCGAGGTCATCACCTCGAGGCAGTCGTCTTCGCCCCATTGCAGGTGATCGGTGATCCAGGCCGATTGCCAGTGTCCGCTGATCGTGTTCAGCACCCGGCGGATTTCCGCGTCAAAGCGCTCGCGGCGACCGGCGAACTTCGGGCCGGGCGGCATCCATGTTTTGTGCTTGCCGTCAAAGGGCTGGGCGGTGTCGCTGCGCTTGCTGCCGGGCGGCAGCGTCCAGCCAAATTCGATGGGAAATGTCTGCTTGGGCATATGTGCAATTGTAGCCATACAATCGGCCTTCATGCGAATCGTAAAGCGCGTCGCGACAGCCCTGCTCGCTCTCGTTCTGCTTGTCGCCGCCGCCGCCGGCGGCGCGTTTGTGTATTTCACCCGCCAGCCCTTTCCAACGACCAGCGGCACGCTGACTGTGCCCGGGCTAAAGGGCAGCGTTGAGGTGATCCGCGACAAATACGGCGTGCCGCACATCTATGCCGACAGCACCGCCGACCTGTTTCTGGCCCAGGGCTATGTGCATGCGCAGGACCGCTTTTTTCAAATGGAATTCTGGCGGCGCATCGGCCAGGGCCGGCTAGCCGAGGTGTTTGGCAAAGGCGCCGTGCGGCAGGACCGCTTCATTCGCACGCTAGGCTGGCATCGCGTGGCGGCCGAGGAGGCGCGCACGCTTCGGCCAGCCATGCGCAGCGTGTTTGAGCAATATGCCGCGGGTGTGAACGCCTACACGCAGGCCCACGCCGGCCGCCTGGGGTTTGAATTTCGCGTGCTGGCGCTCAACGGCGCCACGTTCACGCCGGAGCCGTGGTCGCCCGTAAACAGCCTGACCTGGGGCAAAGCCATGGCCTTCGACCTGGGCGACAACGCCGATGCCGAGCTGTTGCGCGCGACGCTCATTGCCACTGGCGGCGCCGAGCTGGCCGAGGCGGTCATGCCGCCTTACCCGGCCGATCACCCGGTGATTGTGCCAAGCACTTCGGTGAGCGGCAAACAGTTGACGGCAAGCGGCAGTCACTGCCAACCGATCACCCTGCGCTGTTCCGCGTCCACAAATCTTGATCCGCGCACTGCGCTTGCGCTGGCGCGGGCAAGCCGCGATGTGGGTGAAACAATCGGCATGGCGCGCGGCAGCGACATCGGCAGCAATAACTGGGTGCTCTCTGGCGCAAAAACCAGCACTGGAAAGCCCATCCTGGCCAACGATCCGCATCTGGGCATCCAGATGCCGTCAATTTGGTATCAAATCGGGTTGCACTGCCGGGTGGTCGGCGCCGCATGCCCGTTCGATGTCACCGGCGTTTCGTTTGCCGGAGTTCCGGGCGTGGTCATTGGCCACAATGCGCGCATTGCCTGGGGCGTCACCAACGGCACTGTCGACACTCAGGACTATTTCATCGAAAGGCCCAATCCGGACAATCCGGACGAATTCGAATTCCAGGGCAAGTTTGAAAAAGCCGAGGTGCGCGAAGAAGTGATCGCCATCAAGGGCGAAGCGCCTGAACGTCTCACGGTGCGCGTCACCCGGCACGGCCCAATCATGAATGGGGTCGAGGGCGCGCTGGCGGACAAGCAGCCGATGGCGCTGTCATGGGCCGCCTTGCGCCCAGGCGCCATCTTTGAAAGCGTGCTGGCCATCAACACAGCCCAGAACTGGTCAGACTTCCGCGAGGCGCTCAAGCTGTGGAACGCGCCTTCGCAAAATTTCGTCTACGCCGATGTCGACGGCAACATCGGCTATCAGTTTCCGGGCGACATCCCGATCCGCGCCAAAGGCGACGGCAGCGTGCCCGTTCCCGGCTGGACGGGCGAGCACGAATGGACCGGGTTTATTCCGTTCGAGCAGTTGCCCAGCCGCTACAACCCGCCCGAGGGATATATCGTAACCGCCAACAACGCGGTGGTAGACGCGCAGTCGCCGCTGATGCTCATGAAGCGCGACTGGGATTTTGGCTATCGCGCCAAACGCATCGACGCCCTGATCCGTTCACGCGACAAGCACTCGGTTGACAGTGTCAAAGCCATGAGTTTTGACAGCACCGCCGTCTTCGCAGACGAGCTCCTTCCGGTGCTTTTCGAAGCCATGCGCGCCGGCGCCAGCGTCGACGCAAAGAGCGCCAATGCCGCCGCGGTGTTGCGTGCCTGGGACAAGCGCTACACGAGCACGTCGCAGGGCGCGTTGATTTTTGAGACGTTCAAGCTCAAGCTTGCCCAGGCAATTTTTGGCGACGAGCTGGGCGCGATGAGCGGCGATCTCCTCGGCGTGGGGACCGGCACCTGGACGGCCGTGCGCAACGTGATGAGCGACGAACGCTCGCGCTGGTGGGACGACACCCGCACCTCCGAGAAAGAGTCGCGCCAGCAGATCATGATCGCGGCGCTGCGCTCAGCTGCTGAGGAGATCGAAAAGAAGCTGGGCCCAAACACCGCAGATTGGCGCTGGGGGGCGCTGCACCAGGCGACGTTTCGCAATCAAACGCTTGGCAACAGCGGCGTGGCGCCGATTGAGAGCATTTTTAACCGCGGCCCCTTCCCTGCCAACGGCGGAACCGGCCTGGTCAATGCTGTCGGCCACCGGACAAGCGACTTCGCGGTGCGCTCCGTGCCATCATTGCGCATGGTGGTGGATCTGGGCGATCTGCGCAATTCCGCCCTGATTCACACGACCGGACAAAGCGGCCACGCCTTTCACCCGCACTACGACGACATGATTGCCAAGTGGCTTGCCGGCGAATTCAATCCGATGATCTGGACGCGCGACGACGCGCTGGCCAATGCCGGCAGCGTGCTCACGCTGGCGCCAGCCGCTCAGCCGTGATTACTGTGCAGCGGCAAAGCTTTGCGCATTCTGTGACACCTGCTGCTGGGTGTAGAACATGTTTTGAAACGTGCCGTCGTTCTTGAGCACGACAAACGTCGGCACAAACGGCACTTGGTACTTCAAGACCAGAGCCTGCCCTTCCGGCGTGTCGATGTCGATCTCCTCGAAATTGACAGTGTCCTCGTAGATGCTGGCGAAGCGCTGCACAAAGGGCCGGTTGCGCTGGCTGATCACGCACCACTGCGCATAAAACAGCAGCACGCGCGGCCGCGCGCTTTGGGCTATGGCGCGCGCGCGGCCCGGGACCGGCAACGGCACCACTGGCGTGTCGGTGGCCGGCGGGAAGGCTTCCCCGATCTGGGCTTCGCTCCAAGCGGAACGGAAGGCCAGCTCGGCCAAGATCAACAGGCCTCCGGACAACGCAGCGCGGCGGGTCAATCGAATCGACATGCCATCACGTATAACACATGTGTTAGCATCGCGCGCAAACAAATGACAGCGCTGTGCGCCGCCGGGCTGCGCGCAGCACGCAATTTGCACTCGTCCCATCACAACGCATCGCATGGACCGCACCGAAGCACAAGCCGCCGGCTCAGGCTCATATCACCTTGGCATCAACGTGTTGCAAAACACACCCGGCGCCAGGGCCGAAGCCGCGCGCGGCTGCAAATTCTTCCTGGTCATGAACGACTTCGGCGGCGCGGAGATCCTAAAGCGTGATTTCCCAGATGCGGTGGTCATGGTGCGCCGTTTTTTCAACTATGGCGTATTCCCCAATGTCGACCAAGTCATTTTCGGGTTGGAGGGCGCCATCCACGGCCCGGTGGTGTACACCGGCCTGAACGAAAACGATCAAATTGGCAACACCGGCGACGCGCTCAAACAGCGGGCTGAGCTGGATGTGGCGGTCGCGCGGCGGATTCGCCAGGTCAATCCCGCAGCCACGTATGCGGCAGGCACCTTCAGCGTGGGCAACCCAGACTTCACCAATCCGGATGTGGTGCGCCTGATTCGCGAATATTACGCGCCGCATTACAACAGCGGCTTGATCGCATTCGACATGCATCTGTATTCGCCCAACCCCGGGCACATCGACGAGCCCGGCGATTACATCTGGTATGAACGGCGCTGGGAATTCCTGTTCCGCGACTGCGGATTTGATCCCAAGAGGCGCGCGATCTATTGCGGCGAGTGCGGGCTCGATCAGGGCGGCATCGGCGGGTTTCCGGCGCACGGAGCCTCGCAGGAGTACTTTCGCGAGTGGTGCCGCAAATACATCGAGCTGCAAAACGCGCCGCTGATCATCGGCGGCACCTCCTACCCTTCGCCGATCATCGGCGGGGCCACGTTTCAGATGGGCGATCCGCGTTGGGCAGGTTACGAAATCGGCGGCTATCTGCCCGGGTTGCGCGAGTTCTACAACACCACGCTGGATACGCCAACACCGACGCTGACGCTTACGCCCACCCGCACGCGCACGCCCACCCGTCCTCCAGAGAACCCGGTGGCCACAGTGCCGACACACACGCCAACGCCGACGCCGACGCGCACGCCGATACCCACGCGTACCTCCACACCCACGCGCACACCGGCACCCACCCGCACGCCGCGCGGACTGTGGCGGCGCTTGTATGTGCCGATGGTGCGCAAACCGCGCGTCCCGCGCGCCAGCGATGTCGATGCGAGTGATGTCACCACGATACCGGTGCAGCCCCTGCCGCCGGAAGAGTGACGTGCTGGACAGGGTTCACAACCACGTATAATGCAGTCAAATCGCGGGCATGGTGTAGCGGTTGCACGTCTGCCTTCCAAGCAGAAAGTCACGGGTTCAAATCCCGTTGCCCGCTTTTCGTTTTGATGAAGCCAGAACCTGTGAGATTTCGCAAATCTCACAGGTTTTTTGTTGAGCTGCGACTAAAGTCCCTCGTGCCCGCCCACCGCCCATGCTAAAACCTGTGCGAGCTCTGGGCAGGGCCTCATAGTCATCCCCGCCAAAAGATGGAGCTCTAAGAAATCCGGCGCAAGCCGGCGGTTCCGGGCAAATCATCGGCGGCAACATGGGCAACGCAAACACAAACAAAAAGGCCATCGTCAACACGAGCTTTCTGCGCGTCCGTGTGGCGCCTCGGAATAACGGCGCAATCATCGGACTGTTGAAACAGGGAGCCGTCGTGCAGGTCACCCGGGTGATTGACGGTTGGGCGCAGGCCGAGATCAACGTCGGTGGCAGTGCCATGCGCCTGCAGAACTCACC
>JANMNW010000391.1:0-26243 GCA_031368515.1 Chloroflexota bacterium
GTATGGCAGGGCCGGCGCCGCGCCCGGCCGCCGGCTAGGGCACGTCACCGCATTGAACGCCACCGATCCAGAAGCTGAGCGCATCGCGCAGATGTTCTCGGTCGCGATCGTTGGCTGGTAATCCAATCATCATGCAAAACCCGCATGCGCCCGCCAACGCGGACAACACCGTTGAGATCTTCGCCATCGGCAACGAATTGCTGGTGGGACAGGTGCTGGACACCAACACCCACTGGCTGATTCGCTCGTTCACCGGGCTGGGCGCGCATGTGCGGCGGGCGGCCATGCTGCGCGACGACTACGATGAGATCGGAAAGGAGCTGCACGCGGCTGTGGCGCGCGCGCCGCGTCTGATCGTGACAACCGGCGGGCTGGGCCCGACCGACGATGACCTGACCCTGCGCGCGATCAGCATCGCATTTGACCGGCCGATGGCCGAACATGCACAAGCGCTGGCCTGGGTGGCGCAGCGCTATGCGTACCTCGCCACCATTCGGCCAAACTTCAACGGCGAATTGACTGAATCGCGCCGCAAGATGGCGCTCTTTCCCGAAGGCACACAGCCGATCTACAACCCGAGCGGCGCCGCGCCGGCCATGATGTTTGAAGCGGCTGCGGGCGTGACGATCGTCGCGCTGCCAGGTGTGCCAAGCGAGATGAAGGATATCTTCACCCAATCGCTGCAACCGGTGCTGGCTGCCAGCATCGGCGCGGGCGGCCATGTCGAGCGTGTGATCGTGCTGGAGCAAGGCGATGAATCTCGGCTGGCGCCAGCGTTGCAGACGGTGCAAGCCAAGCATCCGACCGTGTACGTCAAATCGCGCGGGCAGGATTTCGCGGATGGCAGGCGCTTGACCGTTGTGCTCGCGCGAGGCGGCAGCTCGCTCGACGAAATTCGCGCGGCTGTGCGCGCCACTGAAGCCGATGCGGTTGACGGTTTGCTCGCGCTGGGATACACCGTGTTGCGCGTTGTCGGCGACGACGCGTAACACGGTGTCCGCCCCGCGACGGTGCCTGCCGCAGGCTACATGTCGTTTTCGTCGATGGTGACGTCGGCGCAACCGACCATTTTTACGCCGGCTTCGACGTTGTCGCGTATTTTGTTGCGCATGATCTGCGACAGGCGAACGCGCTCGAAGAAGACGCCCACTCGGTTGTCAATGATCTCATTGTCGAGCACGCTGAAGTGATGGCAGCGCTGCGTCGCTTCGCCGCGCGCCGACCAGCAATGGATGGCGTTGTCGTGCCGGCTGAAGGTGTTGCGCGTGATCGCGCTTTCGTGGCTGTGCGCGCAGTCCGGGAAATAGGCGCTGAATCTGCCGGTGCTGCGCTGCGAATCCAAGTTGGCCCACAATTGCACCCCGTCGCGGTTGCGCTCAAAAGCGTTGCCGGCGATGGTGTTATGGTGGCCGTGTTCGATCGCCACGCCCGCAATGCGGTTTCCGGCGATGCGGTTGTCCTCCACCGTGGTTTCGCTCGACCAGCCCAGCCAGAATCCGTAGTTGCAGTTGGCGGCAATGTTTTTTCTGAACACATTGCGCTGCGAAAACGTGGCTTCGAAGGCAATGTTGGGGCTATCGCTGCCGTCATTGCGCTCAAAGACATTGTCGTTGCAGGGCGTCAAGATCATGTTTTTATGAAAGCCGCCCAGAAAAACGCCGTCGCCGCCGCCGCGCAGATAATTGCCGGTCACGATGTTGCGCGATGAATTGCACATCATCACCAACCCGGCCGCGTCCGCGCCATTGTGATATTTGCCGCTGTCCGGATCCGAGCTGAAGATGCGCGAGCAAAAATCGGCGACGTTCGCATCCACTGTGTTGCTGGATGACTCAAAGAGCAGCATGCCGTAGCCGCTGTTGTGGCTGGCGTTGTTGCGGGTGACGGCGATTTGGTGGCAGCCATACAGCAGCACGCCGTTTTGCTGATGCTGCAAGTCGTTGCGGGTGATCGCACTGTCGATGACGCCGGAGAAAAAAATCGCGCCGCCATACGCCGCGCTGCGGTCGAGCCAGACATCGAGAAACACATCCGGCGCGGCCAGCTCATGAGTGCGCGTGATGGCGCAGTCTTCGATGCGCACATTGGCGCACGCGCTGGCCCAGATGCCGTGATAGTAGCGTTCGAGGCGCAAATTGCGCACGGCGATGCCGCTGCGCTGGCGCATGCTCACGCCGCGGCCCTGGCCGGTGTCGCCGATCAGCAGCGCGCCGTTGCCGTCGAGCGTGACACTGTCTCTGTCGATGGTGATCCCGTTGGGAAGAAAGTAGACGCCGGGCTGCAGCACGGTGTCGCGCGTGAGCGTCATGCCGTCCTCGGGGATGATGGGTGTCATGGCTGTGTGAAAGTGTTGCCGATGAGGGTGAGCGCATCGAGCGGATAGATCACCAGCCAGGCGCGCCCCGCCAACTGGCTGCTTTGCACAATGTCCCAGCTGCGCGCGCCGATTGCGACGGCGCGATTATCTTGCATGATCAGAAACTCGTCGCGCCGCAGGCGAATAACTTCGGTGGTGGTGATCACCGCATTGCTCTGAAACTGCGCGGTGACATAGGGCTCGATCAGCGGGCGGCCGTTGACGGCGGCCTGCACAGCCTGCGGCCCGGCCGGCTCCCCGCGCAGCTCGACCGTCTCTCCGGGCAGGCCGATCACGCGGCGCAACCTGGCGACGCTCGCGTTTTGCGCATCGGTCATCAACACAAGCTCGCCGCGCTCCGGTTCGCGCAGTTGATAGGTCAGCCGGCTCACCAACAGCGATTGACCGGGCAAGTAGCCCGGCGCCATGTCGCGCGTGCGCACTGTGTGAATGCTAAGCACCACGCTGGCAGCGAGTGCGAGCAGGCCGAGCGCGATGATGATTTCCAAGAGCTCTCGGCCGCCGACAAACAACGGATGCGGCGCATCGGCGGCACGTTCAGCCTCCGGCGCGCCCGTCTCTGTTTCGGCCTGGTTTTCGGGCATGTCCACGCGCAGATTGTATCCGCCAGACACGCACGATCGCGAATAGCACCACCAGGCCCTGAATGACGCGGATCAATTCCTGGCCGGCAGCGGTGCGAATTTCCATGTAGTCGGCGCCGACCACCAGATAGCCATAGAGCAATCCGGCCGCCGGCAGCGCCACCGGGCTGGCCTGGGCGATGAGCGCCACGGTGATGCCGTCAAATGTCAGGCCGCGGGTGTCGATGTACAGATCGCCTGGATGACCCAGCGCCATGTGAGCGCCGGCCAGGCCTGCGCAAGCGCCGCCCAGCGCAAACGCGAGCACGATCGAACGCCGCACCGGGATGCCGCCATAACGTGCAAACTTTTCGCTGGAGCCGGTCATGCGGATCTCATACCCCAGCGGCGTGCGGCTAAACAGCAGCCAAATTGCCATGCACGCCAGCGGTGGCAACAGCACGCCGGTGTGCAGCGTTCCGGCGTCCAGCGCACTGATGTCGGCGATTTTGGCGAAGCCAAAAGGTTCACCTCTTTCTTGAATGCGTGCTGTGCCGAACCAGCCCACCATGCGAAACAAAGGATCGAAGCCGATGGCGAGCAAGCCATCAACAATTGGGTTGAGCATCAGTCCGGTCAGGATTTCGTTGGCGCCCAGATAGGCTTTCAACCAGCCTGGGATGCACGCGATCAATGCGCCAGCCAGCGCCCCGGCGATGCTGGCGGCTATCAGCGCCAGCGGATCGGGCCACTGCACCAAAACAAACGTGATGTACGCGGCCACTGCGCCAGCGGCGGTTTGCGCCACCAGGCTGAAGTTCAGCAGTCGCGCGCGGTAGGGCACCAAAATGGCCAGCCCGGCCAGGATGTAGACCGATGATGCTTCCAGCCAGCGCCCCGCGCGCGCCACCCGCGTGATGGGCGCAGTCAGCAGCACTTCGTATGCTTGCAGCGCATCTTTGCCGCTGATGAGCAGGAAAACAAAACCGACCGCCAGGGCTGCAAAAAGCGCGGCGGCCGGCCGAAACAAGCGCAAAACAAAGTGGCGCATTAGCGCGGCACTTCGATTTTCATCGTCCAGCCGAATGGATCCGGCGCGCGGCCATACTGCAAGTCGGTGAGCGACTGATACAAGTGCATGGCGATCGGTCCGACCTGGCCGTTGTTGATCACGTAGTCTTTGCCTTTGTAGCCGAACTTGCCCACCGGCGCGATGACCGCCGCCGTGCCCATGCCAAACACTTCGGTGATTTTCCCTGAGGAGATGTCGGCCAGCACAGTGTCAACCGCGATTTGCTCCTCGCTCATCGTGTAGCCCAGCGTGGACGCGAGCTCGAGCACGCTCTTGCGCGTGATGCCGGGCAGGATGGTTCCGCTCAGCCGCGGCGTGACGATGTGCTTGCCGTAGGCGAAGGCGATGTTCATCGCGCCGACTTCCTCGACATACTTGCGTTCGACGCCGTCGAGCCAGAGCACCTGCTGATAGCCCAGCTTGGCCACTTCGGCGCCTACGATCAGGCTGGCGGCGTAGTTGCCGCCGCATTTGGCCTCGCCGGTGCCGCCGCGCACTGCGCGCACGTAGTCATCCGAGATAAACACCGAAACGGGCTTGAAGCCGCTGGCAAAATACGCGCCGACCGGTCCGACGATGATGTAGTGCAGATAGCTGCTGCTGGCATGCACGCCCAGCTCGGGTTCGGTGGCGATCATGGTCGGGCGGATGTAGAGCGATTGACCTTCGCCGTTGGGCACCCATTTGTGCTCAAGCTCGACCATCTTGGCCATCGCTTCGACGTGCGCTTCGGGGTCCACCTGTTGCATGGCCATGCGCGCGGCGCTTCGATTGAAGCGCGCAGCGTTTTCCCACGGGCGAAACAAGTTGATGTGACCGTCCGGCCGGCGATAGGCCTTGGTGCCTTCGAAAATTTCTTGCGCGTAGTGAAACACCGCAGTCGATGGCGGCAGTGAGATGTTCTGATAGGGTCCAATTTTGGCGTCGTGCCAGCCTGCGTCCGCCGTCCACACCTGGGTGTACATGCGGTCGCTAAACACTTTTCCAAAGCCGAGCGTTTCGGGGAACGGCAGTTTGGTGCCGCTGATGGGTTCGAGTTTGATGGTCACGCCGGGTATTTTAGCCGCGGTTCGCGGACGCGGGATAGAGCCCGCCAGCTACATGCGGGTGATGATCGCCTGGCCCATCTCGCGTGTGCCGACGACCGTGCCGCCGAGCGACTTCAGATCCATCGAGCGGATGCCATCGGCCAGCAGCTTTTCGACCGCCGCTTCGATGCGGTCGGCTTCTTTGGCCAGGCCGAACGACCAGCGCAGCATCATGGCCGCGCTCAGCACCATGGCGATGGGGTTGGCGATGCCTTCGCCGGCGATGTCCGGCGCGCTGCCGTGGATGGGCTCATACAGCCCGCGCCGATGGCCGTGCGCGTTGTGGCCGTCGCCCAACGAGGCGCTGGGCATCATGCCCATCGATCCGGCGATCATCGCCGCTTCGTCGCTCAGCATGTCGCCAAACAGATTTTCGGTGGCAATCACATCGTAGCCGCGCGGGTTGCGCAGCAGATGCATGGCCAGCGCGTCGGCCAGCACGTCTTCGTAAGCCACATCCGGATACTCTTTGGCCACTTCGTTGGCTATGGTGCGCCACAACCGGCCAGTGGCCATGACGTTTGCCTTGTCGGCTTGCACCACTCTTTTGCGGCGGCCGCGCGCCAGATCGAAGGCCATGCGCATCAGGCGGCGCACCTCTTCTTCGGAATAAAACGTGGTGTCGACCGCTTCACGGTTGGGCTTCTCGCCGCGGTTCTCCTGTGGCTTGCCAAAATAGCAGCCGCCGGTCAGTTCGCGCAAGATTAGCATGTCCACGCCGCGCACCACTTCAGGCTTGAGCGTTGAAGCATCGATCAGCGCATCGTAGACCTTGACCGGGCGCAGATTGGCAAATAGCGCCAGACCTTTGCGCAGGCCGAGAATCGCCTGTTCGGGTCGCACTTTGTTGTTTGGGTTGCTCCACGGGCTATTGGGCGGGCCGCCGACCGCGCCAAAGAGCACGGCGTCGGCTTCTTGCGCCATTTTGAGCGTGTCGTCGGTCAGTGCCACGCCGTGCGTGTCCATCGAGATGCCGCCGACCAGCCCCTCGCGCGTTTCGATATTCAAATTTAGCGCGCGCAGCACATTGAGCGTTTCGGCCATCACTTCCGGGCCGATGCCATCGCCCGGCAACACTGCGATTGAGAGCTTCATGATGGCCGGGATTGTAACGGCGGGCGGAGTCACGCGAGGCGCCGATACAAAACCCTGCGTCCCTTCCGCCTACCCCCGCAGCACCGCAGCCTGCCGCGTCAGCCCAAGCGCGTCAAAGAGCGCCAACGCGTGCGCGCGCATCGGCGGCGCGCGGGCCGGGCAACTCACTCAACGCGCGCCAGGCATAGGCCTCGGCATAGCGGTCGCGCGAATCGCACGCGCTGGCGATGGCGGCGTCGAACGTGCGCAGCGCTTCGCCGATCTGCCCGCGCCGTCCTTGCACCTGACCGAGCACGGTTAACCCGTAGGCGCGATGCACCTCGTCTTCTTCGCGTATCGAGAGCTGCGCCAGCCGCTCGGCGTCGTCAAGCTGATTCAATCCGAAATGCGCTTCGGCCGCGGCAGCCGAAACAGCGGCGATCAAAAAGCTGTTGCGCATCATGTGCGCGGTCTCGAGCGCCTGGCTGGCCTGAGTCAGCGCGTCGGCATGGCGGCCGGCCACATTGCAGGCGTTGGCCAGGTTCAGCTGGTCATACACCGCGTTGAGCGATTCACCGGCGAGCCGCGCCTGCCCCAGCGCGATCTCCAGATTGTGAATGGCCGACTCGGCATCGTCCTGCCGCATGTACAAATGACCGAGGTGTGAGTGCGTGATGGCACGCACCGCCTCGCGGTTGGGCATGGCGTCGGCCGCTTGCAGCGCCCCCTGGTAGTGCGCGTGCGCACCGGCGTAGTCGCCCGCCTCCTCGGCGGCCAGCCCGGCGAAGTTGTGCGCCTGACACAGCGCCATGCCCGCTTCGCGCTGCGCCAGATCCAGATCGCGCAGGCGATAGAGATATGTGTATCCGGCTTTTGTGTGCACGCGCTCAATCTGGCGCAGCTGGCTGTCGGCGGCCAGCTTAAACGCCTCACGATACTGCGCCAGCGCCTGCTTACTCATGCCTTGTTGTTGAAAGGCATCGCCCAGCAACTCAGCCGCGCGCGCGGATGCGGTGTGAGCGCGCGGCCAGGTTGCAGCGTTGAGCTCGGTGACCGCTTCGTCGGCCGCGCCCGTGAGCAAAAATTGCTCGGCGCGCAACAGAGCCAGCGCGCGCGCATCCTCGGCGTCCGGCAATTCGTCGGCGCGCAGGCGGCGGAAAAGTTCGCGCGCCATCGGCGCATGCCCGCGTGCAGTTTCCAATTCGCTGCGGTTATACCAGGTCCAGATCGCCAGCGACGGTTGCCCAGCTTCCAGATAGTGCCGCGCCGCCGCGGTGAATTCGCCGCGCGATTCGCGCACTGTGGCCGCGTCGAAGTGCAGCAGCGCCAGTGTTTCGGCCGACACGCGTTGCAGCGCAAAGTTGCGCGCAATCTCCGGCACGCTGATGCCGCCGCGGCCGTCGTCGACCGCCAGCCCGTAGGCCAGTAACCCGTCCAACGCCGCCCGCTGATTGGCCCAAGCGTCGATGGGCGATGCGCCGTCGAAAACCGACAGGCTGCACAACAGTTTGCGCGGCGTTTCGCTCAAGCGGTGCCAAAGCTGGTTGAGCAGAATCGAGGTAGATGGCCCGGCCGCCAATGTGTTGAGCGCGTCGTTGAGCGCGACGCCATCGCGTTGCAGCGCGATCAGCAGCTGAATCAACGCCGGGTTGCCGCGCGTGGCGCGTCGCACGCGCGCGCAGTCGTCGCTTGCGACGGCCACGCCTTCACGGCTGAACCACTCTGCGATGTCGTCGCTGGCCAGCCCGAGCAGCGTGAACGTCTCGTGCGTTTCGATGACCGGATGCTGGCCGATAAACACGACCGGCGCAAGTTCGCGCACCTCGTCCAGCATGTGCAGAATCTGCGCGCCATCGCGCGATTCCATGCGCAGCTGATCGGATTCGTCGATGCACAACAGCGCCGGCTGCGGCAGTTGGCTCAGATCGTGCCGCAGCATGCCCATCGTTTGCGCCACGTTGAGTTTGCCGCGATCGGCCACAATCTGGCGCCACAGGCTGGATGCGCCGGCATCACGCAAAAAATGAGCCAGCGCAAAAACCAGGCTGCTCAACTGGTCGTTCAGCCCGGGCCGCACGGTGAACCAAAAAGCTTCATTGGGCGTCCAGGTATCGGCGATCTTGGCGGCCAATGCAGTTTTCCCCACACCGCTGATGCCGGTCAGCGTGATGCTATGACGGTTTTGCAGCGCCGCCATGCAGCGCTCGTATTGCGAAACTCGGTCGACGATGGCGCGGGCGCGCGGGCGTTCGCTGCGCACGGGCGGCACAGTTTGCTGGTTCAACGTGTGCGCCAGCGCGGCGATGGCGTTGGCGCGATGGCGATAGTAGGTGGCTTCCGACATGCTGAGCGATCGAAAAACCCCCACGTTGTTAAGGCGTGGATCGCGCTCAAGAAAGGTGGCGTCGATCAAGCGCTTGTGATCGGTGCTCAACTCGGCGGCGGCGGCGCGCAACAGCGCGCGCAGCGCCGTTCCTCGACCTGCCGGGGTGTCGGGCTGGCCGCGCATGGCGTCGCCCAGAAAGTAGGGGGCGGCCAGCGGCGACTGCGCGCCGAGCTCGTCGACGTCGACGCAAAGATCCAGCGCACGTTCGACGGCCTGGACATAAGCATCCGTGTTGCGGCTGGCGCCACTGCTTTTTGCCACACTGGGATTGTAGCGGCGCAGCGCCAACGAGCGTTCATAATCAGGGCAATGCCAAATCCCACGCTGGTTTCACGGGTGTCGCTAGCCGCCGCGATTGCGTCTCTGGCGCAGCCGCCGGCTGTTCTTGATGCGCGCCAGTTTGCGCCGCATCCCGCTGCGCGAGCCGCCGCCCGGCCGCCCGTGCCGGTCGAATGCGCCACAAAAAATGCAATTCGGCCCAAAACGCCGGGCTGGGCGTTTGTGGTCAATTTCGAAAGGACCGATGCCAGCGGCCAACCCATCGGTTGCCTGATGCTGTTTCGCACGGTGCTCTTTCCCACGGACTTTGCCTTGCAGCCATGCAAAGTGATAGGCACGACCGCCGAATTCTTTGCGACCAAGGGCCAAGGCATCTTTACGGGCGGCTATCTGCTGTGCGAAGTCAACGTGCAGGCGACTCTTGCCGCATTTACGCCAACCGTGGTGGTGAGCGATACCGAGCAATACAGCTACTTCACCATCGTTGGTGTAGGGCGGTTTAACGAGGCACCGGTCAATAACTTTTCCGAGTATGGCAATCCGATTGGCTACTATCGACCCAATGCGGTGGACAAGCCTGACCTCGGCTTGTTCATGCCTCTCTCGCCCAACGGCGGGAACATTCTCTCGCGCTTCAATGGCACCGACAATAAAGGCGCGTTTGCCAATGCCAGCATCTACAGCATCGGCGTGCCCTACACCATTACCGTTGAGCACGATGGCATCGCGCCGGAACCCGGCTCCACTCAGACCGGCACGCTCACAACCACGCACTATCTGAATGACATCGGCGTGCGGGATGTATTTGCGCCGCGCAGTCCGGTCACCTTTGCCACAAACGGCGGAACATTTTGGATTGGCGCATCGCCATTGGATCCCAGCCCGAACACGCGATTGCGCGGTGTCTTTGAAGAAGTCATTTTTGATCCGCCGGATGGCGGCCGCCCACCCACGCGCACGTCTGTCTCGGTGCTTGACGTGTATATGCCGATTGCTTTGCGCGCAGGCACGGACAACAGGCGGTAAGCGGTGGGCAGTGAACGGTGGGCGGTGAACGGTGGGCGGTGAACGGTGGGCGGCGAGCGGCTGGCGGTGGGCGGTGGGCGGTGGGCGGTAAACGGTATGCGGTGCGTAGTCGCTGCTCAACACTCATTGCCCATCGCCCGCCGCTCATTCATCCAGCAAGCCAAAGCCGGCCGACGCGATGCTGTCTGTGTCGATGTGGAAGTGGCGATACAAATCGTTGCGGTAACCCGATTGGCCAAACTTGGTCACCCCTAGCGCGCGTGAGCGCTGGCCAAAGACGCTGCCGATCCACGCCAGCGCATGCGGCGAGGAATCGTGCACAGTCAACACCGGCGCGCGCCGGGCATCGAGCGGGATCAGCGTGGCGAGATGGTGCGCATCGTCGCCGCGCATTTGCGCCGCATGCCAGCCGTCATACGCGCGGCGTGGCGACACCAGATTGATCAGGTTGACGCGCACACCTTCGCTCTCCAGAAAATCGGCCGCGGCCACGGCTTCGGGAACCATGACGCCGCTCGTGACGATGTTTAGCGTGGCATCGGTCGAGGCGCGCAGCGCATAGCCGCCGGCCAGCATCTGCTCGCGCAATCCATCGCGGCCCAACCGTTGCATAGCCGCGTCCAGCAAGTTCTGCTCGATGGGTTTGGTGGACAGGCGCAGATAGGTGCTCTTGCCGTGCGCGCGATCGAGGCATTGGCGCAAGCCTTCAAGCAGCACCCATTCCAGTTCCACCGCGAAGGTTGGCTCCCAGTAGTCGAGCTCGGGCAGCTCGATGCCGAGCGACGGCGTCACCGAAGACTGATGCGCGCCGCCTTCTGGCGCCAGCGTCACTCCGCTGGGCGTAGCCACAAAGATAAAGCGCGAGCCGGAATACAGGCCGTAAATAATCGAATCCAAACCACGGCAGACAAACGGGTCATACAGCGTGCCGATCGGCAACAACAGTTCGCCGTTGTGCTCATGCGACAACCCCAACATGCCCAGCAACGAAAAAAGATTCATCTCTGCGATGCCCAGCTCGATGTGCTGGCCCAGCGGCCCGACTTGCCAGTTCAAAATGCGCGCGCGGCCGGCTTCGTAGTCGGTCACTTCACGCTGGCTGAAGGTGCCGGTCTTGTTGATCCAGCCGCCCAGATTGGTTGAGATGGAGACATCGGCCGAAGTGGTCACGATGCGCTTGCCCACCACCGGCGCATCGGCCAGGCGCATCATGGCGCGGCCAAACGCTTCCTGGGTCGATGTGCTGGCCTGCTGCGATGCATTCAGCTCACGCGGCAAGTCGCTTTCTCGCACCGGCAGCGCGCGCGGTTGGCGCACCAGTTGCAGAGCGTCCGCGCGGGCGCGGCACAGCACCGCCTCGGGCGTTTCGTCAGCAAAGTTGTCCCATTGCGTTTCGTCGGTCAAGCCCAGCGTCGCGTGAAATTCGGCGATGCGCTCCGGGCTGAGCAGCGCGGCGTGGTTGGCCGGGTCGCCGGCGATGGGCAGGCCGCGGCCCTTGATCGTGTAGCAAAAGATCACGCTGGGCCGCTTGGTTTCGCTTTCGGCTTCGCGGAACTTCGCGATCAGCTCGCGCACGTCGTGGCCGCCGAGGTTGGCCAGCAGCGCGGGCAGCCGCGCATCCGGCACATCGGCCACGCACTTGAGAATTTTCTTGCCGTTTTTGCGCGCGGCCATCGCCGCGCGGATCGAAGCTGCGTCGCTGCGGATCAGGCTTTGGTATTCCTCATTGGCCATGTCGTCGATAAAGCGGCGCAAGGCGGAGCCGCCTTCGGCGTCGAACACCGCCTGTAGATCATGGCCGTATTTGGCTTCCAGCACATTCCAGCCGCACTCGGCGAACATGGCTTTGAGCTTGTCCGCGCGCACGCCAGGCGTCACGCGATCGAGGCTCTGCCGGTTCAAGTCCACCAGCCAGATCTGATTGGGCGTGTTGAGCACCGCGTCGTCGATCAACGTTTCCCAAATATTGCCCTCGTCCAGCTCGGCGTCGCCGCTCATGGCGATAAAGCGGTTGGACTCGGTCGGTCCAAAGTGCGCCTGCGCATATTGTTGCGTCAACGCGGCGAAGCTGGGAGCGACCGGTCCGAGACCCATCGAGCCCGAGCTGAAATCGACCGTGACCTTGTCTTTGGTGCGGCTGGGATACGACTGCAGCCCGCCGAATTCGCGCAGCTGTTTCAAGCGTTCTTTGGGATGCAGGCCCATGAGATACATGGCGCTGTGAAAAACCGGCGCGGCATGCGGCTTGATCAACACACGATCGGTGCTGCGCAACAGGTGAAAATAAAGCGCGGTGATGATGCTGACCGATGAAGCGGAGCTGGCCTGATGTCCGCCGACCTTGGTCTTGTCCGGGTTGGGGCGCACATTGTTGGCATGGTGGATCATCAGCGTGGACAACCACAGCAGCTTTTGCTCGATGTGCTCAAGCAACGCAATGTCGCCGTCGCTAATGCCGGTGCTGGGCGGGGCTGGGTGCAGCTCGTTTTGAGCGGCCATGGTGAAGGGTTGCATCATGATGCGGGTTCCTGTTTAAGCAACGCGACCATTTTGACCGCGGCTTGATCGAGGTGGCGGGCCAGCGTGGCAGCGGCTTGCTCGGCGTCACCTTTTTTGCACAGCCCTAGAATCAGGCGATGCTGGCGCTGGGCCTCGCTGTGGTAATCGACATTGGTCAGATAGTTGACGAGATAGCGTTGCACATTGGTGTGCAGCACGCGCACGTGATCGAGCAGGCGCGGCATGCGGCAGGGCTCATAGAGCACGGCGTGGAACTCCCAGTTCAAATCGCTCCAGGCCAGCGGCGCGCGCTCATCGTCCATAATTTCGATCAGCCCGGCGGCGCGCACGAAATCGGATTTGGTCATGTGCGGCACGGCGCGGCGGAGGGCCAGCGTTTCAAGCGCGCCACGCATGGCATAGATCTCGTCCACTTCGTCAGGCGATAGGGCGGAGACGAAGGCGCCACGGTTGGGCAGCAGCGTGACCAACCCTTCGGCTTTGAGTTGAACGAGTGCTTCGCGGGCAGGGATCTTGCTCACGCCAAACTTGGCCGCGATCTCATCCTGCGGGAGCGATTGCCCGCTACGCAATTCGCCGGTCAGGATCGAATGGCGCAGGGCGCTGGCAATCATTTCCGGGGCATTGGCTGGATGCGGGATGCTCACGGATACGAGTATACGATTATGCGATTGTCAGTGCAACCCGAATTTCTGATGACTTTATGCCATGTTCAATCTCAACATGGAAGCGGGGTGGGTGGAAGGTGATACGTGGTAGCTCGATCGCGGCACGTGGCAGATGGCCGTAGTAGGTGGCCGTAGCCGTAGACGTGGTACGTGGCCGTGGACGGATACAAAAACGGCCACGGCCACCTACCACGTACAACCCACCTGGCTGAAGAGGTGATTCCAGCACCTCTTCAAAACTTAGGTATTGACCTAACTTTGATTGTCTGCTACAGTTAGGCAAATGCCTAACCAAACCCATGAGCTGGATCGCGTGTTTCACGCTTTGGCCGATCCCACTCGCCGGGCCGTGGTCGAGCGCCTGGGCCAAGGGCCGCTCTCGGTAACCGAACTGGCGAAACCGTTTGGCATGGCGCTGCCGTCGTTCGTGCAACATCTGAAAGTGCTGGAGCAGTGTGGATTGCTCAAGACGCACAAATCCGGCCGTGTGCGCATGTGCGAGATCGCGCCCCAGCCGATGGCCGAAATCGAGGCTTGGTTGGGCCAGCAACGCGCGCTGTGGACACAGCGCCTGAATCAGTTCGACGCATTCGTGTTGCATTTGCATGCGGAGCAGGAAGCGCGGAAACCGGATGCGGACGAATAAAGCAAGCGATATTGTTTATCAGGAGAGAACCAATGCGAAAGATAATCGTCAGTGAATTTGTGACCCTCGATGGCGTGATGCAGGCGCCCGGAGGCGTGGACGAAGACCTGGATGGCGGCTTTCAATATGGCGGCTGGGTTCCACCCCTGTGGGACGACGGCATCGGTGAAGCATTTTCCACGATGGCGGCCAACGCCGACGCCGTTCTGCTCGGCCGGCGCACCTATGTCGGCCACGCTCAGGCGTTTGAGCCCAACCCGGCCGAAGATCCGTTTGTTCACACCAAGAAATACGTGGTGTCTCAAACGCTCATGCAATCCATGTGGCGCGACACCACCATCATTCGCGACAACGTGATCGAATCCATTCGCGCTCTTAAGGCGCAACCGGGCAAGGACATTTTGACCGACGGCAGCAGCCAGCTGGTGCATGCCATGTTCACGCATGATCTGGTCGACGAACTTCACCTGATCACATTCCCCCTGGTGTTGGGGTCTGGCAAGCGCGTATTCCCGACCGGGAAACAAACTGCGCTTACGCTTATCAAGGCCAAGCCTCTGAAGAATGGCGTTGTGATCCTGCATTACGGGCGTTGATCCTGTACGGTTGCAATGAGTCACACCTCCATCCGCGAAATTCTGGCTACCCTGACGGCTTACGCATGCGCCAAAGATGTCGACGGCATCCTGTCGCTGTATCACCCGTCGGCGCTGGCATTTGACTTTGGACAACACGGCTCGGCGATTGGCCTGGATCAGATCCGCGAGGACTGCGGAAATGGTTATCGCGGCGTGGACGATGGATTCGAGTACAGCTTTCAGGCCGAGAGGATTGTCGAACGGGAAACCATCGGCTATTGCTTTGGCATTGAGCGCGTCGCCGGCACGCGCAATGGCGTGCCATTCCGGGCCGAAGCGCTGGCCAGCTACGCGTTTGAAAAAATCGATGGCCGATGGCTCATCACCCATCAACATTTGTCAATGCCGCAACCGCCGCGTTGACACTAGACCGAACTTGCTAGGAGAGAACTCATGACAAAAGCGATTTACGACAACTTTGACCCCAATCTGGATCTTGTTTTGGAGCGTGTGGTGGATGTGCCTCCCGCGCTGGTTTGGGCGGCGTGGACCACTCCTGAGCTAATCAAGCAATGGTTTGCGCCCAAGCCGTGGACGGTGTCGGCTTGTGATATCGATTTGCGCCCAGGCGGCCTGTGCGTCACAACCATGCGCTCGCCCGAGGGGCAGGACTTCCCCAACGCCGGCTGCTATCTTGAGGTGATCCCCAACAAGCGCCTGACCTTCACCGACGCCATGGGCGCAGGTTTTCGGCCGTCGGCGCGGCCGTTCTTTACCGCCATCGTCAACATGGAAGCGGTGGGCAAAGACAGCACCCGCTATACCGCCATCGCTGTGCACCGCGATCCGGAAGGCAAACAGCAGCACGAGAGCATGGGCTTTGCGGTGGGCTGGGCTATTTGTCTCGATCAGCTTGTGGCATTGATGAAGACAGTTAAGCGCTAGATCGGTAAGATGGGGCGCATGCGATTCACGCTTGCCGCCCGCGCGCCGTTTATCTTTCGCACCACAATCCGTTCGCATGGCTGGTATCAGCTTGCGCCGTCGCTGTGGGATGAGGACAAACACGTGCTGCGGCGGGCGGAACGCCTTGCGAGCGGGCGCGTGATCGGGTTGTCGCTTAGCGGGATTGACAATGGCGTGGCGGTCCAAACACCCGCGCTAACTTCGGTCGAAAAATCCGAATTGCGCAACCGTCTGAGTTGGATGTTCTGGCTCGACGCCGATTTCTCTTCGTTTTACGCTCGCGCCGATGCCGAGCCGCTCTTGCGCCACGTGCGCGACAAGGCGCAGGGCCGCATGCTGCGCTCGACCAGCATGTTCGAAGACGTGGTCAAGATGATGATGACCACCAACATCCAGTGGTCGGGCACCATCCGGCTGACAAAGGCGCTGGTCGATCACTTTGGCGAGCCGGCCGAGAGTGATGCAGCACAGCGCGCCTTCCCAACAGCCGAACGCATCGCGCGCAGCCGCGAGAGCGCGCTGCGCAATCTCGGGCTGGGCTACCGCTCGCCGTATCTGCTGAAGCTGGCCCGCGATGTCGCTGCTGGGCGCGTCGATCTTGAGGCTTTGAAAGACCGTGCCTTGCCGACGCTCGACGTGCGCAAGCGGCTGATCGCGCTGCCTGGCATCGGCCCGTATGCCGCTGCAGCGTTGCTGGCCTTGCTCGGCCGCCATGATTTCATCCCGATCGACACCGAAGCCGTCAGCGCGGTTTCCCGGCACTTCTACGGCGGCCGCAAGGTCGGCGAAAAAGAGATCAACGCCGTCTTTGAAAAGTGGGGCGAGCACAAAGCGCTGGCCTACTGGTTTTGGAACTATGGGTAGCCAGATATAACCCAAGCCCGATCGGACCGCTTACTGCGATCGCGGCGAGCCACCGACTTTGGCGTTGGACGCTGGCATGGCGCATGTGCGCTTGCACCAACGGCAGCACAAAGATGTGGTTAAGCGGGATGTCCAGCCACATGAACCACCAGCCAAAGTTTTGCCGCATTGTGTTCAGCAGCTGCGGCCCTGAGCCCATCGGCAGCAGCATGATCGCGGAGACCAAGCTCAGCACCGCGCACGCCAGCCAAAACCACCGCCGCGCCAGGGCTTGCGTGATCCATGGCGCCGCCGCCTGGCGCTCGATTGCCGGCCTGGCCGCCAAATACAGGCTGAGCGGCAAAATCCCCAGCGCAAAATATGGCAGCACCAGCCACCACGCGCGGCTGCCCCGTCGCTGTCCGTCCGCGACCAGCAGCGCCGCTGCCGGCATCAGCAAAAAACTGAAATGCGCAAAACCGTAGATAAACCATGGATCGCGCAGCAGCACGCTCATGTCCTGTGGCGGCAGCTCCGGCCGCGGCAGGTTGAGCCACACCAGCAGCGCCACGCAAGCGGCGAATAGCAGCAGATACAGCGGGGAGAACCGCGAGCGGGTCATTAGGTTCGAGCATACCGGCGTTTTGCGCGTTTCTCCCTGTCCGTGTTTGACAACGAATTCGGAGCCGGAGACTGAGTCGCATACGGCGAGGGATATGCAGACGGTCACGGCTGTGCATGCGTAAGACGAGGGGAAGCCGCTGAGCGGACGAGGCGGCCGGCTCGTTACAATCCGAGGGGTATGCAAACCGAAGCGGAACTCGACCTGCCCGATTCCCCGCCGCCGATGTCGTTTGTCAAGATCCTCAGCGGCGTGCTCTTTCGCCCGCGCTCGACCTTTGCCGAGCACTTTGGCGAAATGTCGCAACCGGGCAAGTCTTGGCTGCTTGTCGCGTTGCTGGCGCTGCTGCTTGTTGGCGCTTCGTCTGCCCTAAATGCCAGCGTGATCATGCAACGGGCTGCGACCCTGTTTCCCGGCGCGGCGAACCAAACGGTGACGATTCAAGGCGCCGAAGTGCAAGCGCCTCCCCAGGTCAGGGAGGGCGCAGTTCCAACTCAGGAAGGCGGGCCGCCGCCGCAAGTATCGGCGCTGGCGGCGGTGGGAGGTTCAGTGGGCACGTTGTTGGCCACGCTTGCCGGCTGGTTTGTGTGGTCGGTCGGCTTGTTGCTCGGCGGCACCCTTAGCGGTGGCCGCAGCACTTTTGGCAATGTGTTCAAGATGGTGGTTCTGGCAGCGATACCGCTAATCGTGCGCAGCCTGGTGCAATTTGTCGCGCTGGCTGCCGGCGCGCCGCCGCTCCTGAACCCAGGGTTCTCTGGATTCCTGCCGGCCGAGCCCGGCGCGCTCAATGTGCTGTTGCGTAGCCTGCTCGGCAGCCTGGATGTCTTTCAGGTGTGGAATCTGGCGCTGCTGGTGATTGGCTTGAGCGTGGTATCGCGCATGGCCGCGAGCAAAGCCGCCGTTCTGGTGCTGGTGATCGGTGCCATCATTGTGTTGCTTGGCTCAGCGCCGGCCATCGTGCTTGGCGGGTTCGCCACTGCGCCCTGATCGCCATGGCCGATGAGATCATTCGCGTTACCGGGTTGCAACGCTGGTTTCGCATGGGCCGAGAAGTGGTCAAGGCGCTGGATGGCGTCAATCTGACGATCAACCGCGGTGAATTTGTGGCGTTGACCGGTCCCAGCGGCAGCGGCAAATCGACGCTGTTGTATCTGCTGGGCGGGCTGGATCGGCCAACTGCCGGCAACATCATTGTCAACGGCGCAGATCTCGGCGCGATGGACGAACATGCGCTGGCTCAGTTCCGGCGCACGGCGGTCGGTTTTGTCTTTCAGCAATTCAATCTGGTCACGACCATGACCGCCCGTCAGAACGTGGAGTTTCCGATGGTGTTCGCCCGTGTGGCCGGGCCCAAACGCGCGGCGCGCGCGCTCAAGCTGCTCAAGGATGTGGGTCTGGGCAACCGCGCCGGCCACAAGCCGACCGAGCTGTCCGGCGGCCAGCAACAGCGCGTGGCCATCGCCCGGTCGCTGGTTAACAACCCGCTAATCATTTTGGCAGACGAGCCGACCGGCAACCTGGACAGCAAAGTGGGCGCTGAGATCATCGCGCTGTTCAAGCAACTGCATGCCCAGGGCCGCACGATCGTGCTGGTCTCGCATGACCCGGGCGTGATAGAACAGGTGCCGCGGGTATTCCGAATGCGCGACGGCGTGATTGTGGACGGGTGATCGGCCGCAGGCCCGCCGCTATGCGACAATACGCGCCCTAAGCGCCATGATTCGGGAACACATTCACGCCGTCGTCACACAAGCCATCGCAGCCGCGCAAAGGGCCGGAGCACTGCCGGCACTTGAGGCGCCCGAATTCATTATTGATCGCCCTCGCCAGCCTGGGATGGGCGATTACGCCGCCTCGGTGGCGATGCAGCTGGCGCGTGTGGCGCGCATGGCGCCGCCAAAAATCGCCGAAGTTATTGCGCAGCATATCGCGTCATCGGACGATTACGCGGTTGAAGTGGCCGCCGGCTATGTCAACTTTCGCCTGTCGCACGGCTACTTGAATCGCCAGATCGGCGAGGTGCTTGCGCAAGGCGCGGCGTGGGGCAATGTCGACATCGGGCGCGGCGCATGGGCGCAAGTGGAACACGGCAGCGCCAACCCAACCGGCTACGCCACCATCGGGACCGGGCGCAACGTCACCGTGGGCGACACGCTGGCCAACACGCTCGAAGCCGCCGGCTATGCCGTGCATCGCGAGTGGTACATCAATGATCGCGGCGCGCAGATCGTGCGCTTTGGCGCAAGCTTGTACACGCATTACTGCGCGGTGTTTGGCGTGGATGTGCCGTTGCCGCCCAAAGGCTATCCCGGCGACGACGTGGTTGCGGTGGCGCAGGCGATTGCGGGGCGCGAGGGCGACAGGCTGCTCAAGCTTCCTCAAGACGAAGCCAGCCGCTATCTGGCCAGCGCCGGCGTCGAGCTGATGATGGAAAACATCAAGTGTTCGCTGGGCCGGCTGGGAGTGCGCTTTGACAACTATTTCAGCGAGACCAGCCTGCACACCAGCGGCCTGGCCGAGCGCATGCTGGCTGAGCTGCGCGAACGCGGTGTGATCCTGGAGCACGACGGCGCGATCTGGTTCTCGGAAGACGGCAGCCCCATCCGCGCCGGGCAGGGCGTCAAACGCGATGACTATGCCGAGGATGAGGCCGGCGATGTTGAAGAGGAAGGCGCATCGACGGCGGTGCAGGCGGTCATGTTCCGCTCGCCACGCATCTCGCCCGACTCGCTCGATCGCCCGACGTATTTCTTTTCGGATGTGCCGTATCTGTGGAACAAGCTGGTCGAGCGCGCGTTCAAGCTGGCCGTCTACGTGTGGGGTGAAGATCACCAGGCCGATGTGCCGCGCCTGCACGCCGCCGCGCGCGTGTTGGGGCTGGATGGCGACGCGATCAAGATTCTGATCTATCGCTTTATCACTGTCATGCGCGGCGGCAAGGAAGCGCGCATGGGCAAGCGCGCGGGCAACGCGATCTGGATCGACGACCTGATCGATGAGGTTGGCAAAGACGCGGTGCGCTACACGCTGCTCTCGCGCAGCATCGACACAAAAATCGTGTTCGACATCGACATGCTCAAAGAGCAGAACGACAAGAACCCGGTCTACTACGTGCAGTATGGGCACGCGCGCATATGTTCAATCGCGCGCAAGGCGCCCGAAGCGCTCGGATTGAGCGTGGATGAGATTGAACGCCAAATTGCGGCGCGGCCGACAGCGCTGGCGCATGCGAGTGAGTTTGCGCTGGCGCGCAAAATTCTCGAGTGGCCGGAAGTGGTGGCGATGGTGGTGGCGACGCTGCAGCCGCACCATTTCACGACCTACGCCTACGCGCTGTGTTCGGCCTTCTCGAAGTTCTACGACGATTGTCCGGTTTTTAAAGAGCCGCGGCCGCCGCAGGATGTGATGTATTCGCGCATGCGCCTGGCGCGCGCGGCGCAGTTGACGCTTGCGCGCGTGTTGCGCATGATGGGGATGGATACGCCGGAAAGAATGTAATTTGCAGTCCCGAGCAGCCAGTCCCGAGCCCCGAGCGATATCCGCCATGCAGCTCCTGCTCGGGGCTCGGACTATCTGCCTGGGACTCGAAATTCAATACTCGGAAAAACAAGATGGGCATCAAACCAGATCATTGGATACGACGGTTGGCGAAAGAGAAGGGCATGATCGAGCCTTTTGTAGAAAGCTCTGTTCGGCAGGGTGTGATCAGCTATGGCGTCTCGTCATACGGCTATGACATTCGCGTCAGCGATGAGTTCAAGATCTTTACCAATGTGAACTCGGCCGTGGTCGATCCCAAGCATTTTGTGCCCGAGTCGTTCATCGACTACAAGGGCAAGCTGTGCATCATTCCGCCCAACTCATTTGTGCTGTCGCGCACGGTGGAGTACTTCCGCATCCCGCGCGATGTGCTGACAGTGTGCGTGGGCAAATCGACCTACGCGCGCTGCGGTTTGATTGTGAATGTGACGCCGCTGGAGCCGGAGTGGGAGGGTTACCTCACGCTCGAGATCAGCAACACCACGCCGCTGCCCGCGCGCGTATACGCCAACGAAGGCATAGCCCAATTGCTCTTCCTGGCCGGCGATGGCATTTGCGAAACTAGCTACAAAGACAAGAAGGGCAAATATCAATCGCAGGTGGGCATCGTGCTGCCGCGCATTGAGGGCGACGAGAAGAAGCGCGCGGCCAAGGCCAAGCGGCGCAAGGCGAATTGAAGTTCACCGCCGACACGCCAAGAGCGCCACGGTGATTGAGTAAACCACCAAGAATTGCTTGGTGTCCTTGGTGACTTGGTGATTTATTGGTTTTCCTGGCGTATTGGCGGCAAATGGCTTACACCACGCCATCGTCGCGCAACCGCGCGATCGCCACGTCGTCGTAGCCCAGCTCGCGCAGCACTTCGTTGGTGTGCTGGCCGAGCAGCGGCGGCGCGTTGCGGATCTCCGCCGGTGTAGCGCCGAGCTTGGCCACCGGGCCAAGTAACGCCATCTCGCCGAGTGTCGGGTGCGCCGCCGTCTGCACCATGCCGCGCGCGCGCACGTGCGGGTCGTTGAGCGCGGCGTCGACGCTGTTGATCGGCGCGCACGGCACATCGGCCGGCTGCAACAGGCGCACCCATGCGTCTGTAGGGCGCGTGGCAAAAACCGCCGCCAGCTGCGGCGTCAGCACCTCGCGATGCGTCACCCGGCCTGGATTGGTCTGAAATCGCGCATCGGCCCACAAATCGTCGCGCTCAAGCGCCGCGCACAGCGCACGATACTGCTTGTCGCTGCCCACCGCCAGGGCCAGATGGCCATCGGCCGTGGCGAAGGTTTGATACGGCACGATGCTGGCATGCGCATTGCCGTAACGTTTGGCCGGCGCTTGCGTGACCAGCACGTTTTGCGCCACGTTGGCCAGCCAGGCGATTTGCGCATCGAGAAGCGCCACATCAATCGACTGCCCGGCGCCGCTGCGCTCGCGATGATGCAGCGCGGTCAGAATGGCGTTGGCGGCGAACAAGCCGGCGGTGATATCAGCGATCGCCACGCCAACCTTCATCGGCGCGCCATCGGGTTCGCCGGTGATCGACATCACGCCGCCCTCGGCTTGTATCGCGAAGTCATAGCCCGGCCGGTCGCGATACGGGCCGTTTTGCCCGTAGCCGGTGATCGAGCAATAGATCAAGCCTGGGTTTAGCGCGCGCACTGCATCGTAGCCCAGGCCGATTTCGGCCAGCACGCCGGGCATGAAGTTCTCGATCAGCACATCGGCGCGCTGCGCCAGAGATCGCGCGATGGCCTGCCCTTCGGCATGTTTAAGATTGAGCGTGAGGCTGCGCTTGTTTCGGTTGACGCTCAGAAAATATGCGGCTTGATCACCCAGCCAGGGCGGGCCCCACTGGCGCGTGCCGTCGCCCGAACCGGGCTGCTCGATCTTAATGACGTTGGCGCCATGATCGGCCAATATCTGGGTGCAATAGGGCCCGGCCAGAATGCGTGTGAAATCGAGAATGGTCAGATCGCTCAGCGCCTGTGTCATGTCAAACAAATGCCGAATGGCCGGTAATGGCTTTGCCCACGATCAGCAGCTGCATGTCGCGGCTGCCTTCGTACGAGTACACCGCTTCGGCATCGCTGAAAAAACGCGCCACATTGTGCTCAAGCAGGATGCCGTTGCCGCCCAAAAGCTCGCGCGCCAGCGCCACGGTTTCGCGCATGCGTTCGGTGCAAAAGAATTTGGCCAGCGATGCGCGTTCGGCCGGCGCTGCGCCGTCGCGTCCGGCCACGACAGACAACTGCAGCATCATGGACTGCATCGCCGTGATGTTGGCCAGCATCTTGACCAGCTTTTCTTGCGAAAGCTGAAAGGCTGAAATGGGTTTGCCGAATTGAATGCGTTCCTGCGCATAGGCCAGCGCGTTTTCGTATGCGCCCATCGAGATGCCAACCGCCTCCCAAGCCACGTCGCTGCGCGCATTGTCCAGCTGTGCGGCCACATCCTTGAACGAATGGGCGTTGGGCAGGCGATTGGCTTCCGGCACTTTGCATTGGTCAAGCGTGATCAGCACGTTGTCGACCGTGCGCTTGCTGATCTTGCCGCGCAATGGCTCCATGTGATATCCGGCAAAGTCGCGTTCAACCAGAAACCCGTTGACCTGGCCGGTGTCGGTGCGCTTGGCCCAGATGCAGTTGACGTCGGCAAAGCGCGCGTTGCCGCTCCACTTCTTCTGGCCGTTTAACACCCAGCCGCCGTCGACCGGCGTGGCCGTCGTTAACAGGCCGCGCGCGGCGGCGGAACCGACGAGCGGCTCGGTCACCACCCAGGATCCGATCTTCTCGCAGCCGAGCATCGGCGGAAGCCAACGGTCTTTTTGCTCCTGCGAACCAAACAGCCAGATCGACTGCATGCACAAGCGCCGGTGCACCCCGACAAACGAGCAGAGCGACGGGTCGATGCGCGCGATTTCCATTGACAGCATGCCACCCAGCAGTGGCGACATGCGGGGGTAATGCGTCTGGCCGGCGCCGATCGTGTTGCGCGTCAGCACGCCGATCTTTGGAATCAACTGCATTGGAAACTCGCCGCGCTCCCATTGCTCGTTGGCGATTGGCGCGACCTCGGCTTCCAGAAACGCGCGCCACTGTTTCAGGATGCCCAGCTCGTCGGACGTCAGCGTGCTGTAGATGTCGTAAAAATCGATGGGGGTGGATGCGCTCATGCGGTGGACATGATACGCCGAGCGCTCGCTGCCGTGCGCGGGACAGCGCCAGGGGGAATGCCAAACGGTGCCGGCGTACTACAATTCATGGATGGATGCGATTGTGATTACCGGCGCGTCGTCGGGCATTGGCTACGACGCGGCGCGTTGCGCCATCGCGCATGGCGTGCACGTGTTTGGCAGCGTGCGCTCGGACACCGACGCCGAACGCGTGCGCGCAGCGTTGGGCGAACGTTTTACTCCGCTGCTATTCGATGTGACCGATGCCTTTGCCGTGCAAGCCGGTGCGGAACAGGTGCGTGCGGCGCTGGCGGGCGAGCGGCTTTTTGGCCTGGTCAACAACGCCGGCATCGCCACACCTGGCCCGCTGTTGCATCAGCCGCTCGACGAATGGCGGCGCGTGATCGAGGTCAACCTGATCGGCGCGGTGTGCACAACGCAGGCGTTTGCGCCGCTGCTGCAATCGGCCGGCGCGCAACGGCCCGGCCGCATCGTCAACATCAGTTCAGTGAGCGGGCGTATCGGCTGGCCGATGCTCAGCGCCTACGCCGCATCAAAACACGGCATGGAAGGCATGTCCGACGCGCTGCGGCGCGAGCTTCTGGTGCACGGCATTGACGTCATCGTGATTGGCCCGGGCGCGGTCAAGACGCCGATATGGGATAAGGCGCGCGCGCTCGATGTTTCGGCATACGCCGCCACCGTGTATGGCGCAGCGTTCGAACGATATGCCGCGTTTGTCGGCGATTCCGAAGCCGCCGGGATTCCGGTTGCGCGCATCAGCGAGCTGATCTGGCGCGCATTGACCCGCCCGCATCCGCGCACGCGTTATGCGCCGGCGCCCGCTCCGTTCATCAACTGGCTGCTGCCGCTGCTGCCCAAGCGCTGGATCGACCGCCTTGCCGCGCAGCGCATGGGATTGGCGCGCCAGACGCGCTGAAGGTTGCGGAGATGTAATGCGACAGTCACTGAAATTTGGCGCCGCCGGTCTGTACGCCGAACATGCCGAAGACCGGCCATATGTCATCGGTGGCCAGCACATGTACGCTATCGGCATGATGAGCGGGGCGCCGCCGCGCGTAGGCGATGAGCACCTCGTCGGCGAGATGGGCGGGCTGTGGGCGCATCCGTTCAAAGCGCTCTCCAGCTGGCGCATCGACCTGCGCGAGCGCGGTCGGCGCGCGCAGGCGCTTGAGACGGTGTCGTTCGACAGCGCCTTCTGGCGCTGCACGCGCGTGCGCGAAGGCGCGAAGCTCCGGCTGACCGAGACTGAATGGATCGATGAGCAGGAAGCTGCTCTCTATATCGAAGCCACTGTGCTCAATTCGAGCGATCGTCCGCGCCATTTGATCGTGAGCATGTATGCTGTGCCGGATTTGCGGCCATGCTGGATGGGCGCCGCGCTGCCCGGCCGGAGTGTGATGACGCGTGGCGCGCGCGAATTCGCCGCGCGTTCGTCGACGCAAGTGCAAATTGGCGTGGTGGCGTTGGGCGCGCAGCCGTTGAAATCCGATTTCACGCTGGCGCCAGGCGCGGCGCGCACGCTGCGGTGGGTCGTCGCCGCAACGCATGCCGGCGGCGTGCGCGCCGCGCGCGCGCAGGCGCGTCTGGCGTTGCGCGCCTGGGATGCGCGCCGTCTGGGAAAACAACGCGCCTATCGGGCCGCGCTTGCGCCGCTGCAAGGCGACGCCGCGGGCGCGCTGAACGTGGCGCTGACGTGCGCGTTGCTCAACATCAAGCTCCTGGAAACGCGCAACCCGGCGGGCCGTTACGCCATGGCCGGGCTGCCGGAGTATCCCAACCTGTTTGGCTGCGATCTGGCCTACAGCGTGCCCGGGCTGTGCGCGGCCGGGCGTGTCGATCTGGCGCAGGCGTCGCTTCGCGCGCTGGCCGAGGTGGCCGTGCGGCAATGCGGCCGCGTGCCGCATGAAGTGGTGCCCGACGGCGGGGTGTTCAACCCCGGCAACACGCAAGAGACGCCGCAATTTGTCAGCGCCGCGCATCACGTGTGGACGCGCTTGCGCACCGCGCCACAGCGCGCGACATGGCTGCGCGAGATGCTGCCGGTTTGCCGCGCCGGCATGCTCAACTACGTGCGCAGCGGCTTTCTTTGGAACGGGTCGAAGTACCCGTTCTACCCGCACGGCAACGCCATGGTCGAGCGGGAGGGCATGCTGCCGCTCAAGCTCGATTCGGTGTGCTACACCTGGCGCGCGCTCAAAGACTTGCTGGCGATGAGCGCGGCCGCGCGCGGCGCGCTTGACGCATCAGACGTGGCGGCGCTTGAAGCCTGGCGCGCGCATATCGAATCTAGCTTTGAACGCGATTGGTGGATCGAACGCAAAGGTCTGTATGCCGACTCCTTGGGCTGGGACGGCACGCAACAGCTTGCCGGCCATTGGACGCAAGCCGTGCCTTTGGAGACCGGACTGGCTCGCCCTGACCATGCCCGGCGGGTGCTGGCCACAATCGAGCGCGATTGGCTGAGCGCCGAGGGCCTGCCGCACACGCAGCGCGTGGAGGCGAGTGTGTGGACGTTGCCCACCGGCGTGCTGGCGTTGGCGGCCGCGCGCATGGGCCGCAAAGCCTTGGCCCGCCGTCTGCTGATGAACATCGCTTCGACCTTGGGAAATGGGCAGCTGGGACTATTTGAAGAGCTGATTCCGCGGGGGCTATGCTTTGTCCAGCTTTGGTCGGCCGGCCTGTATGCCCAGGGAATTATCGAGGGGCTGCTGGGGCTGAGTCCGCTGGCGCATCTGCATCGGCTGTCGATTGCGCCGTGCTTGCCTGCTGGTTGGCCGCGCGCGCGCCTGAGCGCTGTATCCGTGGGCG
>JANMNW010000428.1:0-6070 GCA_031368515.1 Chloroflexota bacterium
CAATCCGGCGTGTCGTCATCGTGCGGCTATCAAACCTATACTCAAAACATTCCCGGTCCTCGCAATCGTGTGGCGCGCTTCACCATGAACGGCGACAGCGTGAATGCCGCCAGCGAAAAAGTGCTGATCGACAGCATCGCCACCGACGTTGGCGTGCACAACGCGGGCAATCTGGCCTTTGACAGCAATGGCTACCTCTACATCTCGACGGGCGACGGCGGCATCAACACACTCTCGCCAGTGAACAGCACGTTGAACGGCAAGATCCTGCGCATCAAACCGGACAACAGCACGCGCGGGTACTCCACAGACGGCAATCCCTTTGACACGGCCGCCGGCGCGCGTTACTGCGCGACTGCGCTGCCTGACGACAGCAGCAACCCATGCCGCGAAGTGTATGCCTACGGCCTCCGCAATCCGTTCCGTTTCACGATAGACAGGGCCAACAACGATGTCTTCATCGGCGATGTCGGCGGCGGCGAGTGGGAGGAAATCAACCGGCTCACCGCAGGCGGCAACTACGGCTATCCAACCGTCGAAGGCATATGCGAATGCGCCATGTTCGTCGACCCGATCTACGCATACTCGCACGAAGTCATCAACGCCAATTCCGACAGCGCCATTTCGGCCATCGGCTATTACCGTGGTGCCGAATTCCCGGCGGCCTATTTCGGACAAGTTTATTTTGCTGATTTCTTGAAGCCGTGGATGCGGCGGCTGCGCTTTGAAAGTTCGAGCGGCGAATGGATCGTGGAGCCCTTCATGACCGGCTTGTCAGGCATCGTCGACATCAAACAGGGGCCAGATGGCAATCTTTACTATCTGACCACTTTGGAGGACTCATTGCGTGAAAACTTCCTCGGCCGCGTTCGTTACACCGGTTCCATCAACCGCCAACCTGCCGCATCCATCGCCGCAGCACCGCTCTTCCCGGCGCTCAATGCCCCGGTCGTTTACTCCGGGACGCTCTCCTACGATCCCGACAATGACCCTTTGATCTACAAATGGGAGCTTGCCAGCGGGTCGGTGATCAGCTCCACAGCGGCCGTCATCACAACAACGTATGCCGTAACCGGGCCCAAAGTGGTCACCCTCACCGTGATTGATCAAGGATCGCCAGCGTTGGCATCGCTGCCCGTCTCCATTACGGTTTACCCGGGCTCCGTTCCGCTCACCGCCACCATCATCGTGACAAATGTGACCGCGCCCGGCCGGCAAATGCTATTTGCCGGCGACACGTGGGCGTTCGGGGCAGTCAACGCCGGTGCGCAGTCCGGGCTTGCGGCTAGTCCTTACAACTGGTCGGTGGAGTTTCACCATCGGGAGCACACGCACCCATTTTTGTCTGGCATCAGCGGACCGGCTGGACAATTTACGACGCCGCCGACCGGCGAAACGGATACAGCCATTTATTACCGGGTGACGCTGCGTCTGACCGATTCCCAAGGCGCCACCAACATCATTAGCCGCGATATCTACCCGATGACGACGACCGTTGGCTTTGCCACGCTACCGGCCGGCGGGCAAATCCTGGTTAACGGCCAGGGGATTATTACGCCCTTTAACATCGCGCGCGTCGTTGGCATGCAGGACGAGGTCGATATCAACTCCACCCAGATCATCAGCGGTCGGTTCTATCAGTTTTTCGGCTGGTCCAATGCGGGCTCCAAAAACCAGTCAATCACCGCGCCGGCTTCGCCAATCACGTTGACAGCCACACTGATCTTGTCTTCGTCCCTGCAAACCTATCTGCCAATGGCGGGAAAAAATCTGGCAGCAAGATAACTCAGACGACCCGCACAGTGACACGATGAACAGCACAAGAATCCCATAGCCGGTGGCTTGCGTGCGCGTGACGAAGTGGCTATTGTTCAAGCGCGCTTGAGCTGCCCGGCGACAATACGCGCATGGCGCGAAAGCAAATTTCGTCCATCGCAACCTACACCCACGCAACGCTGCGGCGCGCGGTCGACACGCTGTGCGCCTCTGACGCTGCTCTGGCGGCAGCGGTGCAACGTTTTGGCCATCCGCCGCTGTGGAACCGCGAGCCGGGCTACGCCACCCTGGTGCACATCATTCTCGAGCAGCAGGTGTCGCTGGCATCGGCGCTGGCGGCGCTAAACAAGCTGACGGCGCTGGTGGGCGTGATCACGCCGGAAGCGGTGTTGTCGCTCAGCGATGCGCAACTGCTTGCCGCCGGCTTCAGCCGGCAAAAGTCGCGCTATTGCCGGCTGCTGGCCGAAGCCATCGTGAGCGGCGCGTTCGACCCAGCCGCGCTCGCGCGCATGCCCGACGACGATGTGCGCGCGGCGTTGATGGCGCTCACCGGCATCGGCATCTGGAGCGCGGACGTGTATCTGCTTATGGTGCTGTGCCGCGCCGACATCTGGCCGCGCGGCGATCTGGCGTTGTTGATCGGCGCGCAGGAAGTGCTCAAACTGCGCGCGCGCCCAAGCGCGGATGAATTCGCCGCGCTAGGCGACCGCTGGCGGCCGCACCGGTCGGCTGCCGCGCGCATCTTGTGGCATCACTATCTCGGCGTGCGGCGGCGCGCCTGACCTCAAACTTTCGTCCCAGCCGCGCATATCGCAACGTCATTCTTGCCACTTGCGGCGAGCGCGTCATGTGATAGAACTGGGGTTCTGCCAGGAAAAATCGTATGAGCATTGAATTGCTGCTGTTTGTCATGGCGCCAGCCGCCATCGTGGCGCTGGCTGCCGCCGCCGTCTTTTTTTGGCTGAACGTGGTGAACGCCATGCGCGTCATTTACGACGAGCGCGGCACTGTCTGTTTTGGCTGGAAGTTTTCCCAAAAAGTGCTTGTGCCGGCCTGCATCGATGTGGATGGGCCTGAAGTGATCGCGTACGGTGGAGCCAGCATGCTCCTCGGCCTGGTCATGACGCTGGGTTGCGCCGGCATCGGCTATCTCGCCATCAGCGCGTTCAATATTCGTTTGTCCACCTACAGTGTGGCTTTTGTGGTCTTTCTGATTTGTAGCCGCCCGATCATGCGCGCGCTGGTGCAGCGCAGCCCGGCGCGCGAACAGATCGAGCGCGTGCTGGTCTAGCGCAGGGCAGCAAGCGCGGTTCGGACGCATAATCCGGCCATGCGCAGCACCGATCTTGAAACACCGGCGGCCATTGTCGAACTCGACCGCTTCGAACGCAATCTGACCAAGTTTCAGGCGTATTTGAGCGGTCATCGCCTAGCCAACCGCCCGCACATCAAGACGCACAAGATCCCAGAAATTGCGCGCATGCAAGTTGCCGGCGGCGCGGTGGGCATTACCTGTCAGAAAATTGGCGAAGCCGAGGTGATGGCCGACGGCGGCAGCACCGACATCTTCATTCCATACAACATCATCGGCGCGGCCAAGCTCGAACGGTTGGCCGCGCTGGCGCGGCGCGTCACGGTTTCGGTCACGGCTGATTCAGCCTACACGGTCAACGGCCTGTCGGATGCGATGAGGCGCGCTGGGCTTGAACTGAGCACGCTGGTCGAATTCGACACCGGCGCGCAGCGCTGCGGCGTGCAATCGCCGGATCAGGCAGCCGAGCTGGCGCGTCTGATCGCGCGTTCGACCGGGTTGCGCTTCGGCGGCCTAATGACTTTTCCCTGCAACGCCAACACCGACCCGTTTGTCATGGCCACGCGCGAATTGCTCAAAGCCGACGGCATCGATGTGCAATGCGTGACGGGCGGCGGCACGGCGCGCATGTGGCACGCGCACGAGCACAAAACGCTGACGGAGTATCGCAGCGGCATGTATATCTACGGCGACCGCGCCACGCTGATCAACGGCGCGATGGCGCTTGAGGACATCGCGTTCAAAGTGCTGTGCACGGTGGTCAGCCGGCCGACGGCCGACCGCGGCATCCTCGATGGCGGCAGCAAGACGTTTTCATCCGATCTTTCTGGGCTGGAAGGACACGGGCTAATTCTGGAATACCCCGAAGCGCGCTTTTACGGCATGTCCGAAGAGCATGGTCATGTTGATTTCCGCGCATGCGCGCGCAAACCGGAAATTGGCGAACGCGTGACGGTGATCCCCAATCACTGTTGCCCGGTCAGCAACTTGCTCAATGAGATCGTGGGCGTGCGCGACGGCGTGGTGGAGAAGCGCTGGTCGGTGGCGGCGCGCGGCAAGCTGACGTAAACCGTTACCTGCCAGGTCACGCGGCCAAAAGCTTAGAAATTCCTTACCTGTCAGGTTATCCAGCGTTAAGCTTTCGCTTCAGCCGCGCAATCCGCTTGTCCAGCCGCCCCGCCAACACGCGATCGTCGCACACCGCGCGCGCGCGCAGCGCATAAGCCAGCGCCTGCCGAACGTCGCCGTCGCGCCACTCGGACTGCATGGCCAGCTCGATCAGCCCGTCGATATTGTCATCATCGGCCAGCTGCTGCCAATGCGCGCGCGCTTCGCCATAGCGCTTTTGCCGCTTGAGCAACTGCGCCATCCGGCGCGCCACTATCGCGCGCGTCGCAACATCGCCCGTGTCGGCCGCCTGTCCATATAGCCGCTCGGCCGCCTCGGCTTCGCCCGCGCGCTCATGAAATGCGCCGGCGGCGTAACGCTCGCGCGCATCCCGCGGCTGAAAAATCGCGTCGCACAAGCGCGCGGTCAGCGTCACCATCGACAAAATGTCGAGCAGGTTGTGATACATCACGCGATTCATGTCGTCGGACAGGTCGTCTGCGCCCGACTGCAAATACTCGCGATAGAGCTGCGGAATCAGAAACCCGGCAATGTCCTGCTGATCGCGCCGAACCTGCAACAAGTGATACTCCAGCGAGCCCAGGCTGCACGAGCCGATCGTCTGCCGCCACACGCGCCGCGAGGGCGTGAGCAGATCCAGATGAATCTTCTCGCCAAAAGCCGGCGCGATGCGCGACAGCGTGAAGCGCGTTTCGAGCAACGGCACATCAAACGCCTTGCCGTTAAACGTCACCAGCGTCTCGCGCGCATTGACGAGCTTGTCGATCGCCGCCAGCATGGCCGCCTCGCGCGCCGGGTCCTTCAAAAAAAACTGTTCGACGACAAAGCGTTCGCCCTCAAAGTAACCCAGCCCGACCAAAAAAGCAAGCGTCCCGGCGCCACCGGCCAGCCCGGTGGTTTCCGTGTCTAGAAACAATGCGTTGCGCAGATCGATCTGCTGATCGCGCAGCGATGCCAGCCGCGACACCCGCCCGGCTTCAAGCGCCAGCGCCTGACCCAGCGGGCGGTCGCCATGCGCATGATCGAGCGCATACCCCTCGCGCCGCACATGCGCCAGGCCAAATGCCGTCTGCACCAACTCCAGAGCCGCGTGCTGTGCGACAGGCGCAGGCACGGGCTCGGGCTGCGGCGGCCGCAATGGGGCGCGCGGCTTGAGATGGGCCGCGCCTTTGTGCACGCCCAATCGCCGCAAGCGGTCGCGCAAATCCGAGCTCATGCTGACAACCATCCAATGAGCGACACGGCGGGCTGCCATCCATGAACTTGCCGCAGCCCGCCTGTTCGCTTGTACGTCTTACGCTTTGAGCGCCGCTTCAATCGCGCCGACCAGCTCGGGCGCATCCGGCGACACATTCGATTTGTAGCGCGCGATCACCGCGCCGTCTTTGCCCACCAAAAACTTTTCAAAGTTCCAACCCACATCGCCAGCGGGCTCGGTTTGCGTCAGCCGCGCATAGATCGGCGATTTGTCGTCGCCCTTGGCCTGCACTTTGCCGAAGATCTCAAAGGTGACGTCGTACTGGGTCGAGCAGAAAGACTGAATCTCCTCCAGCGTGCCTGGCTCCTGCGCGCCAAAATCGTTGCAGGGGAAACCCAGCACAGTCAGGCCCTGCGCGGCATATTTGCGATTGAGTGCTTCCAGCCCGGTGTATTGCGGCGTGTGGCCGCAGCGCGATGCCACGTTCACAACCAGCAGCACCTTGCCGGCATAGCCCTCCAGCGCGCGTTCTGCGCCCTTTGCATCCTTCACAGTCACATCAGAGATTGAAATGGTCATGTTTGCTCCTGGCTGGATGATACCCGCTTGAGCGGCAGCACGGTCGCTTAAATACGAACAACTGGCAGCGCCCGCTT
>JANMNW010000436.1:0-7684 GCA_031368515.1 Chloroflexota bacterium
CGACGACATCGAGCGCTTGCTTGACCGCGTTGCCACCCACACCCCGCCGGCGCTGACAAAGTGGGCTTGAACGCACTTATCCAACCATAACGGCTAACGCCGGGGCTATAATCCGTCGAGTTATCAACATGGCATCCACAGACCAGCTCGACCGGATCGAGGCGGAAGCATTGGCCGCGCTTGGCGCTTGCCTGACATCCGATGAATTGCAGGCCTGGCAGGGCCGCTACTTCGGAACAAAGCGCAGCAAAGGCGCTCTTGACGAGGCTATGTCCGCCCTCGGCGCGCTGAGCAAAGAGGAGCGCCCGGCATTTGGAAAACGCGCCAATGAAGTCAAACAGGCGTTGCTGGGCGCATACGACGAGCGCGTCAAATCGGTTAAAGACGCCGAGCTGGAGGCGTCGATTCAAGCTGGCGGGCTGGATGTAACCCTGCCCGGCATCGGCGTCACGCGCGGGCGCTTGCATCCCAGCACGATCAACCTGCGCCGCGTGATGCGCGTCTTTGCAAAGATGGGCTTTGAAGTCTATCGTTCGCCCGAAATTGAGAGCGACGATTTCAACTTCGGCTTGCTCAACATGCCGGATGAGCATCCGGCGCGCGACATGTGGGACACGTTCTATTTGAACCAGCCCGGCATGGTGCTGCGCACCCATACCTCGCCAGGCCAGATTCGCAGCATGCGCGAGCTCGGCGCAAACGGCACGCGGGCGGTGCGCGTGATCCTGCCCGGCATGGTTTATCGCTACGAACTAGTCACCGCGCGCAGCGAGATGCAATTCAACCAGGTCGAAGGCATTGTGGTCGGCCGAAACATCACATTGGCAGATTTGAAAGGCACATTTGTCGAGTTCGCCAAGCACATGTTTGGCGGCAAAACGCAGCTGCGCTTTCGAGCCTCGTACTTTCCGTTCACAGAGCCCAGCGTTGAAATCGACGTGTTCTGGGGCACCGAAACCGAGCGCGACCGCATGATCACAAAAGGCACCGGATGGCTTGAAATTTCCGGCGCCGGCATGATCCACCCAACCGTGTTGCGCAACGGCGGCTACGACCCGGAGGAATGGAGCGGCTTCGCCTTCGGCATGGGCCCGGAGCGCGTGGCCATGCGACTGATGGGCATCAACGACATTCGTTACTTCTGGCAAAACGACCTGCGGTTCCTGGAGCAGTTCTAGCCGCCACAATCAAACGCATCGCGGAACCAATGAAAACTTCCATCGCCACCATTTCATCCGCGCGCAGCCACTTGGTGCTTGCGCTGGCGTTCGCCATGCTTTTCGCCGCCTTATTCAGCGCAAATGCGCGCGCAATTCAGCCCGATAGCCGGCCCAGCCAAATCGTTTCCGACAGCTTCGAACCAAACAACTCGGCGTCCTCGCCCAACTTCAGCATCATTTCGCCGCCGCCCACATGCGCGGCGCCTCAGGTGCTTTCGAATGCGACCATCTCGCCGGTCGGGGATCTCGACTTTTTTCGGTTCTCTCCCGGAGCGACGCGCCAGTTTACCGTCACAGTCAGAGCGCTTGCGCCACTCACCACCAGTGTCGCCAACGATCTCGCGTTGTTGATCCAGCTCACGGATCTCAACGGCAATGGGCTGCAAACAACTTCAACAACCCCGGGCGGCTCCGCTACTCTGACCACCTACAATTTCGTGGCTGGCGTCACATATCACATCCGAGTGCAGATCACGGGAAATGTGCCAAATCCGGAATTCAAGCCCTATGAAATTTCCATCTGCCAGTCGGATATCACCATTTCGCCTACCGCCACATCAACCACCGGCCCAACGCCCACGGTTACGCTGACACCCGGCTCGACGCTGCCCGATGTCTTCGAAGTCAATGACATTCCGGCGTATGTGCTGGCCCCGCCCAACGGCGGCGTGGTGCGCAGCTTTTTGAATGTGGGCAACACGTTTGCGGCCAGCCAGCTGCCCAACTTTTTGAGCACCAATCCGATCTCAAACACATTGGGCTTTATTCGCGACGCCGGCGATGTGGACTGGTATTTCTTCTACGGCCGCAACGGCGGCCGCTATCGCATCACCACCACCGCGCAATCCGGCGTGGACACCGAGCTGTTCATCTTCCGCGACAGCGCCACCATCCGCAGCCTGGCCTACAACAACACGGACACCACCGGTTTGATCGCCGCCAACGACGATTACCAGCCGCTCGACCGCGGCTCGCGCGTCGAATTCACCGGCGACTATGACGGCCAATACTGGGTAAAGGTGTGGAACAAGGACCCGTCGCCGCGTAGCGGCGCTTCAAGCTACAACCCAGCCTACAACGTCGCGGTGCAGGAAATTGTGGCCACCACGGTTTTCACCACGATCACGCCGACGCCCTTTCCGCAGGGCATCGATCGCTTCGAATACAACGGCGACGAAAGCACCTCGGCGCTGATCGCGCCCAATACCAAATACGACAATTTGAATTTCGTCCCGTTTCAGCCGACCTCGCGCGAAACGGTCGACAACGACTGGTTCCGCATGCCTGTCAAGCAGGGCGTGTATTACACCTGCGAGACGCTCGATCTGGCCGGCGGCGCGGACACCAACCTGATCGTTTACAACCAAAATTCGCCTTCGAACCGCGACGCCAACGCCATTGGCGGCAACGACAACGCGTCCGAATTGGAAAAGCAGCGCGGCAACTTTGCCAGCCGCGTTACATGGCTCTCCGGATACACAGGCATTGTCTATCTGCTGATCGGCGACGTCACGCCGCCGCGGGCTACCGAAGGCCTGGGCCGCACGTATTCGCTCCAGTGCACCATCGGCATCCCTAACACGCCCACTCCGACTATCGATCCGCGCGGCACGGCCACCACCCGCCCGACTTTTGTGCCGCCCACGCCCGCGCCGCCCGAGCCGACGGGCACGCCCTTCCCCACGCCGCGCGCGGCGCAAAACCTGGTGGTGCGGCCGCTGGAAGGCGGGGCCCTTGCGCCGCCCACGCGCGGCCCGCAGCCCACCGTACGCCTCATCACGCTCGACGTTCAGGTGTTTATCGACACCAACCGCAACGGATTGAGCGATGCGGGAGAAGGGGTGTCAAATGCCTCGGTACGTCTCAGCGACGAGGGCAGCGGCACGCCGCTCAGCCAGGCCTACACCGACGCCGACGGGCGGGTGCGCTTTCAGATCACCAATAACACGCCGGTGCTGATCGGCATACCGTTGTTCGGCTACAGCACGGTGATCGATTCGAACAACGCAGTGGTGCGGCTGGCGTTGGCGCCGAGCGTCGAGTTGCCCGATCGCCTACCCTAGACCATTCAGGTCTTGACCTTTCCGCCGCGCCCCAAAAACCGCCGCAAAAACTCAAGTTCGCGAATTTTCAGCACGGCGGCGCAGGCCAAATACACCAGCGCCCCTGCCGCGGTGGCCGAAACAATGACGGTGAGCTGGGCCGCGCGCCCGGTCAGCCCGACTTGCGCCATCACCCATTCGCTGACAAAAGCCACCGCGCCGCCGGACAACACTGACGCCGCCACCACGCGCAACCCCAGGGCAGTGATGCCGTGGCCGTGCAGCCCGCCAATCTTTCGCCACAACATCGGCAGCATGATCGCCGCATCGATCCCGGTCTTGATCGAGTTGGCCAGAATCAGCTGCTCCAGCGTGAACGGCCATAGACCCGCCCGGCTGAGGCCCGCCAAAGCGACCAGAATCACGATGTAAAGCAGCGTGGAAACCAGCCCGATCAGTGTGGGCGTGCGCGTGTCGCGCAGCGCATAGAACGCAAAAATGATCGGCACATCGATCGCCGAGAACACGAGATTGGGCACGGCGGCGCGCAAGGCCACGGCAGTTGCGGCCGTGCTGGCCGCGTCAAATGCGCCGTGTTGAAAGAGCAGCGCCACCACCGGCGTCGAAAGCACATACAAGCCGGCCGCCACCGGCACGATCAGCACCATCATCAGGCGCAACCCGGATGCCAGCGTCTGCTTGAAACGTTCGCCGGACGATGAAGACAGCGCCGGCAAAATCGCCACCGACACGGCCGAGACGATCATGCCCAGCGGAAACTGAATTATCTGGGCGGCGTAGCGCATGGTCGACGGCGCATCCACGCTGATCAGCGCCGATACGATGTAGCTGGCTTCGGCTGCCAGCAGCGACAGCAGCAGCCCGCCTGCCACAGGCAAAAACAGGCGCCCGATCTGCGCCACGCCTGGCAAACGCCAGTTGAGCGAAATCTCGACCGGCACGCCGCGCAACCCGGGCAGCTGAATCAACAGCTGCGCGATGCTGCCCACCAGCAACCCGATCGCCAGCGACGTCACGCCCAGAGCGGGCTCAAACGCCACCACGCAGGCGATCATGCACACGTTCGAAACCGTCGATGTGAAGGCGGTGTAGCCAAAACGCCGGCGCGCCTGCAGCGCGGCGGTGACCAGCCCGCTGACGTTCATAAACAAAATGGACGGAATGGTGATCCGCAACAGCGTGGCCAGTTGGCCGGCATCCTGAAGCGGTCCGCCGCGAAACTGCGCGATCGGATAGGCGAAGACGAACAGCACCGCCACAATCACAAACAGCCCGGACATGGCCAGCCCGATCAGCGCGCCGAGCAAGCGGCCAAACTCGCGCCGGCCGGCCTCGCTGTCGTCGTCGGACGCCAGGCGGCTGAAGGTGGGAACCAGGGCCGAGCTCAGCATGCCGCCGACGAGCAGATCGTAAAACGAGGTGGGCAGGTTGGATGCCAGCTCATAGGCGCTGGCCGCCTGGCGCGTGCCAAAAAAGAAGGACTTTACCGTCTCGCGCAGCAGCCCAATCACGCGGCTGCTGACGTTGCCGATAGACGTGAGCGTGGCCGCGCGCGCAATGCTGGTGTTGGTGTCTTGTGGCAATCCTCCCTCGGGCGGCGACATGAGGGGCCGATTGTACGTGGCGCAGCTGACAATAGCTGACGATTGGTCGGCGGTTACAGGTCCGGCATCTGGCAGGTCGGCAATCTGGCAGTTGCCGGACCTGCCAGATCGCCGATCTAGTTCATTGCCAAAACCCCGGTGATGAGCGCCATCCCGTAGAAGGCGCTCGCGACCGTTGCGCCTCTCAGCAAAAGGCGATTTACCCAAGACGCGGCTTCGGCCACATCACTCTTGCCATATACAGACCCAGTCTCAGCGCGAGCCAGCCCAAGAAGCACCTGCGCTGCGGCAAACACGCCATACGCCAGAATAAACGCATCCGCCACGCCGCTGCCCGTGATCACAAAAACTTCCTGCGCCCGCGCAAAAACGCGCGCCATCTGCCCTGGCGATACCACCACGCATACGATCGCAATCAGCGTCAACAACAGCCCGGCCACAGCTGTGGCCGGCCGGCGGCGCTCCTGCGAGAGCAGCATGCCGTTCCAAAACGCCACCAGCGCAATCAACACCGTGCCAAGCACGGGCAGCGAGTCAAATCCCATGGGACTGTTCTAGCGGCTTTGCGCGTGCATTGCCCCACGCCGGCGCGTCAGCGTCGCAGGCGCTTGCCCAACGGTGCTCTGAGCGCCATGGCTCGCCTCGCAGCATGTTCCGAGATTGGCAACGTTTGCGACGTGCAATTCGCCCCAAGCCACGGCACGCATTAACAGATGCAACACACGCAAAAAAAAAGGCCCCGCCGGATCGGCGGGGCCTTTTGACTTGATGTCTGACTATGACTGCGGCTCGTCCAGGCCAGTGAGTCCAAAGCCGCCGAGTTTCGGCAACTGCCGCCGATCCTCGTCCTTGCCGAAGCTGACATACTCGCCCGCTTCGTTGATCGCCTCAACCGAGAGGCCGAGCGACTGCAACTCTTTGACCAGCACCTTGAACGAAGCGGGAATGCCCGGCTCGTCAATGGGCTCGCCTTTGACAATGCTCTCGTAGGTCTTGACGCGGCCCTGCACGTCGTCGGACTTGACGGTGAGCATTTCTTGCAGCATGTGCGCGGCACCATAAGCCTCCAGCGCCCACACTTCCATTTCGCCAAAGCGCTGGCCGCCCATCTGCGCCTTGCCGCCCAGCGGCTGCTGGGTGACGAGCGAGTATGGGCCGGTGGAACGCGCATGGACCTTGTCGTCGACCAAGTGCGCGAGCTTGAGCATGTGCAGATAGCCCACAGTCACCGGGTTGTCAAACGCTTCTCCGGTTTTGCCGTCAATCAGGCGCATCTTGCCGATGGTCGGCAGCGGCACGCCAGTTTCAATGCTGACTTCAAGCGCGCGCTGTTCAACTTTCTCATCGCCCAGATTGCCGCTCTTGTGTCCCTGAGATTCCAGCCACAACCGCAAGCAGGTTGCATGCGCGGCCCGGTCAATCGCCTCGCGGCCGTTGAGCGTGGCGATATCATTTTCGAACGCCAAAATTTCGGCGGGATCGTAGCCTTTCTCGCGCAGCCACTCGGTCACCACGATGCGGCGGCAATACAGCTCGTTGCGGCTGGCTTCTTCCAGGTCGTGGTCACTGTCTTTGAGCCACTCGTTGATATAGGCCATGCGCGCATCGTGCTGATCGCGCAGCTCTTCCGTGTTGATCTCATTTTCGCGCAAGGCCACCCAGGCGCGCTCGCTGATTTCGGCATAGGCCCGGTCGATCATCCATGCGCGGCACAGTTCGGCCTCAATCTCGGTCTCGCTGGCGCCGTCAAACACCGGCGTGATCGCGCGAAAGCCCAGGCGGTCGGCCGCCCAGCCCAGATGCGTTTCAAGAATCTGGCCGATGTTCATGCGGCCCGGAACGCCCAGCGGGTTCAAGATGATGTCGATCGGCGTGCCGTCCTCAAGATACGGCATGTCTTCAATCGGCACCACGCGGCTAACCACGCCTTTGTTGCCGTGGCGGCCGGCCATCTTGTCGCCCTGGGTCAACTTGCGCCGTTGCGCAACGCCCACCCGCACCTGCTGATTGACGCCGGCCGGCAGGTCGCGATGATCGTCGCGGTTGAAGACTTTGACTTCAACCACTTTGCCGTGCTCGCCGTTCGGCAGGCGCAGCGACGTGTCCTTCACCTCGCGGCTCTTCTCGCCGAAGATGGCGCGCAGCAGCTTTTCTTCAGGCGACAGCTCTTTCTCGCCCTTGGGCGTGATCTTGCCGACCAGAATGTCGTTCTGCCCGACTTCGGCGCCGATGCGGATGATGCCGTTTTCGTCCAGATCCTTCAGCGTCTCTTCGCCCACGTTCGGGATATCGCGCGTGATTTCCTCGGGGCCGAGCTTGGTCTCGCGTGAGTCCAATTCAAACTTCTCGATGTGGATCGAGCTGAAGTAGTCTTCGCGCACGAGACGTTCGCTCACCAGAATCGCGTCTTCATAGTTGCCGCCCTCCCACGAGAGGAACGCCACCAGAATGTTCTGGCCCAGCGCCAGCTCGCCATGCACCGTCGACGACGAATCGGCGATGACCTGGCCTTTCTTGACGCGCTGGCTCTTGATCACGATTGGATGCTGATCGATGCAGGTGCTCTGGTTCGAGCGGTTGTACTTGCGCAGCCGGTAGGGGCGGCGCTTGGTGCCGGTTTGGACGACGATTTCCTTGCCGGTGACCGACACGACCTCGCCGTCCTCATCGCACACCACCACCTGACCGGAGTCGCGGGCGGCCTGCATTTCCATGCCGGTCGAGACGATCGGCACATCCGGCCGCAGGAGCGGCACGGCCTGGCGCTGCATGTTCGAGCCCATCAGGGCGCGGTTGG
>JANMNW010000444.1:0-3261 GCA_031368515.1 Chloroflexota bacterium
GATTCGAATCTAGCGAGACGAGGTTCGAAGGGTTCGCAGAGCGTTCAGCCACGAAGCACGGGCAAGCAGGCGTGGTACAGGCGTCGAGCGCGAGCCAAAATCTAATGCCCGAGGGCGTATCGTTTGTGTCAGTGCCCACGCTAGATATTCAGGATTTTGCTCGACTTGCCGCTGACGCCGATTTCCTGTTTGTTATTCATCGAAAAATCGACGCAGACCTTCTGGCCTTGGCTCCACGCGTACGTCTTATCCAACGCAATGGTATTGGTTATGAAAACATCGACGTTGACGCAGCTGCGACCGTTGGCATCCCGGTAGCTTACACGCCTGGCGCGAATGCAGGAGCAGTGGCTGAACATGCAATCATGTTGATGCTAGCATTAGTGAAGTGTTTCGTTGCTGCCGAACACGGCACACGGTCGGGGAAATGGCCGATGATGGAACTCGCTCAGGCGGGCATCGGTGACTTAGCTGGTTCAACAATCGGGCTGATCGGATTGGGCCATACCCCGCGTGTTAGGCTCACGTGACACAAATGCCGAGACGAGATTACTGAAGTGGCGTGGGGTGAGAGTGTCCAAGAAGGGGTTGAAAACCGCCGAACAAAGCGCGTGATCCAAGGTCGGCGACGACTGTAGGACGGGTCAAGGGCGGCCAGCAGGCCGGGCCGCGAGGCCCATGCCCTTGACGCGCCCTACAGCTGACGTAGGCTTGAGACATCGCTTTGTCGGCAGGGCAACTCCGGCCGGACAGCGGGAGATGCACGTGAGCGAGAACGATGAGAGCCAGGAGCCGGAGGCAGCGCAAGACACAGAAGTTGTAGTGCGCAAACGGCGCACGTTCACCGCAACCTACAAGCGGCGGATTGTCGAAGAAGCCGGTCGGATGACGGCTGAGGATCGTGGCGCGCTATTGCGGCGCGAAGGGCTGTATTCAAGCCACCTGCACCAATGGCAGGCTGAGTTGGGTCGGAACGGCAAAGGGCTGACAGACAAGAAACGTGGCCCCAAGGCCAACCCGGAACGGGAGCAGATCCGGCGGCTGGAACGTGAGAAAGCCAAGCTTGAGAAGCGCTTGCATCAGGCCGAGCTGATCATCGGAGCTCAAAAAAAATTGGCCGAACTGTTTGGCACGACATTGCCAACCGAAGAGGAGATTCTCGGACACAAACGAGATCGCTGAGCGAGGCGCTGGAAGTTGTCGAGTCATTGCGCGGCACAGTGCCGGTGGCGCAGTTGTGCGAGCATCTAAGCCTGCCGCGCACGGCCTGGTATCGCTCAAAAAACAGGGCCAGCCATCAGCGACTGGGCCAACCGCACGAGGCCCAGCGGCCAGCGGTGACGCGGCCACCGCCGCCCAATGCGCTGAAGCCCGAGGAACGAGCGCAGATCCGCGAGGTGCTCAACAGTCCGGACTTTGTGGAGCTGGCAATACCGGCAGCGCACACAAAGTTACTCGATCGTGGGCAGTATCTGGCATCGCCCAGCACGATGTATCGGATCATGCGTACGCATGGCGAAGTGCGTGAGCGACGCAATCAGATTGCCGCCGGACCGCGCCGCGTGGCGCCGGTGCTGCAGGTCACCGGGCCGAATCAGGTCTGGAGTTGGGATATCACGAAACTGCTGGGCTACGGGATGTTCTACTGTCTGTATGTGGTGCTGGACATCTTCAGCCGCTACGTGGTGGGTTGGCTGGTGGCTGAACAACAGTCGGCTCAGCTGGGTGGCGCAGTGATCGAGGAAGCCATGCGCCGTGAGGGTCTGTTGATCGGTCCGGATCAAACCCTACCTGCGCATGCGTTGACGACACTCAGCGACAACGGCGGGCCGATGATCGCCAAACCGATGGTGGAATTGATGGACACGCTGGGTGTACGTCAGGTGCATTCCCGGCCGCACACGCCCAATGACAATGCGTTTTCTGAAAGCCAATTTCGCACAATGAAATATCGGCCAGAGTATCCCGATCGATTCGGCAGCACACTGGACGTGCGTGGCTGGGGCCAGATGTTCTTCAACTGGTACAACCACTATCACTACCATTCCGGGATCGGGATGCTGCCGCCTGCGGTGGTGCATACCGGGCGGGTCGAATCGCATCTTGAAATGCGTCGCAAGGTGATGGCGCTGGCGTTCAATGCCCATCCCGACCGCTTTCATCATCGAATGCCGATTCTCAAAGGGCCGCCCACGGAGGTGTGGCTCAATCGCCCGGCCGATATTCCGGGCCTGGTTTATCCAACCGAGTTCACTAAACTTTCATCCCAGTTTGTGTCACCCGCTTGACAACCGCCGTTCCGCCTTGGCGGCAATCTCGTTGCAGATGCCTCAGTTTTCGCAGCCCTTGCCGTCTTTGTCTCGGTCAAAGCGATGTGGGTCGGGTGGCAACACATCGAAATTCCTGTACGACACGTCTGGACAGTCCAAGTCAGGTGGCGCTGGTGGGATACACACCGTTGGATAGGATGGATCGCACGCGCCACCACCGGCTTGATCATCCGTCTTGGCACCGAGCAGGCCGAAGGATTCTGTCGCAGGTTCGGGTGTGTCAGTGGGAATAATCGGCCGCGGCGTCCGGTTTGGGCGGGGTGTCCGAGTTGGCCGAATAAGGCGCGTAGCCTGCGCCCGCGTGGCGGTGGGCGCTATCGTCTCAGTTGGCGGCGCCAGCGTCTGTGTTGGCTCGGGCGTGTCTGGTATGGGCGTTGAAGATGGAGCAGGTGGCGCCGTTCTGCTCGGCCGCGGCGTGATGCTCGGTTGGATTTTCGTTGGTTGCGATTCGAAGAGTGGTGCCTTTGTGCTCGGCTTGGTAACCGTCGACGCCAGCCGCGACTTGACAGGATTTGCGCTGAGTGCGCTGGTCAACATTCCACAGATGCAGGCGAATGTCACAGCCGCGCCGCCTATGACATAAAGCTTGCCGATGACGCCGCTTCGCCAGAAGCCGCCAATGATTCTCGCGAGGAGGTTGGTCGACGGACCGCCAGTGGTTGTTTTCGCGGCTTGCCCAAGGTCAACAGGCTCTGCTATTGTCGCCGCAGGTAGCTCAGCGCTGTCTGCCCTGGCGTCGGCCGCTACCGCATGGATAAGGCGCCTGCAGAGATCAGCATCCATTGTGGCACTGTGTGTCGGCTTATGTATTGCGATCTGCATCAGCCTAGCGGCATTCTCCAATGTTTGCCAGCGCCCATTCGGCTCAATGAACTCGGCGAAAGGCTTCATGGCATCCACGACGGTTGCCACTTTCTTCAGTTTTTCGGCC
>JANMNW010000458.1:0-1704 GCA_031368515.1 Chloroflexota bacterium
CCGGCGCCTTGCCGAACAAGCCGCGGCTGAACGACACCGTGTCCCAGACGGTCTCGAAGGCATCGGTCGTCAGTTCCTGCGGCACCAGGCCGATCATGGCGCGGGTGACGCGGTAGTCGGCAATGATGTCGTGCCCGTCGACCGTGACCGTGCCGCTGCCGGGCTTCACGATCCCGCAGATGATGCTGATCAGCGTCGTCTTGCCCGCGCCGTTGGGGCCGAGCAGGGCGAGGATCTCGCCGCGCCGGATCTCGATGTCGACCTCCGTCAGGGCCTTGAAGCCCGTGGCGTAGGTCTTGGACAGGCCGACGATGCGGATGAGGGATGTCATGGGGGCAAGTCTACTGGATTGGGGCTGAATCGTAAAAGTTAAACTTTTGAGTGTAGAATGCATTTACGGGAGCGGCTCTCATGTCAGTTGGTATTCCTGTTTTGGCATAAAAAAGGAAGCAATCGCGATGGGATCACCCAGCCAGTTCGCCCTGATGGCCGAGTACAACGAGTGGATGAACGCGAAGCTCTACGACGCGGCCGCAAAGCTGCCTGTAGCCGGGCTCGCGAAGGACTGCGGCGCCAGGCCCGGGCGGAACGGGCAGCGCGCGTGTGGATCCATGGAGAAACATATCATGAACGGATTCGGAATCTTTTTGCCATTTATCGTCGTCGCGGTCATCGCGCTGGTGATGCTGATTTTTATCGCATCGATCATGAAGGCGTATATCAAAACGCCGGCCAACCGCGCGTTCGTGCGAACCGGCGGCCTGTTTCGCAAGCCCGACGCGCCGCCCAAGGTGGTGATGAACGGCGGCGCATGGATGTTTCGCACGCTGCACGAGATCACCTGGGTCGATCTGGGCACAATGGCGATTGAAATCGAACGCACCGAGCAGAATGCGCTGCTGACGATCGATCCACAGTATGCCGACATTAAAGCCATCTTCTATATCAAAGTTCGTCCGACCGTCGAAGGCATCATCGACGCGGCACGTACCATCGGCGGCAAAGAAGTCAACGCCGACGCGGTAAAAGCGCTGGTGGATGCCAAGCTCGACGGCGCGCTTCGCGATGTGGCCGCCAGCTTCATGCTGATGAGCTTGCATCAGGAGCGCGAAAAGTTCATTCAGGAAGTGCAGAGCCGCTTGAAGACCGATCTGGAGGAAAACGGCCTGATGCTCGAATCGGTCAGCATCCTCACGCTCAAGGCCGCGCGCCAGGGCTCGTTTGGCACCGACGACATTTTTGGCGCGCAAGTGGCGCGCGCCAATGCGCAGGTGATCCAGCAGGCGCTGCGCGAGCGCAATGACATTGAGCGCAAGACGGAAATCGAAGTCAAGCAGCGCGACAACGAAACAGCCAAGCAGCGATTGACGCTTGACCGCGAACTGGCGCTGGCAACCGCGTCGCAAAAGCGCGAGGTGCGCACAGTGCAGGCGGCCGAGAAGGCCACAGCCGATCAGAAAGTCTTCGAAGAACTGCAGAAGTCTGAAATGGCGCGCGTGGCCAAAGAGCGCGCCATCGCGTTGGCGGAACTGGAGCACGAGCAGGAGCTGGGCATACAGAGCGAACGCAAGCAGCAGCAGATCGCCGAAGCCGAGCTGGCGCGACGCCAGGCGCTGGAATTGGCCGAACAGCAGCGCCAGGTGCGCGTGTTGCTCGAACAGCAGAAACGCGAGGAATCTGAGCGCTCGCGCCTGGTCGTGGCCG